>CAXMOB010000314.1:0-16818 GCA_964194815.1 Vicinamibacteria bacterium | reverse complement strand
CTCACCTGAAACATATCCCTTAGGTTGGTGCCAAAGATGGTCACATCTAAGAAGCCAGGTTGAGCATACAACCACAACATGAGAAAACCTCCCGAGCAAGCCACTGCTATCCCAGTCAGTAAGATGAGTGTGATCCCAGTGTTCTTAAACTGAAGGTAGAGTAACACGAAGATTACAAATAGTGTTATGGGCACTATCAACTTCATGTTCTTATCAAACTCTAACTTCTCTTCAAAGCTTCCTGCTGCCTTAAAAGTCACACCCTGGGGAACGATCAGATTCTGCTTAGCAATAAGTAGGTCAATGTGCTCCATCACTCGGTTGACAACTCCGATCTGAGTCGCCTCAGAAGTTTTATCAAAGGTGACGTAGCCTGTAAGGAAGGTATTCTCACTCTTAATCATCTGTGGCCCTTTGACATAGCGAATATCTGCCACTGCCGACAAAGGAATGGCGGCTCCTGTCGGCGTGTTAATAAGCGTCTGTTGCAGTGCTTCAATGCTATCGCGCTTCTCTCGCAGAAATCTGATACGTATTGCGAACCTCTCGCGTCCCTCAACAGTATTGCTGACTTGGTGCCCACCAACAGCCATCTGAATCGTCTGATGAATATCTAGGATATTCAGTCCATAACGCGACGCCTCATCGCGATTCGGGATAATCTCTAAATACGGTTTACCTACTGTCCGGTCTGCATTCACTGTCGCTGGGTTCAATCCCTCGATCTGGCTGGCCTTTAATGCTGTCTCAATAGCCACTCCAAACTCTTCAATACTCTCAAGTGTTGGGCCTTTGATTTTTAGACCCATCGGAGCTCGCATCCCAGTTTGAAGCATAACCAAGCGGGTTTCTATCGGCTGCAATTTCGGGGCTGATGTTACTCCTAATACAAAAGCGGCTTTCTCTATCTCACGCCAAATGTCATCGGCTGACTTAATATGATCACGCCACATGCGGTAAGGTTTGCCGTCATCATCTTCGATCAGGAGCCCTCGTTCATTTCGCTCAAACTGATCACTCTCACCATCATACCTAAACTTCATCGCTTCGCCATGTCGATCCTGCTTATACTCTGGATGATACTGGATGACATTTTCAAACATCGAGATTGGGGCTGGATCTAGGGCTGACTCTGCACGCCCTAGTTTTCCAACGACTAACTTCACTTCAGGAATTGCCGATACGGCTCGATCTAATCGCTTTAACACATCAACAACTTCTCCAATATCAGCGTGCGCACTAGTGGTCGGCATCAGTAGAAATGAACCTTCTTCAAGTCGAGGTCGATTCTCTTGTTTTAACCCTGGAAACTTCTTTGCCAAGTCTTGACCAAATGCGGAGTCTGTCAGAGACACACCACCTGGTAGCCCACCAATGATCTTATCCGAACCCTTCCAAACGACTACGCCAAAGAGTAACATACATGCTGGAACCACGAGAAAGACAAGTTTGTGATCCAAACACCAACGCAGAATATACGGGTAAACTCTTTGAAAGATAGCGAACGCTAGTAAAAGTCCGCCGATAGCGATCACCACAAACAAGTAGTTACTGATGGAAGATCGCTCAATCCCCAACGGCGACCAGTCTCCGGCTAACACCCAGCCAATTGCCATTGCGATCACAATGTTCAGTGCCATAGTGATAGACGGCGCTTTCCATTTCTTTTTTGTTGATTCAGGCTTCTTACCATTCTCCTCTTTCTTGCCATTCTTACGTGCACGACGTTTGCCCATCATCATGTGCGCTAAGGGAGGGATGATCACTAAGGCCACGATAAGAGATGCACCAAGTGCAAAACTCTTCGTATAGGCTAGCGGCTTATACAACCTCCCGTTAGCACCCGTAAGAAGAAAGATCGGCAAGAATGAGCTGACGGTTGTCAGCACAGAGGTGACCACAGCACCGGCCACTTCAGTAGCTGCCCGGTGAATCACCGTCAGGCTTGACTCACCTTCTGGAGCCTCGTCAAGGTGTCTTAAAATATTCTCCGTAAGCACAATTCCAATATCCACCACCGTGCCAATAGCAATCGCAATGCCTGCTAAGGCCACCACATTGGCATCAACCTCAAATAACTTCATTGCTATAAAGGTGACTAGCACCGCCAATGGCAACATGACTCCAATCAAAACCGAGCTACGTAAGTGCATCACCATCATCACCACCACTATAATCGTGATCAGTATCTGTTGATAAATCGCTTTATTTAAGGTTCCCAGAGTCTCTCCTATCAAGCCCGTTCGATCATAGAATGGAACAATACTCACCTTCGAAAGAGTCATCCAAGGGGCCCAAGCGTCTCGTGGAGTTTCCTGCAAGTAGCTGGTTAAGGCCTGTTGTTTTTCATCAGATGTTGCCGCATCGGGAAGCTTAAGTTGCTCTTGGTAAAAGGTTTGAACCTGTTCTGGAGTTGTGGCATCCCACAACACAATTCCACGTGACGGCAAGCCGCTCGTGAGGTTCTTCATGTGCTCTTTTGCACTTTTAATAACAGCCAATGGATTCTCTCCAAATCGTGCGACCACTACCCCTCCGACAGCTTCCTGCCCATTCTTGTCTAGTGCTCCTCGTCGCTGTGCGGGACCGAGAGCAACCGTGGCGACATCACTGACACGCACTGGTGTCCCATCTCGACTCACCACCACAGCTTTTTCTATATCCTCTAGGTTCTTCACATAGCCTAGTCCACGAATAATATATTCAACTCCGTTGATTGCTAAATTACGGGCACCTGTTTCGTTGTTAGACGACCTCACAGCATTCGCTACTTGAGACAGAGTGACCTGATGAACGCGTAATGCATCGGGATCTACATCCACTTGGTATTCTCTCACATAGCCACCGATAGATGAAACTTCAGAGACACCTTCGGCCCCCTGTAATGCATACCTCACCTGCCAATCCTGAATAGCGCGCAGTTCGTCAAGATCCCAGCCTCCAACACGTTTCCCATCTGGATCTTGACCTTCTAGGGTATACCAAAAAATCTGCCCGAGTCCCGTTGCATCAGGCCCTAAACTTGGTGTTACATTCTCAGGGAGTGTACCGCTGGGTAGAGAGTTTAATTTTTCAAGGATACGACTTCGAGACCAATAGAATTCAGTATCTTCATCGAAAACTAAGTAAATCGAAGAGAAGCCAAAATACGAATAACTTCTCACCTCTTTCACCCCCGGCACCCCTTGTAAGCTAACTGTGAGTGGGTAGGTGATTTGGTCATCCACATCTTTTGGAGAACGTCCAGGCCACTTGGTGAAAATAATTTGTTGATTGTCCCCTAGATCTGGAATCGCATCGACCGCTACTGGGTCACGCGGCATCCATTTCACATCCCAATCAAAGGGAGCAACTCTAACACCCCAACCAACAAAGAAGGCTAGCAGGAGAAAAACAACTAGCTTTTGCTTGAGGCAAAACTGAATAACTGATGATAACATTGTGCTGCTCTACTCTAGTGGTTATGGTTTTTGTGATCCATCTTAGGACTTTCGCCCTTTGGCTTCATGTCCATCTCTTTCCCCATGACATGTGCTTTCACTGTCAGCTGAGATTTCACTGTGCCACAGCCAAACATCTCTGAACCAAAATAGGGATTCTCAACTTTGTGAGATCTCGATAGCCAATGGCCACCAATCCCATCCCTCGCCATAGGGCAGTAGAGAAGGTAAAGAGGCTCTAGCTGATTTGCGGCTCGGCTCTTGATCACCTCAGCAAACTGAATAGCGACAGAGTCCATCCAGGCTTTGATATCCTCAGCCGACTGAGAACCTTTAACCCTCGCTGTGTATTGAGCCAATGCTTCATGTGACATACCAGAAAGAGCTGATGCCAACTCACTATTCAGAGCGATCGCTTTATCTGTCTGATCGTGCGCTAAGTGGTCAGAAACCTTTAAATATAAGTCTAACGCTTTCTTGAATTTCGCCAACTCGACCTTATCCATCGGAGTGGACGGCACTGGTGGTCCAACATAGGACGCTGGCATATTCATCATACTATTTTTGGCATTGATGTGTAGCTCGGAATCAATCTTAAACGCCCCCTGAGTCACCACAAAGTCTCCATCGCTGAGACCACTTTGAACAACATAGTAATCATCAACCCGGTGCCCTAAGGTGACCACCACAGCTTCAAACTCTAGCTCATCATCCTTAATGATCCTCTTATACACGACAGCTTGTTTGCCCGTCTGTAAGACTGCAGAGTGTGGAACAACCAAAGATAAGGTAGCAGCATCTACAGAACTGACCACACCCAAGTCCTCAGCTTGAACAAGTTTCATGCCACAGATATCACACACCCCGGGCTTATCCTTAATGATTTCTGGATGCATTGGACTGATCCACTTTCCTTCTAAGCCTGTAATAACGACTTGGCCCATCCCGTTGACTTGTGCAGCTACTCTTGCACGAACAAACATACCTGGCTTAAGGTGCATTCCGACATTCTTCACATTTACTCTCACCCTTGATGTGCGGGTTTTAGGATTCAATACTGGGTCAATAAATGCCACGCTACCAGTGAACACCTTCCCCGGCACAGCTGGTGTTGTGAAAGTCACATTCTGTGCATAACGTAGCCATGGCAAATCCTGCTCATACGCATCCATGGTCACCCAAACTGTGCCTAGGTCTGAAACCGTGTAAAGTGGAGTCCCCATTTTTACATAATCACCTTTGTTAATATGCTTCTTGGTAACCACACCAGCGTCAGTGGCATACACGGTAAGCCGATCGCTTGGGCTCGTCGCTGATTCGATTGACTTAATTTGCTCGTCGGTCATCTCAAGCAAACGTAACTTCTCCCTTGCTGCTTTATACAGCCTTTGACGATTATTTTTAATAACTGGTGCTACGGAGTCAGATAACAACAACAATTTCTTTGCTTCGATCAGTTCCTTTTGAGCGACAAGTAAGTCTGGCGAGTAGATTTCTGCGAGATGGTCACCTTGCTGCACCGAAATACCCGTGTAATCCACATACAACCTTTCAATACGTCCAGCTACTCTGGAGGTTATCGTATTAGTGTAGCGTTCATCGGGAATAATATTACCGACAAGGCTCACACTACGGGTTGCGAGCAAGCGTTGCACTGGTGCTATCTTCAGCCCCATGACGTCTGCTTGTTGCTTACTCACTATCACACTGGAATCGCTGCCACCACCCTTACCCGTCGCGGGAATAAGGTCCATTAAACATATTGGACAACTCCCAGGATCTGGCTGCATGATTTGAGGATGCATCGAACAGGTCCACATAATAGAAGATTTTTCTTCTTCTCCACTTGATGCGTCCTTTTCTTCAGGATGCCCAATCCACCAACCCAACATAAACACACCAATGAGCATTAGCACACCGACGGCAATGGAAAATAGCCACTTGATTTTAATTATTTTAAATTTCATAGTTTTACCTAGTTTGAAGTTGATTTCTTAAAGCGAGCCACGGCAACTCCTAGAGCACTCTTGTTCTTCACTTGGAGCTTCTGTTGTTGAATAAACTGCCGCCATGCATCGATCAGGTCGTTGAAGCTCGCTTTGCCGTTTGAATACGATGTCGTTGTCAACTCGAAGGCTGACTGACTATCAGGTATCAATTGATCCTTGAATAAAGTGATTAATGTTCGCTGAGCTAAAATGTCATCTTTGGATGCTGACAACTCACTGTTGAGGAGATCGCGAGACACCTCCAGCTGTGCAGAATATTTGAGCATATTGGCATCGGCAGCTTTTTGCTTAGCCTTGTTCTTTCCTTCCCAGATGGGGATAGTCACACCGAAGGTGGCCATCACTTGATCTCTCCCGTTAGAAGAAGGTGCCAGGCCACCTCCATTGACACTTCCATACTGTAACCCAACATTGAAATCAGGACGCCTAGCTAACTTGGCTAACTCTTGCTCATGCTGAGCCGCCGCTATCATACTACGGTTTCGCTCAAGTTCCGGATGGCGGGCAATAGAGGCTGAGGCATTCACCTTCATATCGCGACTATTGTATTTCGGAGTGGGCAGAGATGCTTTTGACGGCCGATGCAACAAGGCATTGAGCGAGGCCTTCGCTTGCCCCTCACTTTTCTTCAACAAAATGAGTTCGCGTTCGATCTGTGCCACCTCGTTGGTGAGGCGAATGATATCTTGGGCATTCGCTTGATTTGCCTCCACCCGTGTCAGCACTGTTTCCGTTAACTGCTTTAACAGCTGTTGATTTTCCACAAGCAGTTTACGCGTATGGATCACATTGTAATACTGCCAATAGCTGACCCGAAGTTGATAGGCCAATTGCAACCGCAGAACCCCACGTTGAGCTTCGGCGGCTTCAGCAATCTTAAGCATCTTATTTTTTCGATGGTCCAACTTGCCTGGATACGGAAGCATTTGCTCGACGCCAATAATCGTATTCACACGACCTGCAGCCGTCTCCGCGAGACGCCCTCCAGTGAGCTTCGCTTTAGGATCAGGAAGTGCTCCTGCAACGATTGCTTGCTGACGCAGTCGTTGCACTTCTGCTTCAGCAGCAACAAGAGCTGGGTGATGCCGGTTCATCAGTAAGATTAGATCCTTTAAGCTAGATGAGGATTTTACAGGGTATGACTTTGCTGGTGCAGCGTGCTTGACCACCCCCAGGCCTAGCAACGGAGTTTTTTCACTTTCAAGGGTAGAGCTGCACGCACCAAGGAGGCTACACAGTGCGATAGAAATTGGAGCTAGTGTTTTCATAATGTTTTCGATACGTACAATTCTATTTTTGTGACCTACTTCTTTAACTTGGCTAGATACTTAGCGGGATCTTTCTTAAACTTCTTAATGCAGCTCTTACAACAGAACCGCACCTCTGTGCCTTCGTGCTGATAGACAATGGAATCGCCCATCGAGCCTAATTTTTCACCAGACACCACACAGGTGTCTAAGGGATAAGTGGCGGCGGCCTGAGTAGGAACAGTCACTTCGCTAGCATTACTTTTCTCCTCAGACTCAGATTTACTGCATGACGACACCACTAAAGTTGCCCCAATAAGTGCGGATAAATACATTTTCATAATTGTTATAGTTATTGATATTAAAGGTTGGGGATCACTCCCATTTAGCTACCTACAGCGGGTGAGCTAGATTACCTAGGTAGATTGCTTTCAGGTATTTCCCAGATCAGAATATCCACTCGAAAAAATGCACCTTATAGCTCGGCCTAATATAGGCGAGATAAGGTACGATCGATAATAACTATATTCTAAAAACGCAATGAACAAGGTGCAGCCTTCGACTTAGCGGAGGTGGTCGCGACCAAAAATAGAGGGCCTGAATCGTTGTTGAAACATAGCTCAACTCCATATTTGGACACTCGGGTAGGATACTTAAACATTTAAAAAGCTTCGAGACGGCTTTGTCAGCATCCTCGTATTCAGACTTAACTGCAGCTTTCTTACATGGACAATTTTTGCACGGAGTATCGCCATCATCCTGAGGTGTCGAATCCGATGAATCGTTAGCAGCTTGGTGACAACATGAATAAACTCGTTTAGAACCTCCCTCTGTATTAGAGTCGTTCTTACCTCTTCCAAAACAACAACAAAATGGATTGGCAATAGCCAACACCAATATCATCGCTGTAAGTTGCTTCATCATTTTCTACTAATAAGAAGCATAACATGTCCACATATTCCCAACAAGTTTTATGTTTTATACTCCAACGGCTACCGGAAACTTCCTACACTATCGTTCGGATGGCGGAGTCCACCACGGCAACATCGATTTCGCGTCGTAGACAGCCGGCCTATCCACATTCGTGTCTTCGTCCATCGTCGCAACCAGTTTCTGTAACATCTCGATAGCACTCTCGACAGCTGGCCGATTCAACAAAATCGCCTTGCCCTTGTGAATAATTAATACACTGCCGCCAGCCACGGTGCCATCTGTAACAGATTGCTTCAAATATTGCCTCACCGAAGTCAAGTCCGGCACCTCGGCAGCTGGCAGTATACTTGTAGCTGCAAGGCTAAGGAGAATAGATGTGATATTGCGCATAAGATGATGAGAACAAATCGCAAGCTATCAAATTAGATAAACTAGTGCAATCGATAAGCATGGCTTTGAACACTACAATTACGAAGTATAATTGTAGTCGACCTGTTGCACAATCCTGATACCTTAATCGTGTATGAACCCAATTCCTATTAAGGCGATCGCTATCGGCGTGCCGCTCCTAGCCCTAGCAATCATCTCCACATCATGTTTCACCACCGTTGAGGGTGGCCACAAGGGTGTAGCCATCACATTCGGTAATATCTCAGACCAGGAACTAGATGAAGGATTTCACTTTAAAGCTCCATGGACAAAAGTCCTTGCTATTGATTGTAAAAACCAAGCCGAGAGTGAATCATTCAAAGGCATCACACTAAAGGCTCAAGACCAGCTAACGTCTCGAGTTGACATCACCGTGAACTGGAGAGTTGATGGAGATTTTGCTGCAGAAGCATACAGAGAAACTGGTGGATTAGAGGGACTTCGCGACAAGTATCTCATCCCAAAAACGCGCAGTCTTATTCGTGAAGTAGGTAAAAGCGTTAAACGCTCTGAAGACTTCTTCAACTCAACTGTCCAAATTGAACTACAAGACTCAATTCTAACCAAACTAAAACAAGCTCTTTCATCAAAAGGCATCATCATCGAGGCCGTATTGTTCCGTAACATTGAGCTACCTCCTTCAATCGAACGCGGTATTAATGCTAAAAAGGAAATGCAGCAAGAAGCTGAACGTGCTGAAGCGACATTGCTTAAGTTCGAGACCGACCAAAAGCAAAAAGTTGCCCAGGCAAAAGCTGAGTTAGAAGCTGCGAAAACAGAGCAAGAAAGCCGTAGAGTCCAAGCCGATGCGAAGGCATACGAAATCGAGGCTGAAGCGAGAGCAAGAGCTCTTTCCATTGAACTAGAAGGTCAAGCACGTGCAAAAGCAATTGCTCTAGAGGGTGCCGCATTACGTGACAACCCAAACCTCATTGAGCTAAGAAAAGCTGAAAAGTGGGATGGCAAACTCCCTACAACAATGTTCGGTGCAGGACAAGATGTCATGATCGACCTATCCAAGATGCCTAAAAAGTAGATCTCAAAAGTGGTCTACACCCCCCGCCCTCCTCACCTTCCCAACTAATCTGGGATAATCAACTTTGGCCGATAGTCTGAACGTTCTTTAGTGACCTTGCCATCGATCACACCATCTCTGGTATCATAATATGTCATTAACACTTCAATTGGCTCACTACCCCGCATCGCACAACCCGCTAAACATGCTGGTAAAGTAATGACCAGTAGACGTGCGACTAATAAAGTTAATACCTTCATCGTTTCACCCAATAAACCTTCTCAACACTGGCTCAAGGCGAGCGATGGTCTGTTCCGGCCAATGTGCTTGAGGTGTGATGATTGCCGATTGCAGAGCGGTGTGCTCTGGACAAGTGGTATCGATATCCAATGCTTGGATCGCACGGCACAGGATTACTTGAGCGTTTCCTGCGTTAGCCATTAAGTGGCCAATCACGGTTTCCACCGTCACATCTTCTTCCCCTTCTTTCCAACAATCATAATCAGTGATCATTGAGAGAGTTGCGAGAGCCATTTCAGCTTCGCGAGCAAGCTTTGCTTCAGCGACATTGGTCATCCCAATGACATCAAAGCCAAGTTGTCGGTTTGCTTCACTCTCAGCTTTAGTCGAAAATGCGGGGCCGTCCATGTTCACATAGGTACCGCCATCGTGTACCTTCACTCCTTGCTCATCTGCTGACTCTTTTAATAGCTGACGAAGGTATGCACTAACTGGCTTACCAAAGGCAACGTGCGCTCCGATTCCTTGACCGAAGAACGTGTGTTCAGCACGACGACTTGCCCGGTCGAAAAATTGATCAGGAAGCACGATATCCCGAGGTGCGTATTCTTCTTTCAAGCTGCCCACTGCTGTCACACAGAGAACGAATTTTACGTCCAGTGACTTCAGTGCCCAGAAATTAGCACGGTGATTGATTTCATGAGGTAGCAAATGGTGATGACGTCCATGCCGTGGTAAAAACCAAACTTGCTTGCCATCGATCTCACCGCCGCGAAAACTATCAGAAGGATCGCCAAACGGAGTTTCGATCTTACGCTCCTCAGTCTGAGTGAACCCTTCCATCTGGTAGAGTCCACTACCACCAATCACTGCTATCGAGCTCATTTTTAACGGCTAGGTGTAAGCTGGAATGTGAATCCTTTCAGATACTCAGTCTCAGGAATCGCTGGTAAAACCGGATGATCTAGACGCTGGTCATGGTTCTCCACCAAACGCACGGTGCGTTTAGCATCGACTGATGCCGAAACCACATTTTGCAAGAATAACTGACGCGAAGCATGGTGCGAGCAACAGAAAGTCGAGAGGTAGCCGTCGCGATCGAGAATCTTAAGTCCACGAAGGTGAATTTCTTTATACCCGCGCATCGCATCGTTGAGCGTCTTCTTATTGCGCGTGAATGATGGTGGGTCCAAAATAACCACATCGTAGAGGTCTTCACAGCCTTTTAGGAAATCGAAAGCATTGTGCTTGATGGCATTGATCTTCACGTCGTTGATTTCAGCATTGCGGTTCACCGCATCAATCGCTGATTCTGATATGTCCACAGCAGTCACTTCAGCAGCACCTGCTTTAGCAGCAGCTAATGCAAATCCACCTTGGTTACAGAATACATCGAGCACGCGCTTGCCCTCGACATACTTCTGGATCGATTTGTGGGCATCGAGCTGGTCCAAGTAAAGGCCAGTCTTCTGACCATCAATGAGGTCGATCTCAAATTGCACATCATTAGTAGAAACTATAAATGCACCAGGTGATTCACCATGAATCATTTCGATAGATTCAGGGATTCCTTCCACCTTTAGCATTGCTGAGTCATTACGGAGAATGATCGACTTGGGCTCAAGCAACTCAATCAAGGCTTGCTTGATGAAATCGAGGTTCTTGTGCATCGCCAAGGTCAATGTCTGAAGCACCAAATGGTCGTCGTAACGGTCGACAATGACCCCAGGGAGAGCATCAGATTCGCTCCATACAAGACGGCATAACTTCATATCTAATCCAGAACGCTCACGCAATGCGATCGCTTGGCCGATACGGCGGATAAAAAATTCTAATTCAAGCTTTTGCTTACGACGCGAGATGCGACGTGCCACAATCTGCGAATCGGGATTATAAATGGCCGTGCCAAGTGGACGATCGCGAAAATCTTTCAGCGAGATTACATCTCCCGGTTCCGGATTGCCGAAGGTTTTTTGGATTTCTGACGCATACACCCAATCGTGTCCGTGAAAAATGCGAGAACGTGGTTTAACGATAATTCCTGCCATAGCTCCGTGAGTGGACAGTAAGTTCCCGAAAATTACCAGAACAATGCAACTCAGGTGAACAAATTATGAGAAATTGCCACAAGTATATATTTTCTCTTGCTAGTCCCGAACTCACCCACTAAGCCTATTGAATCTATGGGTAAACAATACAACAAAGTCCTCAAGAGACGCCGCCGCAAAGATTACTTGCGCCGCAAAGCTGCAACAGAAAAGTTGACTGCTGCAACAGCAACAAAGGCTCCAAAAGCAACAAAGGCACCTAAAGCTGCTAAAGCTGCTAAAGAGGCCCCTGCTGCTAAAAAGGCTGCTGCTAAAAAGGCTGCTGCTAAAAAAACTGCTACTAAAAAAACTGCTACTAAAAAGGCTGCTACTAAAAAAACAACCGCCAAAAAAGCTGTAAAGAAAACTGCTGCTAAAAAGGCAACAAAGAAGGCTGCTAAGAAAGCTGCTCCTAAAAAGGACGCAGAGTAATTTTCTTAAGTAACCATACACTCTTATTGAGCTGAGTTCCTATGGGACTCAGCTTTTTTTGTGCCCACACAGTCCCAAGCTACGGCACTGGAAGCAACGAACTCACTTCGGAGCTCTATAGGTCATCCAAGCTCTGGGCCTGACCATAGCCAGACTCGTCGAAGTAGATCTCCATAGGTCGACAACAGATCTCACAATCATAGTCGAGCTTGGCGGGCAGTTCTCCCGTCGATGGAGATGCCACACTAAAGGTTTGAAAACAGGACGGGCAAGTAACATCAACAAACTCCATCCAGGCTAGCCTTTCTTATCTTGCTTAGGGCCATTCTTTTCTTCGACCTTGTAACGGTCCAATGAATGGCGCACCACTTCTACCTCGTCACCCACTTGTAGGCGCTTGTAGAGGTCGATAATGTCCTTTGACTTCATACGAATACAACCATAGCTCGCAGGATGTCCAATCCTGCACTCCTCTGGAGTGCCGTGGATATAGATGTAGCGAGAGAAAGCATTACGATTCACAAACTCCATGCCCTGTAACCACATGATACGGGTCACAATCGGGTCACGCCCAGGTGCATTGGGTGGAATCACCTCTCCAGTCCGCTGACGGCTTTTAAAGACTGCTCCAGATGGAGCACCTTCGCCAATCTTTCTGGCAACCTTCATCGACCCCAACGGCGTTCTGCCAGAGCCTCTGCGATCGCCAAGTCCAAACTTCGATGTAGAAATCGGGTAGGTTTTCACCAATATACCTTCACGCACAACAGCCATTTTCTGGTCCCTGACGGAAACGATAACATCGCTCTTCGGTCCCATCCAGCCACAGCTGGAGAAAACAAGCGACAAAAGGAGGATCACACCAGCCTTAGCGATTGGTGTGGTGATACTAGATAACGTTCTGTGAACGTAAGGGTATTTCATTAATCTTCGGTTTCTACCTCTACGGCAACTGGCTCTTGGGTTTTGCTGAACGACGGAAGCATGTGCGCCATCGATGACAAAGAAGTATAGAAAAATCCTAGTGGGAATGGAAGTAATAACACCGCTGTGAGGTAACGTTCTTCCGTAAAGTTGTAGAGCACCACGAGAGCAAAGAAGACACCGAAAGCTAATTCGAGCACTGGCATCAATGACTTGATAGCCTTGTAGTTACTACTCTTCCAGCCAGCCTTCTTCTTTTCACCAATTCCATATTTAGGAGTGCGAACGAAGCCAGTCTTGTAATTCACCATCGCCTCAAGCACCGCCTTGGTGTTGTTCAAAGACATGCCAATTCCTAATGCTAACAAGCAAGGTAGATAGATAATTTCCTTCCACCACTCTTTTGGCTGGAGTGCCTTCTGAGCAGTCAGGTAAAACATAATCACCGAAACAGATCCAAAGAAGAATACTGGGATGTTCAATGCGTCGTCGAGCCACGGGTATTCTTTGATTAAATCCAAACCTTGATACGAATCCAACTTCGGGAAAATCAAGAACAGCACTGCGAATAAGGCCAAGTATGCGAAGTTCGAAGTCAAGTGAGCGGTCGCCTCAAGCTTAGTCGTGAACGGCACATCACTTTTCCAGATTTTCCATAAAATTTTCTTACACACCTGAATAGATCCTTTGGTCCAACGGTGTTGTTGGTTTTTAAAGCCATCCATGTCCACAGGAAGCTCAGCAGGAGTTTCCACTTTGTTGAGGAAGATAAATCTCCAGCCCTTCAACTGCGCACGATAACTAAGATCCATGTCTTCAGTCAGGGTGTCGTGATCCCATCCGCCAGCATCAAGGATACATGACTTCCGCCACATTCCGCCAGTGCCATTGAAAGTAAAGAAACGACCTGAACGGTTACGTGCAGTTTGCTCAAGCTCGAGGTGACCGTCGAGGAACATCGCCTGAATACGTGTCAACACGTTGAAGTTCCGGTTGAGGTGTGCCCAACGCGTTTGAATCAAGCCAACCTTATCATCAGTGAAGTAGTGGATTGTCTTCTGTAAAATATCAGGGTAAACAATGAAGTCGGAGTCAAGAATGAAGAGGAACTCCCCTTTTGCCACCTTGGTACCCTCTTCTAGCGCTCCTGCCTTATAGCCTGTGCGGTCTGTGCGGTGAAGGTGGACTGCATCGAAGCCCATTTCGACAAGCCTAGCTACTTCAGAACGGCAAATGTCTACTGTTTCATCGGTGGAGTCGTCAAGGAGCTGAATTTCCAACTTGTCCCTCGGGTAATCCACAGCTGCAACCGACTTAATAAGACGCTTGATCACGTGCTTCTCATTATAACAAGGCAACTGAAAAGTTACCACAGGAAGGTCATCAAAATTTCTCAATGGCTCAGGTTGCGTGCCTCTATGTTTGAAATACAGATACAAAATGGTCAGACGGTGAAATCCGAAACCACCGAGCGATGCCAACAAAATGAAGTAGAGGACGTAGACGGCGTATGAGACTAAACTTGGAGATTCCATAGATAAATTAGTGTGATTTTGAGGGGTTTATTGGATGGAAAACGCCTATTACAACCACTGTCAAACGGTTGTTCCGAACGCTTCTAGACAGGCTTGTTGCCAAAAATCTATCCGATTGTCAAGCCAAACCCGTGACTTATCCACACTACCAAACTGCTTCAGCCTCAAAGAGCCAGCTACAGCCTTAGGACCGTGAAATATAGATAGCACTAATATAATGTGAAGCTGCATCATCCATCAGCAAGACAGGATATTGCCTGTATAGTGGGCCATTCAAGTAATAGACAAACAAAGCACATGGGTGATTCTTCAAGCGGGATGGTGGAGTTATCTATTTCCACCGCCCTTATCCTATTCCTTATCCTCCGGAGTCACCCCGACAACGATATTAAATTTCGCCGACAGTTCACCAATTTTTGATCCTGGGATTGGTTTGAAATCGACACAAAGCATCGAACCTAGCTCACCAGCTCGTTTCAGTAAGAAATCTTTGCCGTTGAGCGGGTTCTTATTAACATACATCTGAGTCGTCAACAGCCGCTTTCCTTTGTGGCTCACCATCACGTGAATGTGTGGGGTTCTGCCAGGATACGCAACGGGCTGGATGGTGCGAAAATAGTATTCTCCCTTTTGGTTGGTGGAAAATCGCCCATAGCCTTGAAAATTCTTATCGCGTAGTTTGTTACGCGGATCTTTGGAGTGAAGATAAGCTCCCTTGTTGTCCACTTGCCAAATCTCCACTAAGGCATTTCGTAACGGATTACCTTTCACGTCTGTCACCGCTCCATGCAGGTGAGTGATCTTCCCTACACCAGGCGTCACCCCATCATTGATCACCAATAGATCATTGTCTGTATCCAGCGGTAGTTTATTCGGATAAAAAGGCCCTTCCGCCTGTGCCGGTGTCTTCGACAACAACTCAGCAAACGCCCCGGGAACCCACAATGAACCAAGACCCGCAACCATGCTTGTCTTCATAAAACGCCTTCTGCCAAAGTCACTCATACCATTATTCATAAATTAGATAATACGTCATATCTACCTCAACAAAAGCATATTAAACCGATGCACACTCGATTTTGCCAAACCTTGGCAATTGCAATACCTAGAAATTTTGCCACAGTCTCTAGCATGAAAACATTACTCAGCTGCCTTGCACTCTCTACTTTAGTTGCCCACGCGGCACCTCAGTACCCATCGCTCCCTAGTAAAGTGCTCGCCACTTACCAACTTCCACAGATCAACGATCGCTCACCTGCCGCTCAGGCTAAAGCCGCTCAGGCTTTCCTCGACACACTCACCCCAAAGCTCAAAAAGAAAGCTCTGCTCGCTCTAGACGACAAAGAACGCCAAAAGTGGACTAACCTACCCCCACGCGGTCCTCAAGGTGGAGCTCGATTAGGCGATCTCAATGAGAAACAGATCCAACACGCAATGGTGCTACTCGCCACTGTGTTGAGTGAACAAGGCTACCTCAAGGCTAGAAACATCCCACTGGTCGACGACAACCTACTACGCAATGGCAAACGATTCCCAGGATACGGGGCCGAAGATTTTTGGATCGTCATCTTTGGCACCCCATCAGCAACTCAACCATGGGCCCTTCAGTTCGATGGACACCATGCCGCCATCAACCTAACCTTCCATGGTGAAAAAATGTCTCTTTCACCGACCTTCATTGGAACCAACCCTGGCGAGTTTCAACTAGGCGGTAAAGCCATCCATCCAATTTCTGGCAAAGCCGAGAAAGCCTACAAACTCATCTTATCCCTTCCCGCCGACCTGCAAAAGAAAGCGATTGTCAGCCCAAAACGTGGACGCATTCAAACCGCAGCAAAAAAAGACGGTGTCATTCCCGCACGCGAAGGACTCGAAGTCAGCCAACTCGACAAAAAGCAACAAGCCTTACTGGTAAGCTTGATCTCGGAATACGTAGCAGATCTGCCAAAGCATGCTGCCACCAAGAGACTCGCCCAACTCAAAGCTGAATTCCCAAAAATGCACTTTTCCTGGAGTGGTCCTATTGCTCCTAAAAGCGGTATCTCCTACCGTATTCAAGGCCCAACACTCATCATCGAATACGCCTGCCAAAATGATGGCGACAAGCCATTCACGCATGTGCATGCCATGTATCGCGACCCAACAAATGAGTATGGTGTGAAAACGCTAAAATAACTTACATCCATCTCACTAAACGATGCATACACGCCCCACTTGCCATTCTCACTCCGCTTTAACTGAGACGCCTTTACATTTCATTCTAGTGACTCGTTCAGTTTAGAATACCTCCTTTGAGACATTCTTAAACGCTCAAGATGCACAAACCGTCAAGCATGCCGAACCAGGGAAGCTGCACGAACTACCGACAGAGTCATGGGCTCTAGCTCTAGCGATCCGAAGTCGAACTGGAGTGAGAGATTAACACGCTTAATTTAGCTCGTTTTAGCCTTCCTCATCGCAATTATTAGATTTCATCTTGAATCTTATCTCACTTTAAGAAACGGTTTCGCATGCTCAGCACCAACAC
>CAXMOB010000313.1:0-6728 GCA_964194815.1 Vicinamibacteria bacterium | reverse complement strand
GGAGCGATGCGGGCATCGTGACTGAAGAAAAACACTGATTGTATAAGAATACAGCGAGTAACCTTC
The DNA here is from genome assembly GCA_964194815.1 of Vicinamibacteria bacterium. Classification (GTDB taxonomy): domain Bacteria; phylum Verrucomicrobiota; class Verrucomicrobiia; order Verrucomicrobiales; family Akkermansiaceae; genus Rubritalea. Next base: position 6,662 of record CAXMOB010000313.1, on the reverse strand, counting down.
ACCCAATGCGTAGCCTAGTCTCTTCATCCTTACAAAAAAATCATTAGTCTCTTTTGTTTCTCTAAGTGGTATTACACCTAACGCGAAAGGTCTTCTTGATAGTATATAGTATGACCTGCCTGCGATAGAATCGACAGGCCAAAGTCATAGTCGCAAAGATGCATCGCCACCAAACTACGTCCCTCTGGATAGTTCATTAAAGAGTAGAGAAAATCAACATTAGTCTCTCCTGCTGCTAGTGTATACATACACTTCAGAAGCCCTTCCGAACTATTTCTAAAGCCCACCACTACCATGTCACAGGCTGTGTACCCAATTCCGCGCTCCATAAAAACATGCCCAGCAGCATCTGGGTCGCTCAAAATCAATCTCACAATAGTCGCGTCGCTTGAGTCCTGTAGACTTGAGCCCACCACTTCAATCGATTCGCTCTGCAATAACTTCAACAATGAAGAGAGTGCTCCCACACGGTTGTGCAACATCACCGACAATTGTTTTACCGGACTTCCTTTGGGTTTCACTGAGGTTTCTTCCATCGCCCTAGACATTAACAGATATTAAAGAAACGATCCAGTGGAAATTAGAATAAAAAGAAATAATACAAGGCGGATGTCAGAAAGAGACAATGGCAGAACGAATCCTTTGCTAAATAAAGACATCTTGAGAGAATGATGTGTGCAGCCGGATCGAATAAAAAAGGAGATTAAACAAGGATACAAATCGCTCTTCTAAAATCTCAAATTGCCTATAAATAAGCTAGCCATCTATTGCCAATTTAAGCTCATGTTAATCATTAAAAGACCCAGGTAGCACAAAGCCCGCTTCATCTACTTGATGGGCTTCTAGTGAAGCAACCTTCCCCTTCAAGGCACAGTAGACATGGTTATCATTGACGAGGTAGCCAGGAAGTATCCGCCCTAAGCTATTCTCCTTGTGACCAGCTTGATGCTGTTGTGTTGCAGTGATCGCATCTGGGTGTGGCATATTAATCGCGACAACTCGCCCCTCGACTACCCACCACGGATAAGCTTTTTTACACTCAGATTCAGAAATCGAAAATCGCGTTTGTAGAATATTCAACGCGTCAAGACGTCGCCAGAGTTTATCTCCCCCAATCCAAGCAGCTACATCATACTGGTCAACCCAACGTAACAAGTCTCTGTCTTCGACCTGGTCATCTACCAGCACGATTTTGTTCTTATTTAACAAAGGAAGAGCGTGCAGTAACACTGGCCCAAGGTCACCAAGTTCTGAAGCATCGACAACAATCGTTTTACCACGCCCTACAGCAGGACCATCAGCCAATTGCAGAGCATTCAGCACAACTTCCTTTTGTTCATCTTTCGACATCTTTACAAAGCGATGATGGGCTTCAGTAACTGGAGCTGGATTCCCTTCGACAAGACAAGCTAAACGATTTTCTAGCTTAGCGGCACCTAACACTGAGTCCCGCATCGCCATTGCTTCAGCACCTAATGCTAACATCGAATGTCGCACAGTTTCATAGGTCGCTTGCTTCGCTTCGATTGGTTCACCAAAAACAACGGTGACCCCATACTGAAGGCGATACGGTAACTTGCGTAAAAATTTGCCGCGTTCAAAGCTAAATATCGAGCCCCATAAGCCGTCCATGTAAACCGGTTGAACTGGACATTTTGACTTACGTGCAATCATTTCAAAGCCACGTTTGATTTCGTTGACTGTGCCAGTGCGAGTCAATTGACCTTCTGGAAAAATACACACCACGTCCCCTGCTGCAACAGCATCGGCAGCTACCATAATGGCTTCCTTTGCTCGCGTGCGAGAAATTGGCACTGTATTGAACAATTTTAAAAACCACACCATCCAGCCTTTGCTGAAATATTCATCAAACATCAAGAAACGCACAGGGCGTGGGCTCGCAGCTGAAATAATGAAGGCGTCAATATAACTAACGTGATTTGGAACAAGCAGCACTCCGCCTTCTTTCGGCACGTTCATATCATTCTCAGAGCGAATCCGATACACCACACGCACCAACATCAACATGACAAATCGCACCACATCTTGTGGCAATAACCTCGCCGCATAAAATGTCGCAGCTAATGAAGTAACGGCAATCAACACGAATTGTGCAGCTACGGAGAAGCCAAAGTATTTGTTAAGCATCAATTGCACTCCAACTGCCACAATACCTCCAAAGCAATTGAGTAAATTATTGGCAGCAATCACATTGCCGCGTTCAGATTCCTCACAGGCATCTTGTAGGTAGGCATTCACAGGAACTAAGAATAGTGCAGCCCCTAAACCTGAAATAAACATCCAGATCATGAACCATGCTCCTAATACGGTCGACATGGCCATCAACAAACAAGAAACTGCCATGATACATCCGCCTACTGGCACCAGCCCAAGTTCGATTTTACGCTTACTGACTAGCGAGGCAATAACACTACCCAGTGCAATACCAAAGCCAGCAACGAGCATCATGTTCGCCAAATCATCGCCGATACCAACCTCCCCGCTATGCTCACGAGCAATCTGAACAGAAAGTAACTGAATGAATCCTCCAAAAGTCCAGAAATAGGTCACCGCCAAGGTGCTCAAGCGGAGTGGTCGACGCTTCAACACGCTCCAAACCTGTCCAAAATGTTCTACTAAAATACCAGGCTTGAATGGTCGAGCCCCCTTCGCGTACGTGCGTTCCACACCAAATGCACCCAACATTGATATTGGCGTACAAGCCAGTAGCACATAAATAGGAACTTGTAGAGCTGTCCATGCATCCATGCCAGCACCCTGACGAGCGGCATACCATTTACTCATGATGATCGTGCCTCCCAATATCCCAAGGATGGTGAACATTTCGAGCATCCCACTGGCGTAGCCCAGTTTGCGCTTGCCCACTAATTCCTTAATCACTCCAACCTTAGCTGGGCTCAAAATTGCAGACTGAATAGCTAATAAAAAAAAGGCTCCAACAGCAAAGTAAATATGGTGCATCGAAACTGCTAGTAACAACAAGAGGAATACAGCCAACTGAAAAACTGCAGAAAAACGGATGATCGTGCTTTTTGGAAAGCGGTCACCAATCCAGCCTGCCAAAGGAGACAACACTATAAAGGGTGTCACGATCAATCCAGCCAAAACATACTCCATGCCACTAGTCAGTGCATTCTCCACTCCCACTTGTAATAATGCAGCAGCAGCACACACCAACAGATATTGAACGGCCTTATCATTGAAAGCGTTCTGCCCCTGCATCACAATCAGGCTAAAAAAGGAAAACCAATTCCTCTTCGTCGGCTCTGAATCATCAGTGCTTGGTTTCGGCTTACTCACGGTTTGCATACTGGACAAGATTACTTAAAATAGTGATTCGATCAAATCGATTATATAAAACGATACATCGATCTGACTGATACTTCTTAATGAGAGTTTACTCACTATACTACTAAAAAAAACGATAGCCTTCAAAAGACTACCGTTAAATCAAATTTAGATAAGGATATATCCTACTAGGCTACCGCATTCGCGATAAGTTCAAGGAATGAGTCAGCTTCGAGTGCAGCTCCACCGACGAGTGCTCCATCGATGTCTGGCTGGCCGAGAAGCTCAGCTGAGTTAGCTCCTTTAACCGAACCACCGTATTGGATACGAAGTGCTGCTGCTGTGTCAGCTCCGTAGAGGCCTTCTACCACTGAACGAACGAACTTGTGAGTATCCTGAGCTTGCTGTGCAGAAGCGGTTACGCCTGTGCCGATTGCCCAAACTGGCTCGTAAGCGATCACTACGTTCTCAAGTGATGCGATGCCTTCGAGGCCTTCTGTGATTTGTGAACGAAGCACTGTCTCAAGCTGACCGCCCTCACGCTCGGCTAGAGTTTCTCCGATGCAGAAAAGTGGAGTGATGTCAGCAGCAAGTGCCTTCTTCATCTTCGCGTTGATGATCGCGTTAGATTCACCGTAGATGCTGCGACGCTCACTGTGACCAATGATCACATAGTTAACGAAGAGTTCTGTGAGCATCTCTGTGCTAGTTTCACCAGTGTAAGCACCATTGTCTTGTTCAGAAACATTCTGAGCAGCGACACCAACACTTGGGTTAACGTCGTTGATGAAGTTTGAAACAGCAGGAATGGAAAGTGAGTTTGGTGCGATAACGATTTCCACCTGGTCTGCTAGTTCGCCGACTTTGCCGAGGAATGACTCAAGGAATTCTGTAGCCGCTGCTGGGCCTTTGTTCATTTTCCAGTTTGCTGCGATAATTAGTTTGCGTGACATAATATTATTTTTTTAAGTAGTAGAGTAGTAAGTATAAAAATAGCAGAGGGCTTATACCTCTGTGAGTGCGGCAACTCCTGGGAGTTCTTTGCCTTCTAAAAGTTCTAGAGATGCTCCGCCGCCTGTGGAGAGGAAGTCGAAGTCAGCAGGATTACAGAACGTGTTCGCTGCAGTGACTGAGTCACCACCACCAACGATGCTTAGTGCGTCTGCTTTTGCTACTGCTTCAGCAAGTTCGATAGTTCCTTTTGCGAAGTTCTTCTTCTCGAACACACCCATTGGGCCGTTCCAGAGAATCGTTTTAGCACGAGCAACGACTTCTTTGAATTCACTGATAGCGACGTCACCGATGTCGATGCCTTCCCAGTCGTCTTCGATCTCACCACCGTTTGCGTAGGTCGCAGTGACTTTAGTAGGTGCGTCGTCTGAAAATTCCTGAGTGACACGTGTGTCAGCAGGAAGGTGGAATTTAATCCCCTTCTCTTTAGCTTCAGCAAGGAGCTCGAGTGCTAGATCCATGAACTCATCCTGAACGAGTGATTTACCGATCTTGTAGCCCTGAGCTTTTCTGAATGTGTAAGCCATAGCTCCACCGATGATGAACTCATCAGCTTTTGCCATCATTGAGCGGATCACCTGGATCTTATCTCCAACTTTAGCACCACCCATAATTGCAAGGAATGGACGCTCAGGTTGAGCAAGTTTCCCTTGAAGGAAGTCGAGTTCAGCTTCGATGAGGAAGCCCATTGCTGATTGAGCAACGTGGTGAGTTACGCCTTCAGTAGATGCGTGAGCACGGTGTGCTGTGCCGAATGCATCATTCACAAATATCTCAGCATTACCTGCGAGTGCTTTGGCAAAGTCAGCGTCGTTGTTTTTCTCTGCACTGTCGTAACGTGTGTTCTCAAGAACCACGATGTGACCAGCATCGAGTGATGTACGAAGTGTTGTTGCATGATCGCCGATAGTATCATCAGCAAATGCAACTGGCATACCTAAGAGTTCTGACAAACGGAAAGCAACTGGGCGTAAAGAATACTTAGCTTCCTTAGCGTCTGTTGGACGACCCATATGAGAACAAAGAACAAGCTTTGCTCCACCTGCAATAAGGTGCTTGATGGTAGGAAGAGCTCCTTTGATACGTGTGTCGTCAGTGATTTGAAGCTCATCATTGAGCGGGACGTTGAAGTCAACACGCATGAGAACTTCCTTACCTTTTACGTCGATGTCGCGAACTGATAGTTTAGCCATTTTTTAAAGTAGTAGAGTGGATAGTAGAAAAGTAGTGAAGGGGTAACAAAACAGGGGGAGGTTTTGCAACCGCCCCCTGTGAAATTGATTTACATGAGTAAGGTCAGATTAGAGACCTTTACCGAGAAGTGCGAGGCCTTCTGCAGCACGGCTTGAATAGCCCCACTCGTTGTCATACCATGAAGCGAGCTTCACCATTGCTCCGTCAACCATTGTGCAGCCTGAGTCGTAAACTGAACTGTGTGGGTTTGACACTACGTCCTGAAGAACGATTGGCTCGTCTGTGTATTCGAGAATACCTTTCATTGGGCCGTCTGCTGCTGCTTTGAATGCTGCGTTGACTTCTTCAAGTGTTACTTCTCTCTTAAGGATACAAACGAGGTCAGTGATAGAGCCTGTAGGAGTTGGCACGCGGTATGAGTTACCGTTAAGCTTGCCTGCAAGTTCAGGGATAACTTTACCGATTGCTTTAGCAGCACCAGTAGAAGTTGGGATGATATTCACTGCTGCTGCACGTGAACGACGAAGGTCGCTGTGCGGAAGGTCAAGGATACGTTGGTCGTTCGTGTAGGAGTGGATTGTAGCCATCATACCCTGAACAAGGCCGAATGAATCGTTAAGAACCTTCACCATAGGTGCAAGGCAGTTAGTTGTGCATGAAGCGTTAGACACGATATTGTGTTTAGATGCGTCATATTCACCATCGTTGATACCGATACACATCATGAGATCTGGATCTGGAGCGGGAGCGGAGATAAGAACTTTCTTAGCGCCTGCGTCGATGTGTTTCTGTGAACCTGCTTGTGAAGCGAAGAATCCTGTGGACTCAAGTACAACTTCAACCTTGAGCTCAGCCCAAGGAAGTAGAGATGGATCGCGTTGAGCGAGTGCTACGATCTTGTGACCGTTCACAATAAGGTGCTTTTCGTCGAATGAAACATCCGCGTCCAGTTTGCCCTGTGAAGAGTCATACTTAAGAAGGTGAGCAAGAGTCTTATTGTCAGTAAGGTCGTTGATAGCAACAACCTTTTCGAGTTCACCCTTTTCAATAAGAGCTCTAAGAACGTTGCGCCCGATGCGCCCGAATCCGTTAATAGCGTATGTAGCCATGATAATTCTAAATAATTGTTCAGTTTTCTGATCGCCGAG
>CAXMOB010000312.1:0-2483 GCA_964194815.1 Vicinamibacteria bacterium | reverse complement strand
GAGATGAGGCCTTTGTGAAGTGCCATACCACCGATGAGCTGAACGTCGAAGTGAACCATGTTCCAGATCACTTCATAACCACCGAGGTCAATCTCGGTGCCGATGAGGCGACGAGCAGCATTTTTAACAACTGCGAAAGCTTCAGGAAGAATTTGTTCGAGATATTCTGCAGTGTTATCGAGGAATGATTCTTCTACTTCACGGAATGCTTGGACAGCAGCTTCAATAGATGCTGGAGTGGTTTCCGCCTTTGGAAGAGTTGGACACTCAGATTTCAATGACTCAAAGCGGTCGTTGATCATCTGGGCTACTTCTTCAAGAGCTTCCGCATCAGCACTGTGGAGTTGGCGACTTGTCGGGATCTCTAGTGGAAGGTAGCGATGAAGGTGGTTTTTCCATGTTTCCACTTTCTCTAAAATAGCTTCATCAGATTCCTTCTGGTACGCTTCTTCCAGTTGGTTGATTTGGTCGACGATAGGTTGCATGCGCTTGACTACGCGCTCGTTTTTACTACCTACGATTTTTGTTAAGATCCACTTGATCATGTGTTGTGCTGCTGAATTAAAACTGGTTTGAAAATGAGATGAGAGAGACCCATACACCCGCACGGGACTCTAGGCAAGCCACATAGCTGATTTTTTCAACCATCTGCATAAGAATGAGGGTGACTGGGCAACTAGTGGCAGATAATAGGGGTATTAAGGCTCCTCCGGCAACTCCCAACGCTGCCGTATTGAGTATTAATGTATGATTTTTGTAGCTTACACCTAATTTGCTTTAAGCTTACCCTGTGGGCAGAAAATTAAAACTGCGTATAGCTTCGTTCACTTTTTGGATTGGGTATTACTCACTCCAAAAAGTCGCCTCGCTCAACTTGCTTTTCTTTCCTGCGTCAGCACCGCTAGTTGCCGGAGCTTGCCCTTAGTCTTTGGAAATGACTAATTTGACCTTTTTTAGTAGGTCTGGGTTGTCTTGGAGCTCGTTTGCCAAGGCGTTGATAACTGCCAAGGTGTGGCGAGAAATATGGTGTTCCATGCCTTCGACATCGCGATAGATGGTGTCTTCATTGACATCGAAAAGCCTGAGGAATCGGGTTAGGGTCTTGTGGCGGGTAACGATGGCGTTGGCGATCGTCTTGCCTAGCTCAGTTAAGGTGGTGCCGCGGTATTTGACGTGTTTGACGAAGCCTTCTTCGTCGAGACGCTTGAGCATATTGGTAACACTGGCTTGTGAGATACCTAGATTTTTTGAAATGTCTACGGGGCGAGCGTAGCCGACTTCCTCGATGAGTAGGTGAATTTGCTCAAGGTAGTCGTCCATGGCAACGGAGCCGCTGGTGCGTAGTGATTTATTAGACATGGTAAAAGTAAGTTTGAAAACTTATGGTTTTAAAAGTTGGATCTTGCTGATCTTGAGGGCACCTTCAGTTTTCGTAAATGTGTAGATGATCTTGGTGTCGACATTTGCTTTGATAGAACGCTTCTTGGTTTCAATTTTAATTTTGTCGCGGAAGGTGACGGTGTAGATTGAGTCAGAGACCTCTGTTACTTTAAACTCTGAAGGGTCGTGAGTGAGCAGCTTAGCGTATCGATTGACTGATTGGATTCCACTGGTAATGGTATCACGGTTAAGCGTTTTTAGTTTAAATCTGCCGAGAGCATGGCTAAGAGCACTAAGCGATGGATCGATTTCTACTATTACCGTAGGGGCGAAGAGTGAGTCTGCAAAAATGGCAGAGGATGTTCCACCTGCTACACTATCTCCTGTTTCGACTGTGAACGAATCTAGAATACGTTGTGACTTCCGTTTGAGCTGTTGATTGGGGTGAAAAAACCAAAAGAGACCTCCTACGATAATGGCGATGACCAGTGCTAAAATTCCGAGTTTCTTCATGTCTTTAGTTAATGTCTTTGATAATCGCGGCTTGTCAAGGGAATCGCGTTTATACTCCGTATGGCATTAGTGATCGACTTCACTGAAGTCGTAGCTTTCAGATCTAAAGTAGCGACGTTTCCATTTCCAGATGAGCCCATCGACAGGGCCGAGTAGCCATGTGAGGATGAAGAGAAGAAGACCTGCCACTACCATTGCTGAGGCGATCGAGCACTGAAAGTTGACGTAAATATACATTGCCGCGATAGATGAAATGGCAGAGTGCAGTGCGGAGAGCAGTAGCATGGTTTTCAGACGATGAGTGCAGAGGTAAGCACTGGCGGCAGGGATGATAAGAAGAGCAATAACTAGAATGGCACCGACAGCACGGAATGAAGTCACCACGACGAGTGAGAGCACTGCCATCAAGAGGTAGTGCACCACTTTGGGGTTGATGCCAAAGGAGGCGGTGAGGCCTGCATCGAAGGAGCTGAGCATCAGGAGTCGGTAGAAAATAAGAATGGCTCCGATGGCACCAATCGCGACGAGAGTGGATGTGACGAGCGGTATGGGGACATCTTTTCCAAAAAGTTCAAGTGCTTCGTAATAGA
>CAXMOB010000311.1:0-2961 GCA_964194815.1 Vicinamibacteria bacterium | reverse complement strand
TTACTCGCTGTATTCATCTACAATCAGTGTTTTTCTTCAGTCACGATGCCCGCATCGCTCCTTTATCAAGCCTCGATTCTAAAAGAATATAGCTTCGCATAAGTCTCTTTTGAAACTCTAAATGGTATTACTTGTAGCTTCGGATTGATGGAGTGACGCTCTCGTAGCTGAGCTCTTCTTTGTGAAGTGTTGGTGTAAGGCCTTCGCCGTTATACTGCCAAGCGGCAACATACATGAACTCGTCATCGTGACGCAGAGCTTCACCAGTCTGAGTTGTGCCGTCGAGAACCTTTGGGTGATCTTCTGTGAATTGATACTCACCGCGGAAGTGGCCACCACAAGATTCTTCACGGTTCAGTGCATCGTAACACATCAGTTCGCCAAAATCGATGAAGTCAGCCACGCGTGCTGCTTTTTCGAGTTCTACGTTGAGACCGTCAGCCTTACCTGGAATCCGGACATTTTCCCAGAAATCCTTGCGGATCTGAGGGATGAGTTCGAGTGCTTTCTCAAGCCCTTCCTTAGTTCTTTCCATGCCACAATAATCCCATATGACTTGGCCTAGTTTACGGTGGAAGCTGTCGACCGTTTTGGTGCCTTTGATATTCATCAGTTTATCAAGTTGGCCTTGAACTGCTTCTTGAGCTTCAGTGAATGCTGGGTGATCAGTGGTGACTGATCCTGCCTTCTCACCTGCGAGGTAGTTTGCGATGGTTGTAGGTATGACGAAGTAACCGTCAGCAAGTCCTTGCATAAGAGCTGATGCACCTAGGCGGTTAGCACCGTGGTCTGAGAAGTTTGCTTCACCGAGGACGTGGAGTCCATCGATGTTTGACTGAAGGTTGTAGTCGACCCAAAGTCCGCCCATTGTGTAGTGCACAGCAGGGTAGATCTGCATTGGTGTCTGGTATGGATTCTCGCCAGAGATCTTTTCATACATGGTGAAGAGGTTACCGTAACGAGCACGGATCAGGTCTTCTCCAAGACGTGCGATTGCATCTTTGAAGTCAAGATATACACCGAGTCCTGTAGTAGCAACTCCACGGCCGTCGTCACAAGCTTCCTTAGCAGCACGCGACGCGATGTCACGTGGGCAAAGGTTTCCGAATGAAGGGTATTTACGTTCGAGGTAGTAGTCACGATCGTCTTCTGCAATATCGGTAGGAGTCTTGCGACCTTCACGAATAGCGAGTGCGTCCTCTTGAGTCTTTGGAACCCAGATACGACCATCGTTACGAAGTGATTCAGACATGAGGGTGAGCTTTGACTGGTAATCACCTGAAACAGGAATACAGGTTGGGTGAATCTGTGTGTAGCATGGGTTTGCAAAGTAGGCTCCACGTTTGTGGGCCTTGTATGCAGCCATTACGTTACAACCCATAGCGTTGGTTGAGAGGAAGAATACGTTACCATAACCACCAGAAGCGATACAAACAGCGTCAGCTGCATGGCTTGTGACTTCGCCAGTAACCATGTCACGAACAACGATGCCTTTAGCATGTCCATCAACGAGGACGAGGTCCATCATTTCAGTTCTTGGGAACATTTGGACACCTCCTTTGGAGACTTCTTTCTGAAGAGCTTGGTAACAGCCAATGAGAAGTTGCTGTCCAGTTTGTCCACGGGCGTAGAATGTTCTAGAAACCTGAGCACCACCGAATGAACGGTTGTCAAGTAGTCCACCGTATTCGCGAGCAAATGGCACTCCTTGAGCTGTTGCCTGGTCGATGATGTTTGCTGATACTTCAGCAAGACGGTAAACGTTGGCTTCGCGTGAACGGAAATCACCACCTTTTACGGTGTCGTAGAAGAGACGGAACACTGAGTCACCGTCGTTCTGGTAGTTCTTAGCTGCGTTGATACCACCTTGAGCCGCAATCGAGTGGGCACGACGTGGTGAATCTTGGTAGCAGAAGCATTTTACTTTGTAGCCGAGCTCAGAGAGAGTAGCTGCAGCAGCACCGCCAGCAAGACCAGAACCTACAACAATAACGTTATACTTACGCTTGTTGGCAGGGTTGATGAGCTTGGAGTCCATCTTGTGCTTTGTCCACTTTTGCTCCAACGGACCTTCAGGAATTTTTGAATCTAAAGACATGATTTTAATAAATTGGTTAGAGTTGGTGTAATTAGTGTTGGCCAAAGCCGAAGAGGATAGCGATTGGGATCGAGATGAAGCCAAGGTAGATAACGTAAGTGTATGCCTTCGCTGAATAGTCGATGAGCATTGCATTTTTGCGTGTTCTCAAACCGAGTGTTTGGAAGATCGATGCAACACCGTGGCTGAGGTGTGAGCAGAGGCAAGTCATTGCGATGACGTAGAAGATAACAACGAGTGGGTTTTGGAAGCCAAGGATTACCATTTGGTGTGGGTCACCATCGCTTGCGAGCTTCGCTAGGTCGGCATCAACACGAACAGTGAAGTGGAGAATATGGAAGATGATAAAGAAGATGATGGTGAGGCCAGACCAGATCATCCAACGAGATCCGCGGTTTGCCTGAACATATTTTTCACATTCGTAACCAACTTGCTTAGCTTCACGGTTTTGAATCACCAGGCAAATTGTAGCAGCTACGTGGAGGAATAGTGCACCTAGTAAGCCGAGGCGGGCGACCCAAATTCCCATTCCATGTCCGATGTGGTGGAGGAATTCAGCATATTCATTAAAGTCCTCAGGACTTTTGAAGATGAGAAGGTTACCGATAAGGTGCCCTGCTAAGAAGAGGACGAGAACAGCCCCTGTCAGAGCTACGATTAATTTTTTACCGATGGAAGAGTTCCAAAATCGGCAGACTGAACTGTTTTTGATCATCTGATAATATCTGTAGTGGTGTGCTGTGGGATGTCATAGTTACATTTCTATGAAATGCAAGGTTTGGCTTGAAAAAAAATACAGTATTATCAATGCTTATTAAGGATTTCAACAGATGTTGTAATTGAGATTTAATCGCATTAAATAT
>CAXMOB010000310.1:0-28896 GCA_964194815.1 Vicinamibacteria bacterium | reverse complement strand
CTCAGTTTCTTCTACTCAATGAAGCTCGATGAGTTTACAAACTGGCAGCAGCAACCGATCGAACATTGGAAAGAGCGGGTTTGCAAAACCACACCTGAGGCGACATCCTTTCTCGATCAAATCACCAACCATGATCAAATCCAGGTTGCTAGATATCATGACGTCGTCATGCCTCATTGGCACACGGCTCATGCCGTGGTGTTAGGTGATGCAGCCCATGCCCTATCACCTCAACTTGGACAAGGGGTCAACCTTGCCCTGCAGGACGCTAAAGGCCTGGCTGATGCCATTGTAAATAACGAGTCGCTAGAGACGGCATTGGCTACATATAGCAAACTACGCAAACGTCAGCTCGCATTCTATCAATTTGCCACTCGAAGTCTCACTCCCTTCTTCCAGTCTGATCACACGCTACTCGGAAAACTCCGCGATCTAGGATTCCCAATTGCAACTAAGTCTAAATGGGTTCGTCAGCAAATGACGATGAGCATGGCAGGATACAAGAACGGGATCTTTAGCCATGTCCCGATCAATCGCTAGTAATACCACTCTTTTTGTTTCTCAGAATGGTATAATACGTCGCCGCTGTAATCTTATTTCATTTCGATGAGCATAGCATTTCAAGCAGCTACTCATCAACGTGAGTTTATAGAATGATCACATATCACACTGTGTACTATGACTTTGATACAAGTAGCTATCACCTACATGACGAGGTCAGCACTGAGCTCTGCAGCACCTAAAATTCCAGCTTCGTTGCTGAAGTGTGCTTTGAGAATCTGCAGCTGATCCTTAAATGGGCCGTTCAATTGAGCAAATAAATGCTTCTTAAATGGCTCGAATAAAAGCTCATCTGCATTCGCCACACCACCACCAATCACGATGGCATCAGGATTTAACAACCAACAAGCGGATCCCACACTGGCAGCTAATTTACGAGCAATCTCATCCCAACAAGCTAAAGCGACCTCACAGCCATCCTTAGCGTATGTAGAAAGATCTACTGGGAAACATTGGCTCAGCGGCTTATCAATACCAGCAGCAACATATTGTTCATGCACAAACTCAGCGATCTGGTTGTTACCTATATACTTTTCTAATGCCCCTTTGTTATTGTAGTTACCTAGAGTGCCATTGTAATCGATCGATGCCTGGCCTAGTTCTCCGGCAGCATAGTGAGCTCCACGCACCATCTGGTTATTAACGATCACTCCGCCACCGACACCGGTGCCTAGTGTGATACAAACAAGATGTTCGTGGCCAACACCAGCACCAAGTTTCCACTCTGCAATCGCCATGCAGTTAGCGTCATTCTCAACAGCACATGGCAGTCCAGTGCGGTTAAACATTTCAAATTTTAAAGGAATATGCGACCAACCAGCAACATTGGTTAAGTTATGGATCGTGCCAGTAGGAAAATCAACGAAACCAGGTACTCCGACGCCAACAGAGCGGATTTCAGGGTACAATTTTTTCAGATTGAGCACAGTTTCCGCGAGGATCCCGATGAGTTCCGAAGCTGATGCATGACCCTGAGGGTCAATACGTTCTGACTCATGGATAATTTCCTTTCCTTGAACCACTCCCATCTTAATAGAAGTTCCTCCAAAATCGATTCCTATGCTTAATTTATCCATTATTTGTGCTTATTAAATTGATACTAGCATATACAGGCGGATTATCCAGCCTGCTAGCTACAAAAGATGTTTACAGCAGCTACCCGTAGTCCCTCAAGAGTTATTTGATTACTAAATTCATCAATTTGACTAACTCCAGATGCAATCACCCTGCCATCACCCCCTGTAGAAATGATGAATGGCTTCGCTGCCATCTCCTTTTCGATCGCTTGTAGAATCCCTACGACTAAGCCTCTGTAACCGTAAACAACCCCTGCCATCATAGCTTCAGTGGTCGATTTGCCAATCGCGTGAGCTGGTTCCTCAATGCAAATACTGGGTAGTAACGCTGTCTTTTTCGAAAGGTAATCATTCATCGAACCTAGACCAGGTGCGATGACACCGCCACGGTAAACTCCACCAACATCTACCACATCGAAGGTCACAGCTGTGCCAAAATCAATCACCACTGCTGGAGCCTGATACAGAGCCATCACCCCAATGGCATTAGCAATGCGGTCCGCACCCACTGTCTCAGGGTGCGTGATATCAATCGTAATGCCGTGGTCGGAATCATGTTTCAGCAAATGAAATGGTGTTCCGTCGAAGTAGCCTTGAAGAAGCTTTGCCTTATCAGGAACCACAGAACACACCATCACAGCATCGAACTCCCATTTGCCGACAATCTCCTCTAAAGTCTCAAGAGACAGCAATGGCGTGTCGAGTCGCACCAGCTCGCCAACATGCTCTGTCGGGCTCGACAAAATAAACTTGGTGCGACTATTTGAGTTATCAATGAGTAAAAACTTCATTGCTGGTCAGCTACATTAAAAAAAATGCACTGGGAATCCCCAGTGCAAGTATTACTTAAGTTCAGTAAAGGATGTTTACTTACCAATCTCAGTGCGACCTGAGAGAGTAGCGCCCTCTTCAACAAGGAACTTCTTAGTTTTGATGTCACCATCAAGCACAGAATTGCTCTTTAGCTCACAACGGTCAGCAGTGATAGTTCCCTTTACTCTTCCATAAAGTTTAACTTCACCAGCCTTGATGTCACCGTGGATTTGAGCATTTTCAGCGATCGTTACCTGCCCTTTTTCAGAACTGATCTCACCATTAACTTTGCCGTCAATGATCATATCGTTTGAGAATTTAATAGAACCTGTGATTTCGATTCCGCTTGCGAGAACGTTTGTTGCATTTGCCATAGAAGTATATTTGCCAAAAATAGCACCAAAGGGCAAAGCAAAAATCCAATTATAGGGAAAATATAATCACATTTTATATGAAAGATTAGGCCTACTCATAACGGGGGGCTAGGATTCTTCCCCAGATAGCCCCACGATGGTGACACCGAGCTTATCACAAAGCTCCATAACTTCATCTTTCCCGAGGATTATCGTGCGTTTTGCTTCGCAGGCAATCACTTGAATCCCTGCCTCAGCACAATTTTCAATCGTCTGAGCGCCTAGACAAGGTACATCGAACCGGAAATCGTGATTAAGCTTCGCTACTTTCGCCAAAGTGCAGCCTTTGCCGCGACCCTGTTCACCGCCACGTTTGACACAGGCATTGGTACCTTCGAACGCTTCTACTGCCAGCACAGTTCCATCCTTGACTACAACACTTTGACCAATGTCCAAGCGGCTGGTTTCCTTGGCAATCTTAAAGCCATAGGCTATATCGTCCTCGAACTTCTTCTTTAATTTAGGTCCACAGATGTGTCCATCACTTGCCAAATGATCATCCAAATACGTTGTTGCCTTAATCACCTCGATCTCATCCTTCGCCAATTCATCAGCAATCGCGGAGAACAAAGTGTCGGCATTCTTGTGCTTAAGCTTAGCCAGCATCAACATCGTGCGCACATCTGGTACCAAATCGAACAAATTTCTTGGCGAAATCTGACCCACCATGATGCAGCGGCTCACTCCATGTTTTCTAAAAAACTTAATGACCTTGCCAAGTTGGCCGACACGGAACCAATCCATTTCATCGACTTCGCCCTCAAGTGACTTCGGAGTTTCGTCATGAAATGCGGCCACCACCAATCGCACTCCTGGCTCATGAAGGCGTGCAGCACGAACAAATGTCTCAGGGTAAATCCCCTTACCTGCAATAATTCCTATGATCGGAGCTTCTGTCATCGCGAGAACCGTAGTCATAAATATCCATCTGTCACCACAAAATCACTTCAAGGCACAGCAAAGCCTCAGCGAAATCCATCACTGAGGCTAGCTAAATTTGTTGTCCCGATGAGAAATTTACTTCAATTCCTTTATCTTCAAGTTTTTGAACCACACTGGGTTGCCATGCTCCTGTAGGCCGATCGGGCCAGACTCAGCCATTCCAAAGCCCGTCCATGTGGCGAACTTTGATTTTTTGAGTAACTCATCCCATTTTGCAGTACCTATTTCAAATTCACCAGTCTTCACCCCATTGAGAGAGAAACTCATCTTCTTACCATCACAGATAATGTGCACACGATTCCACTCGCCCTGAGCTTTTGACACCCCTTCAGGTGCATCAATCATATCATACACTGCTCCTGCAGCGGTATTGGCTGATGGTTTAGTCGCATTGTCCAACACCTGCATCTCGATCGACTTTGAATAAATCTTCTTACCTGTATTATCCACACGCACAAAGATCCCACTATTGCCCTTTTTCGAAATCTTCCAGTCACACTTGAACTCAAAGTTCTTGTAACTCTTCTTCGTCACCACATCACCTGCACCTTGCCCTTTGTGCATAGCGTTGTCCTTGATCGTCCACTTCTCACTAATCGTCTCCTTTTTGTAGTTCTTCCATTGATCCATCGACTTGCCGTCGAATAAGAGTTCCCAGCCTGCTGCTTTTTCCTCAGCAGTTATAGTGTTATCTGCTTCTGCAGCAAATGTAGAAGTCACAAGTAAAGTCGAAGCGATGGTAGAAATTTTCCAATTCATGCAAGCACTACAGCAAAAATAACCCTAGTCATTCAAGCTCAAACTTCTTTGCTTAAATCGCTAGCTCTCCGGATCACTCCCTACGCTCGTCTAAATGAGGCGAGTTTTCAGCTTATTTAGAGAACCTCCAATCAAACCAGCGACCACCAGCGTCATTACAATAAAGCTTACATATACACCCTTGGGTTTATCACAATTTGCCCTTTCTTTTCTTCAGTCAGCTGCTACGCTAAAACCCAAGCTTATGTCCACTGCATTACCAAGAAGACCACGTAGTTTTAGCTCTAGGAGCAAAATTTGTATCGTCCGCTCAACCTACAACGAAAAATTCACCCAAGCATTGGTTGAAAATTGTGTCGAGGAACTGAAGGCCATCCTGCCGAATGTGGAGATTCACATGCTCGAAACACCAGGTGGATTCGAGGTGCCGGTCACCGTCGAACACGCATTTGAAACTATTAACCCCGATCTTGTGATTGCTTTCGGGCTTATCATCCGTGGTGATACCATGCACGGTGACCTCATCGCCAGTTCCATCACCAATGCACTACAAGAAATATCAGTTCGTCGAATTAAACCAGTAATTCACCAAGTTTTACTGGTAAACAATGAGGAACAAGCATATGCACGCTGTATCGGAAGCGATCTTAACCGAGGTAAGGAAGCAGCGCGAGCTGCCTGTGTCATGGCTCAAACAATGAAAGAGCCGGCAACTACTGTCTCCACTAAGAAAGCTCTGTTTTAGTTCTTTTTAAAATCATCATCACCATGGCAAGTCGCAGAGAAATACGTGAAGCAGCAGTGCAATTTTTATATTGTACTGACCTCGAGGACACCTCAGAAAAAGAAGTCCTCTACAAGACATTCTGGAACATTGTTCTTGAGTCTGATGAGAAAAAACATCGTAAAGCTACTGCCAAGGCCTTGCTCCACCTTAATCAAGGTCGCTCGGCTCGCTACGCGAAGTTAGTAGAACGAGCTCCTGAAGCACGTGCATTTATCCGTCTCGATATCAGCGCAACTAAGTTACTCGACAAGTTCGAGAGCATTTTACTCCGTGAAAACGGCTGGCAATTGATCTGCGACACGGTCAATCGCTTACTCAGTTCTGAAGTTGAAAGTGCAGTCGATGAACTAGAAGAAGCTCTCGACAACCTCTACACTCTCAACCACATCCTCATCAATTATCGTAAAGATTATTTCAAGTTGCTACAGGATTTCCCGACGCTCGATAAACAACTAGCTCCACTGAATTCTCAGATCACTGCATTGGACCGCGTCGGTGTTCGCCTTCTGATGGTAGAAGAACCTGAATCATATCCAGAGCAAACTGATGTCTCACACTTGCGTGAAACTGTGAAAAAGATCGAAGAATACCGCGATTCAGTGGATGTCTTCGTGACAGGAGTGATTAATAAGAAGGAAACCATCGACGCGGCAATCACAGCGGTAGTAAACAACTACAAGCCTGAACGTATCGATCCAGTTGACCGTGCCGCTATCCGCCTGGCGACATTTGAAATTCTCTTCCTAGAAGCCGTGCCAAATGCGGTAGCGATCAATGAAGCCATCGAAATTGTAAAGAAGTTCGGCTCCAATGAATCGGCTCGCTTCACCAATGGTATTCTTGATGCTGTTGCAAAGAACATCGAGAAAGCTGTGTAGATCATTGAGATATCCGATTAGTCGAATTTAACCTCCCATGCTATAAACCCATCCATGAGTCAATCATCCCAGCTGAATCACACTGACCGAATTCCAGACAATGGCTTCCTTTTGTTGCCAAACCGTTTGGACTTCCACGAAGTGCTGCAACTCGAAAGATTATTCTTTGATCGCAAAGTCGTCTGGCTTTGCGAAATCGACTGTGCCAGCCAGCTTGATAGTCTCATCACAAATCACCTAGACCGCGACGACATCGAGGCGATCAGCTTTGACCATGCCAATGCATCAGCTCAGGCATCTCTCTCAGCGGACCTCGCGAAACGTATCAAAGGTGGTGAAATTGTCATCTATCTCACGGGATCAGCTAACACTAACGCGGGTAGCCATTTTCACATCCCTGGGGAAACTTTAGATTACCTCACGGGTCTCAAATTACCGACGCTACCACTCTGCGTCAATGCACCACGTGAGACCACCTTACCACAAGACCCAGACTCTTCCACCAAGTCGACACTTTCGTTCGGCTCAGTGATTAATAAAAGTACAATCAGAACTTCGACATGGCAACAGGCTCTACTCGAACTTAACGAGGAAGTCTTCTCTTGTCGTTCATTACTCGACATCTCATTATCTTACGCTCTGCTCCAAGGTTTGAAAAAATTTGGCAGGAACCGTGCTATCTACGATGGTGCCGATGACAGCAAGCTCACCTATGACAAACTTCTCGGTGCAGCGATTGCCTTTTCAAAGGAAATCAAACAAGCCACCAATAAAGCACGTGTGGGAATCATTCTCCCACCCGGCAAGGCTGGCATGCTTGCTAACCTCGCTGTCTTATTTGCTGGCAAGGTCCCTGTGAACATCAACTTTACGGCTTCTAAAGAAGCTGTGGAGTCGGCCATAGAACAGGCTGACCTCGACAAGTTCATCACTGCTGATCCATTTGTCCGCAAGGTCTCTTCATTCCCGTGGCCGCCTAATCGCGACCTCATCTACATCGAACGCACCCTTCCTAACATCAAGAAGCAAATCGTTCGTTGGGTAATCATCAGCAAACTACTACCCGCTTCCATCCTCGCCAAAATTGTTGGAATTCCTAAAGATGGTGGAGAAAAAGAAGCTGTGTTACTTTTCACATCTGGTTCATCTGGCCTCCCTAAGGGTGTGCCACTAACCCACCGAAACGTGATGGCAAACGTCTGCCAATTCAGCAGCCGACTCCAGCTCCCAAGTGAAGCCACTGTGCTTGGATCACTTCCGTTGTTCCACTCGTTTGGAAGCACCGTAACTCTATGGTTCCCCATTCTTGAAGGTCTCAATCTTGTCACCTTCCCTAGCCCACTCGATACCAAACGCTTGGCGGAACTGATCGAAAAACACAAGGTCGACCTCTTGCTCTCAACTCCGACCTTCTTGCGTGGTTACATGCGTCGTGTCAAACCTGAGCAACTTACTTCAGTTCGTCTCTGCGTCACCGGTGCCGAAAAGCTACCTCAATCGGTTGCAGAAGCATTCCGTGACAAGTTCGGCATTCTTCCACAAGAAGGATATGGCTTAACAGAAACTTCTCCAGCAACTAACATCAATCTTCCCGACAACGACAACGACGAACTTGGAGTCAAGGTGAGCTCGAACCGCTTCGGATCTGTCGGACAATTCCTACAAGGGATGGCTGTAAAGGTCACTTCGATCGATGGCGATGAGCCACAACAACTCGACCAACCTGGAATCATCTGGCTCAAAGGTGCCAATGTATTCAAGGGCTACCTCAATAACCAAGAAAAGACCGACGAAGCCATCGTCGATGGCTGGTTCAAGACGGGTGACGTTGGACGTGTCGACTCCGACGGGTTCCTCTATATTGATGGACGCATCTCTCGCTTCTCAAAAATTGGTGGCGAAATGGTACCACACGAGGGTGTGGAGGATGCTATTAATAAGGCTCTAGGCTTAGCACAAGAGGAAGTGCGTAAATTCTCTATCGTTGGAATCCCGGATGAGAAAAAAGGTGAAGCAATCGTCCTCCTTTCCACACTTCATCACGACACACTTGAGCAAGAATGCTTAGCATTACGTTACCAACTCATGGACGCTGGCGTGCCCTCACTGTGGTGCCCTAAGCTCATCGTCCCTGTCGATGAAATTCCTGTGTTAGCCAGTGGCAAGCTTGATATCAAATCGTGTGAAGCGATGGTAGAAGGCTTTCGTCTGTAAATCTCAGACCCATGGCCGAACTCCGTTTTGACCATTTCATGCAGCATGCTCTGCATCACCCGACTGAAGGGTACTATGCGAAACACATCAATTCAGTCGGTAGATCTGGCGACTTCAGCACCTCTGCAAGCCTGTCTTCCAGTTTAGCTAAATCTATTGCTCAATGGATTTGTACTGAAGCAAAGCTCCACCAGTTAAAATCCATTCATATCCTTGAGGTGGGTGCAGGAACTGGTCAGCTGATGAAGGATGTTAGAAATCACCTCCCATTACTCACCCGCCGACGCTGTCGCTTCCACATCGTTGAGACATCAGCACCACTCAGAGAACGACAACACGAACTTCTCGGCAACCAAGCCCAGTGGCACGATTCCGTACAAGATTTACTCAGCCAAACTGATGGCTCAGCCTTGATCTACAGTAACGAATTAGTCGATGCCTTTCCTGTGCGGATTTTTCGCAGAAACAAGGATTGCCTAGAGGAACTCTATATCGACACACAAAGTCGTCACGAAATCTTCAAGCAAGCTGACGATCTACCTGATTCTGAACATTTCAATGAGAGCCACGAAATGATCCAGGGGCGATTCGAAATCCATCAAAGCTATGCCACATGGCTGAGCACTTGGGCTGACTCCTGGAAACAAGGATCCATGCTAACGATCGACTATGGCGATGAAACACAAGCACTCCGACACACTTATCCGACAGGAACATTGCGTGGGTATTTTCGACACGAGCGGATCTCAGGTGACGCACTCTACCACAATGTTGGCCACCAAGACCTCACCTGTGATATCAACTTCTCCGACCTCATCCACTGGGGTAAAGCACACAACTGGCGTGCTCAAAAAGTCACCATTCAGGCAGACTTCATTGATCCTACTGGCAAACAAGTCGATCAGTTCCTCACTGACGCAGATGGTGCCGGTAAGGCCTTTAAAGTTTTAACTCAAAGAATTGGAACAGAATAAGGTTAAGTAAGTTAAATAGTAAACTTACCTTAATAAAGTAATATAATGAGCTAGCTCAAATCGACCACAACAACACGGATTTCGTGAGCCGAAGCTAACTTTTCCACCCCATGCTCAGTATCTAAAATCAATTCAGCATCATTGCTCACCCCAAGCACTTTACCGCAATAAACTTCTTGTCCAACTGTGCAGCGAATGAACTTTCCAGCCAACCAATCGACATCTTGATACAACTCAAGCACCTTAGAAAAATGCTCCTCACAGAGACTCAGAGCACTCATGATCTGCTGCAATAGGTACGCTAAAATTTGCTCACGAGTAAATTCTCCAAAGCTCACCAAAGCCAAAGATGTAGCATTCACGTCCTTCGGAAATTCCTTCGCAAAAATATTCACCCCAATTCCAATGAGAGTGAACTCCCCCACTTGTTCAACCAAAATTCCAGCTATCTTCTCATCGCCAACATAAACGTCATTTGGCCATTTTACTTCCACAGCACCTGCATAGCGACCCAAAACGCGAGCAACAGCAACACCTACAGCAATCGCGATACGCCCAGCTTGCCAAGAAGCCAGATCAGCTTCTACAACAGCGGTGAACAACAGATTTTCACCAGCAGCACTCTGCCATTTGGAGCCACGGCGCCCTACTCCTGAAGATTGATAGTCGGCCAAATAGACCGTGCCGGATGTCGCATCACCTTTTTCGAGCTCTCGACGAGCCCACGCATTTGTCGAATCTGACTCAGGCCGATAACGTATAGTCCAGTGAGGCAGTAACTGCGCAAATTGATCGCACTGGAATGGAGTAAACAAAGGATTTAACGACGGTTAAACTTGGATACCTCGCGCTGAGCTTCAAGTAGTTCGACTCGCTTCTTCAAGTCATGGCGCTGATCACCATGGGTCTTGCCTTTACCCAGACCAAGCTCCACTTTAACGCGATCTCCCTTCCAGTACATGCGAAGACAAATCAAGGTGTAACCTTTGTGCGACAGTAATTGGTCGATCTTTAAGATCTCCTTTTTGTGCATCAAAAGACGACGCGGACGACGCGTGCCATGCTGAAACCACGTTCCCGCAGCCTCCCAAGGTTGAATATCACACCCATAGAGCATCAACTGCCCTTTTTCCACCGTGCCATAGGTATCGCCGATGTTGATTTTGCCAGCACGAATGGACTTCACTTCAGTCCCCTTCAGCTCAATACCAGCTTCATAAGTATCGGTAATATGATAGTCACGACGCGCTTTCTTATTTTTTGAAATATCAGCCATGCCTACCCTCCTACCACTTTATGAATTGGGGATTTCTCCCTTATGTGAATTAGTCGAGCACTTGCTCGTTCACTTTGATCTTACCTTCGATGATTTCAGTCAAGGCAACATCAGCGACTCCCATGCTTGGGAGAACGTCCACCAGTGGTGAACGGCCAGTATTTAACTGTCTGACACGTTGTGACACGATATTGATAAGAACCTGTGGATCTGTCACTATTTCTGCTGCTTGTTCAACGAGTTCGCTTTTCATTGGATTTAAGGTGTAACGCTCACTAGATTTGGTTCAAACGGGTAGCCACTTCTAGATTGCTGTAAGTTAAAATGGTTGTTGACGGGATTGCCCCGCCGTGGGTCAGTTGATTAACGCTTCTGAAACAATAATCAAGGCTAAAGCAAAAAAAACTGAATGCCACACGCGTGCGACACCCAGTAGTTGATCTTAAAGAGGATTTTAGCGCTCCTCTACTGGTGGCACTGGCACTGTGTTCGCAGGTCCTACAAACTTAGTAAGTGGACGGTAGAGACGGTTGTCCTGAAGTTGCTCAATCACCTGAGCTGTCCAACCAGCCATACGAGAAATAGCGAAGATTGGTGTGAACAAATCAGTCGGGATGCCCAGTGAGTAATACACTGTAGCTGAGTAGAAATCTACATTTGCATTCAAGCCCTTACGTTCACGCATCATCGTTGCAATACGCTCAGACATGTTGATCCACTTAGACTCGCCGAGTTCGTCAGTGAGCTTGATCGCCATTTTCTGAAGGTGTGGAGCACGTGGGTCGAGCACCTTGTATACACGGTGACCGATTCCCATGATCTTTTTCTTGTTCGCAAGACAATCTTCAACGTATGCGTCAACCTTGTCTTCCTCACCAATTTCCTTCAGCATCTTGATCACACCTTCGTTAGCACCACCGTGAAGTGGACCCTTAAGTGTGCCGATTGCCGCAGTCATTGCAGAATAAAGGTCAGAAAGTGTAGCAATAGTGACACGTGCTGAGAATGTTGAAGCATTCATTCCATGGTCAGCATGCAAGATGTACGCCACGTCGAGTGTCTTCACTGCTGCTGCACCTGGCTCTTCGCCCGTGATAAGGTAGAGGAAGTGAGCCGCCTCTGAAAGGTCGTTACGCACTGGTGGCAAGGAAAGTCCCTGACGAGCACGGTGGTAGTATGCAACAATCACAGGTGTTTTTGCGACAATAGAAAGGGCAACTTCTGCGTTGAGCACATGATTTGGCTCACCGATTTGTGCACGATCATCAAAGATGCCAAGCATAGAAACTCCTGTGCGCAGCACGTCCATTGGGTTTGCGTCTGCAGGAAGGCTAGAGATGAAATCAATTAACTGTTGCGGGATTTCACGATTATTACGAAGCTGCGACTCAAATGCTGTCAGCTCTTCGGCTGAAGGAAGCTTGCCACGGTGTAGCAAGTAAGTCACTTCTTCGAAGTTGCAGTGCTCCACAAGATCGTCGATATCATACCCGAGGTAAGAAAGTTTACCATCTAGTCCCTGCACGCTGCTCAATGCAGACTCGTTTGCGATCACCCCTTCGAGGCCTTTTGCGTAGTCACTCATGTTACTCTAATAATTTTGTTTGAAATTCTGAAAGAAATTGTTCGAAAAAACTAATAGCGTGCCTTCAACTAGGTGCAAGGGTTAAAAAGTAATTTTTTCGACATTCTTCAAGGTCGGCGATAATGCCGAAACTTATGCCCACTTCTTATAACCATTGCCGCCCCAATCATTATTTCACCCAAAGCTGCAATTTTTGTTGATTCGACCTTTAATGATTGTCTCCGCAGGACTTCCCCCATAATTTGCGTCTAACCTTTATACCGAATATTCTATATAACAATAATATGAGCGAACAAACCAGAAGACAGTTTATCAAGTCTACGGCAACAGCCGGTGCTGGCACTGTGATTGCAACATCAGGATTAGCAGCTAGTGAACGTCCTGCTGGCAGTAAATACATGGGAGACTTTGTGGCTCCTAAACTCAAGACAATCAAGGTTGCAATTATTGGTTGCGGCACACGTGGACACACACACTACCCGCAGCTTTCAGCATTTGAAGGAACTGAGTTTGTCGGTATTTGTGACCTTCACCAAGACCTTGCTGAAAAAGCAAAGAAACGTGTTCTCGAAAACGGCAATGGCGAACGCCATATGAACGTTAAGGTTTATCACGGTGACAAGTTTGCATATAAGAAGATGCTTATGGAAACTAAGCCTGACCTCGTGTATGTGGTGACTCCTTGGGAATGGCACACCCCAATGGCTATAGATGTAATGAATGCTGGTGCTCACGTTTGTGTGGAAGTCCCTCTCGCTGTATCAATCGAAGAAACGTGGGACCTTATCAACACATCTGAGCGCACTCAAAAGCATTGTATGATGCTTGAGAACGTAAACTACGGGCGTGACGAACTTCTTTACCTCAACATGTGCCGACAGGGCGTATTCGGTGAAATTCTTCACGGTGAAGCTGCATACATCCACGACCTTCGTAGCCAAATGCGTCAGGTCACTAAGGGTCGTGGCACGGGTTCATGGAGAACATTCCACTGGGCACAAGAGAACGGTAATCTATGCCCAACTCACGGTCTTGGACCTGTTGCTCAATACATGAACATCGGTCGTGGTGAAGACAATTTCCGTCGTCTCGTGTCATTCTCAACTCCCGCTCGTAACCACGCTCTCTTCGCTAAGAGACACATGCCTGCTGACCACAAGCTGAATAATATCGAATACCTTGGCGGTGACCTCAACACCTCAATCATCAAAACGACTCTAGGTCGCACAATCATGGTGCAGTGGGATGAATCTAGCCCACGTCCATACACACGTCACAACCTCATTCAGGGAACTAAAGGCACCGCAGCTGGCTTCCCAACGCGTGTTGCTCTTGATTACGGGATGGGCGAAGGCCTCTCTGAGAAGGTGTTTGCAGCACTTGCTGGCAAAACCAAAAAAGGTAACATGAAGGCTCACACCAACTATCAAGGTTGGGCTCAAGGTGAAAAACTTGCAGCGATCTACGAAGCATACGATCACCCACTCTACAAACGCTTGAAAGTGATGGGTCAGAAGATGGGCGGCCACGGCGGAATGGATGCAATGATGAACTTCCGAGTCATCGAGTGCCTCCAGACAGGTCAAGCACTCGACCAGAACATCTACGAAGGGGCTCTTTGGTCAGCTGTCACTCCATTGACTCGTAAGTCAGTAGCAGAAGACGGTATGCCACAGGACTTCCCAGACTTCACTCGTGGTCAATGGAAGAACACCAAGCCACTTGGTATCGTTAAGTAAATTCTCAAGTGCACATCAAATAATTTCAAAACGCCTCGCTGATTTCAGTGAGGCGTTTTTTGTAACCTTTAAGACTGAATAAATCAAAATACGAAGCCATCGCTGAAAATGAATCACAAGTTATCACCCACTTCTATTATTGTTCCTTAACCATTCACTGAAATATCTAATCCGATCATAGACTTCAAATGCACGAACCAACCGCTCACTTGGTCATTGAACAATAACATCAAGGCTAATAGTAAGAACAACACAGCGAAAAGTAATTTGATCTTTCCTGTATGCTTCTGCTGGAATTCAATCAACGCTTGACTCTTCATACCTGACATCGCCAACCCGAAGATGATGATTAGAGGCAGCACAAAGGCAATGTTGAAACAGAGCAGATAATACACAGCATCATGATTTCCCTGTTGGATTTGGTAAATAATAGGAGCATACACCTGTCCAGTGCATGCCAACTCGATAAAGGAAATTACGATTCCTGTCACAAAGGCCGCGAATACAAAGAAGGTAGCCTTAGATGATTTACGAATCACTGAACGCACTCGATTTTTAAGCAATCCAGGAAGCTGTAGACTCATTCCTTTGAGGTCACCCTTTCTTGCCTTCAAGTAATCTTTGAAACTGTAGAATGACACCACCAATGCAACTAACGCAAATACATAGTTCAACACAACCTTCACACCACTGAACTTCGCGGTTAGCGTGCCAATCAAACTATGGAACACCAGACCAATCGAGAAGTAAGCAAGAAACACACCCAAAATGAAGGCACAGCCAACAAAGAAGATCTCCTTAGGGCTACGTCGTGCAATTTGAAGGTAAGATAAAAAGAAAATAATCGTCGCGAAGGCACACGGATTAATCCCATCTACCAAACCGGCAATGATCACTATTGGTAAAGTCAACGCATTATACTCTTCCTCAAGCTCCACTTTAGCTTGCACCTTTTCCTCTTCGCTAACGGTGTGCCAATCGTCCTGTGGAGCAATGGCCAATACCCTTTCAGTTAGCTGCAATAAAGCATTGGAATCAATATCACGATCGAGCAATACCCCGTCTTGCATAAAGATTGCTGGTTTCTTGCCTCGTGCTTTGGGGGTGTTTAGTCGCCCCACTAACGCTCGGTTGTATTGGCCGCCATCGATCTTATTAATATCAATTTTTTTGATAATCAATTCGTGCCGACAGAGATCTGCAAAGTCCTTTTTGAAGCGTGGCATCACATCCTCTTCAACACGCTTACATTCTTTACATCCTTTCTCATAGAAATAAATCATGGTGACCGACTTACGTTGTGCTAACAACTCATCGTCAATCTTTACTGCCTCAACATGCTGCGGAAGCTCATCGATTTTCTTTACGGTCTTGGCTAACTCATCGAATGAAGCAAAAGCTAGGATCGATTCCTCACCAAAGAAATGCTGTACAATTTTCTCTCTGTTTCTACCACTAATACTACGTAGATCTAAGTAGCTAATCAAGGGTGCCATGCCACGTCCCATAGTCTTAAAGTTCGACTCTACATACTGCAGCAAACGCTTCTCAGCTTTACTTTGCTCTGGCTGTGCTGCCAGTAGATCAATGTAAAGAGGTAGATCAAGCGACTTACCATAGGATAGAAGTGTAAACATTGCCTCGTAACGAACTTCGTCAGAAACATCATTTTGTGCCATGTTACGTAACTCCTTTTCGTTGGATGCACCCAACTTTGATCTACCTGAGGTATAATCGTAATGATGATCTTGAGCTGTATCAATATCAGAAAAGTAGTGTAGCCAAGCACCTCTACTACGTTTGTTAAGAGCCATTGGAAACGCCTTGCGCACAAGCACGGATGCATCATTTTTCAAGGCAGACTTAGCCTCATCGTTTGAGAAATAACGACTACTCAAAAGTGTGTGCCACGCAGCCCTACGTAGTAGTGAATTCTCTGACTTCGTCAATGTAATCACAGCGGCCTCATCCGACACGCGGTAACTCGAACGTAGAAGTACCAATGCCAAAATTCGAATATCATCCTGATTTTCAGGATTCGCTAACACCTCACGACACCAACGACCGACGATATTTTTACTTTCACGACTACTTGCAGTATAGCTCATCGACCTGCTATAGAGCTCTTTTGCTCGCACTTTAGCACCAGGTTTAGTGATAAATTCTAGTCCACGACTAACCAAAGCCTTATTCTCCTCTGCATCAAAAAGTGACCCAGCTGCGTGTGCTCGTATTTCTCCTGATGGATCATCAATCAGGGATCCGAGGATTTTTAAACCAAAGTTCGATTCTGTATCACCTAAGGCTTTTGCCACAGCGATACGCTCTGATGGCTCAAGCGAAGACACCTTGTCAGAAATTGATCTCAATGTCTCAGCATCACCATATTCAGCTAACAAAATAGAAACACGCATACGTCGTGCCCCTTCTGCAGATTGAGAAATATTCCGTAATTCCTCAATAAGCGTTTTCACACCACCCTCTGAAGCTCTTTCAACAGCCGACGAATCATTGTCGTCTTTAATCTGTTTTTTGATCGCAGCGAAGCTCAAGTAAAGCTCATTGAGTTCCTTATTTGCGCCGACACTCTCTAACTGCATGACAGCGGCACCTAGGGCATTTTTGATGAAGGGGTTTTTTGGTAAGCGCAATGAAGCCAGAACCGTTTTTACCTTTTGCTCATCGTCAGAACGTAGTGCTCGCGTCAATGCATCGGCTGCTTTACCTTGCACAACACGACTGCGATCAGACGCAATAGCTCTCAGCGCAGCACATGCTATATCAACATCTTCACTATATGTTAGATCAATGATCACATTCGTGTGTGTTTCATCAGAGCCCGTGTAGGCATCAATCAATGGCACCACAGCATCCACTCCGCGCTTCATTACCACTTGCATTTGCGTACTGGTCAAGTTTCCCTGCATCTGCACAAGACCACCAACAATCACCGTGCAATCGGTCTCTTCATCAGCTAGTAATTTCTCAAGGACAGCAACTGACTTCTTAGACTTCAATGCAACCGCAGCCTTCATGGCATTCACTTTAACGAAGTCATCTTCATTTGAAAGCAGTACAATAACCTTATCTTCGGCGGCTATTAGTTTTGTAGCCACCACATATTCAAGTGCTGCAGACAGCACTCTCCAACGGTTATCATCAAGCAAGGTCAAAATGGTCTTATCAACATCACTTAACTTTTTCTTAGCCTCATTATTCCGATTTCCAATGTTAAAAGACTTAGTGTCATTATTGATGACATTGTATACCTTGATGGCCGAAATTACGATATCTTCGTCTTCGTGTGTCAAAAACTTAGCCACTAAAGCCGATGCTTTATCACCTTGGATATTCTTTAGTTTACGAAGAGCCACATGAACTACATTGGAGTCCTTTTCAGCTAACAAGCTAGCAGTGACTAGGGAAATGACTTGTTCACCACCCACATCGAGTATCGCATCGACAGAGGTTTCCCTTATCAAAGCGTCTCGAGAATTCAGATAGTCACGCAGAATTGGAATAGCCACCATGCCTGCGCGCTTCAAGCTATTCAAACCTGCTAGGCGTTGTTCTCGTGAACCAAAAGTTAACTCTCTCGCAACGGTAGCACTGTTCTTTACAGCTGTCTTACCTAGCACAATTTGATACTGTGCCTGCTTCAGCTTAGCCACAGCCCCCTCACTGAGATAAGGCGTAGTGTCTATAAATTTTTGAAGCTTGCCTACCGCATTGAAATGATATGGCTCAAGTCGCCTTACAGCACGATAGAAACTTTCTCTATCTTTTGTGAGAATATCGGAAATGTAGCGACGTGCGTCATCATCTGAGAGTTCACGCTTCTTTATCTCAACTTTCTTTCCGGAGCTAACCCAATGTGTCCACTTTTTCAATGAGTCCTTGTTCGCATCAGTATCGATAGATTTCAATGGAGAAAAACCAAAACCTGAGCCTGTTATCTCTTCCAGTAACTCCAATGCTTCATTGCGAATTGCTGGATTTGAGTGCCCTAAAAGTTTTACCAACTCAGCTTTTGGAAATGGAACACGTTGCCAAATCTGAGTTCTTAGTTCCTCACGTTTTTCTGCAACAAGGTGCTGTTCTAGGCGTTTTTCTAATGCATTGGCATCTGTGTCTTGTGCGAATATCGAGGACGAACTCAATATGGCTGCAACAAGAAATGACGGGAAGAATCGAAATTTCATAAAGGAATTGCTTGGGGACAAAAATCTAAGGGGCAGTGGCTAGTGAAGGAGTGAGTATGCTAAAATATTAGCATTCACCTGAACCGCATTACGGATCTCGTCACCGCCACAGCAGCAGCAACCATCGGCATTGGCTGTGTCATTGAGACCATCACGTGTGTAGGCCATCACCAATTTTTTATTATATGAGTAACCTTTCAATAGACTTTTTTTATTGGACTTACTGGTATCTAATGATTTGATCGTGAACACTGTCTTAAAAATAGCGTGTTTCATATCAATTTCCTTTAGGGCATCCTTACCCAAAATACGCTTCAACTCACGCTCGAAGGCATCAGCCCATTTTTCGCTTGAACAGCTTGCTGATGCCAAAAGGAAACCACCACTCTCCAAATACTTTTTGAGATTAGTTCTTTCTTTCTTGGTCAAAGTAAACTCGCCTTCACCAGTCATAATAACGAACGGAAATTTAAATAGTTCCTCAGAGCCTAACTTTACAGGCTTGAAACGACGCTCCGTAGACACACTTGTTTTTTGTTGAACAAGGGATAGAAATTCATCGGAAAAGCATTTGGAGGTTTTTGACCCAGCATAGATCAAGTTTCCGCACTGAACGGCCCCTTCCTTTGCTGAAAGAATACTGACGAGAAATAGTGATATTAAAAAAGTAAATAGTTTCATGGTTATTGAGTTGTTTATGGCGAACTGATTATTGGTTAGGGCTTGGTGGATGTAGGGTATGAATTGAAGTGAACGAAGATTATTCTGTGGTGTCATTTGACTCTTGATCAGAAAAGAATTTCTTCACTGCTTGCTTGTATTTTAGAGGCACAGCATCAGAGGATAGCTTTGACTCTGAACCTTGAAGTGATTTGACTGTGTTTAAAGTGTTCTCAATTTTTTGTACTCCTCTACCTCGGGTTTTTCCGCCGCCAGGACGGTATTCACCATAAGCGAGTGCCGCCTCTCCGAACTCTAGACGAGATGGACCAAAGATTGGCATGTTGGCTGCCATCATTCCCTGCATCGTTGAGCCATCACTTCCTAGCCCCCCCATTCCCGCACCCCGACCACCTGCTCCGCCTTTGCCATCACCTGGCTTCGTGCCATTCATTAAGGACTGCAGCATTTGAGCCATGGTCTTTTGCATATCGAGTGAAACTTTGAATTTGCCAGACTGACAATCTCCCTTACACGCTCATCCGAAGCCCTTGGATTCATCCATCAATTGTTGCATCAAGGTCAGTGCCAAATGAGCATCTTTAGTGGCATCGATGGCTCGACCGTCTTCCGCTGATTTACTTGCTGATCCCATCGGGCTAGTAATCTCAAGCTTCTCCAAGTTCTCTAGGAACACCTCAACCGAGTCCTTCATTTCCTGAAATTCCTCAGGCAGTGCGTCTGATCTCTTTTTTAATTCTTTCGCAAATGCTTCTAGTGCATCCTTGTTCTTCTTTTGTAATTTACCTAAGGACTTAAGTTGAGCCATATTCTTATCATTTCCGAACGCCATTTCACGAGACAATGTGTTCATGCGATTGCGAATCGATTCCTGATTGTAATATAATTTTTTGAACTGAGCTGCCATCTGTTGCACCTTACTCACCTTCGATATCTTATCTGCATCTTTCTTTAACTTATCGGCTTTCTGCTGAGTTCCCCCAAGTTTATCCAACATCTTTTGCACATCTTCTTTTGATAATGGCTTATCTGAATTCAGTTGCTCCATGTTCTCTGAAAGTTTTTTCTCACCCTCTGCGGCAATTTTCTTCAAACGTTTCTCCATGTCAAATGCTTGGAAATCTTTCGCCATTTTACTCAACATCTCCTTCGATTTCTCGTGTGCCTTTGCCGCATTCCTACGTGCTTGTTCGATCGCTTTTGAATCACCAGACTCAATGGCTTTCTTGAGTTCTTCTAGTGATCTTTTGGCATCATGAAGTTGCTTTGCAAGAACTGCGTAACGCGTTGAAAATTCACGCATCACAGCCCTATCACGTAGGCTCTGCGCATATTGCTCAATAGAAATAATTTCCACCACCACTGGATCTGACGAGCCTACACCAAGCATATTTGGATTGAAGTCCTTTGCCTCTAAGTAGAATTCTAAAATCTGACCTGGGATCACACCAAGTTTGCCAAGATCTAATGGCTCGTTATAATCATAACGGTCACGCGACACTCCTCTCTCGACAACTTCACCTCTGTCTCTAAATCCTTTCAAAGCTCGGTAAATAGAAACCTCATTCAAACCAAAATCATCCTCTATCTCTCCCTTTAACGCAACCGTCATCTTAGGAGTCGCCATTATACGCGGAGCTGGACTCACTAGTGCAACTTCCGGTGCTTTATCGGGAATCGCCTTTTGCACAAATTCAACCTTACTTTTAGACGCTGTCTGACGGACGTCGAAAACTTCAAAGGCTAATTGTCCAGAATTACGCACTACCCATTCGAATTCAACGATCCGGTCAGTCAAAAGTCGCGTGCTAGTCTCCTCTAATAAAACAGTGTCGCTATCTAGAGCTTTCAGCACCATAGCTCCAGACCCAAGTGGACGGTTACTTTCCACTCTAAGTTGCACTCTTGTGCCTTCAATTAAAGAAACCTCACCCCCGTCTAATTTGTATTTCTCTGCCTTGCGCCGAGTGTAGGCTGGTGGAGCGACGATCAACTCGGTCGATACTATCTCGGGCTGAAGTATCAAACCTAATTGATGCCACTTAGAGCGGGCATTTCCAACACGGAAAGCAAACTCAGTTTCATTGATCACACGATTAAAGCGTTGAACGTAAATATCGCGTGATTCTTTTAGGCTAGTTAATTCTTCGACTTCGCCAGTCTTGCGGTTCTTCACCATACAAACAACATCTTCAGTAATTTCTTCACCAGAAATTATCATGCGAACATCACAGTCGTCACCGTACAGTACCTCTAGGCTAGTTTCGTCTAAGGTAAACTTCAAGGTTGTGTAGGGAGCAATATCCTCATTGGGGAATAATAATCGCTTCGCAACAGTATCAAATTTCTCGGCATGAAGTGAACGCACTCCTACTGTCAAAGCGGCAACAGATAGGATGGCTACACCGCCAATTGCCATTCCTCGAATGGGTAACTTAACACCCAATGGCACCTTGCTAAGTTGTTCTTCAGCCTCAGCAATGCGCTTTTCTTTCAGGTATCCATGAAGTGGCGACTGATTTTCTTGAGCCGTCAGTGACAGTGCATCAGAAATATCACTGCGATCATTGTCTAATTTCTTGTCAACTAACTCAGCCGCATCAGAAATTTTCATCAACATCCTGACGATCATCAAGCCTAATAAAACAACGCTAAAGATAGTGATCAATAAATAGAGTGCTCTTTTTCGCGAACCATTTTCTAAGGCATATGTGCTATCAACCCAGCCCAGCATTAACAAGCACGCCACAGAGATGACGAATAGCCACAATGCAGCCTCAAGCACGCGCCCAAGTCCAACGACCGTGCGAACATTTTTTAAAGATTTTCTAAATTTTTCCATCTGTTTCAGATATACTATATCAAACCATTTCGTCTACGTAACCACCATTCTCCACCTAATATTGCCACCAACAGCATCGCCACCAACCAATGGAGCCAAATTGAGCTCCATTTCACGCGCCCATTTTCAAGGCTCGCTTCTTCTTTAATCACCTTATTATTTAAAAATGCAGCTATGGAACCAGCATCTAGACTGTCACCTCCAGTTTCTGTTGCCACAAAGCGCATGTATTCAGGATCTGCATTGAGTTCATCGAACTCCCCCGGAGCAGCCTCAATCGTTAAACTCGTCTCTGGTAATGGTGCCTGAGAGTCAGTCACCACTCGAATACGGTATACCCCAGGCTGCTCATACTTCAACGATGTTCTCCACTCGATGCGCCCATCTTGAGCGATTGATTTTGATGGTAAAATCTTCACTGGCTCAGACAGTTGATCTGACTCCACTAACAACTGAACCGTCTCAGGCACCTCATCACCACGAAACCCTACTTTGACCGAGACAGTGTCACCACCATGAGCAGTCGAACTAGAAAGGTGGAGTGAGTAGTCATATCCTGGAAGAAACTCTGAATAGGAAACCATCCATTGAATGAGCTGACTCCAAAACTCATTATACATATTGCCCTTTTCTTTCACTTCAGGATAGAAATCCCACTTCCAAAGGCCGTCAGCATTAATCATCCCACTGACTCCTTGGCCATAACGACGCACCATCAATAATGGAAAGGTTTCACCAGTCGCACTTTTGCCTTCCGCTAACACGCGTGTGAACGGACGCACTGACTCAACAGCGCGTGCATCCTGCAAAGGTGGTAAGGTACTCCATGTTACCGAATCTTTCGCTGGTAATACCTGACCAAACAAACCAATGGCCTCCCCTTCTTGTGTGGGTAGTAATTTAAATTGCTTAATCTTATTCTGTGACCAAAGCACTGGCTCTAGTGCCTGTAAATCAGTCCACTGAGAAGCGAAGGATTGACCACGAGCAAAAAGGACAGCCCCTCCGTTCTCTCTCACATATTGCTTAATATTAGAGGCTATTTGTGGTGTTATAAAACCGTCGATATTTTTACCAAAAACTACTAAATCATACTCAGCTAATTTTTCTACAGTATCGGGGAACACCAATTGGTCTGTCTCAAATGGCTTCGCACTAGATGAATCAACCATGAACCAGCGAGATTGGCTTAAGCGGTAAACCGATGTCACATCCATGTGCTTTTGCTGGCGTAACAACTGAGCAAAGAACTTTGAATCCCAATACGGAGCTCCTTCTGCAATAAACACTTTTGTCTTCGACTGAAGAACGCGCACATTCACTTTCATCTCGTTATTAGCCAATCGGATTTCATTCTCGATAGGGCTTGTGCGCAGCGTGTAATAAGTCGTTTTTTCAGGAGTCACAAGTGAGAAGCTATGAGCGGCACCACCAGATTCAGAGAGGTCCAATTTAACAGTCTCAATCACCGTTCCGCCATCGTCTAGCAATTCAAGGTTGGCAAACTTTTGATCTGAGTTTTTAATTTTCACATGTCCAGTGATTTGAATCTGTTGTCCAGTGAAAGCCGACACCATGCGGTATGGACTACTGACTGCCACATCTGCGGTCGGAAAATCTTGCCCAACGGTGTAGGTGTGAAACTGGGTAGCAAATGATTTTGCCTTCATGAAAAATGCCGAGTTCGAGGCGTGCGTCGTTTGGCGACCGTCACTAAAGACAATGACACCTCCAATTTTCTTACCTGAGCTAGCATAACGCTGAAGCAGCTGATCAGCAGACACCTCAAACTGAGAACTGGCGCCATTCGCGACCAATCTAGTCGATTCATCTTCAATAGTTTGCTTTAAATCCACGTCAAAAGGAATTACTGAAACATTTACTCCTGCTTCTGCTGAGTGGTTCCGAATCGCTGTCAAGTGCTCAGTAATTTGATCGATGCGCTTTTTACCACCCTCGTTAACATCCATCGAAGCTGAGGTATCCACCATCAGCACCCATTCTTCTGAATTTTGGTCATCTAGTGATTTCCACTCTCCTGGATTCAATAAGGCTACAAGGAAGATGCATACTGTCGCTAACCGTAGGCTGAGAATAGTCCACTTGATGCGACCCTTGAGTTGCTTTAAAGTTCGCAGACACAGCCATGCCATTAACACAATACAGACTAGTGCCAATGGGATAAGAATAACAAGAGGGATTACGGGTTGAAGGCTCATACAGTCTCCTTTCCTTTAGGTTTTAAATACGCCACAACTAGTTCCATGATTAAAAAACAGAATGCCAATGCTATACAAATTGGCCACAACTCGAGACCGTCACCAAGGCTGGCACGCAGCTCAAGCTGAGAACTCGTCACCACATCACCAATGTCAAGTTCTTGCGGATCCATCGTTCTTAGATCGGACTCAGATGTGACCATATTAACAGTCGCTACACTCAAAACATCATCCCCTGACTTCCATTTATACACACCTGGGGCGACGACCGGTTCAGTCATTAACTGCAAACCTTGCTCGGTCTGAACCGACGTGAGACTAATTTCTTTATCTTCTATGGATAATTTAACCGAATGCTGATCGAGCCCATGAGGCGGATAGAGACCAATTGGAGCTCCTGGTAATGTCGAAAATTTAGAGCCCTTGGTATTACGTTCAGCTAATAGCAATTCAGCCATAAAGGTAACGAAGGCGGTGCGTTCAGTCCAATCACTGTGCTCTCGCACAAATGACATATTACTCACCAATAAGGCTCCTTTACCAGAACTAGAACGCAGCAGTGCTGGTGTTCCATCAGAATAACTAATCAAGGGCTCTAGAATGCCTTTCTTCCAGGCTAATCTATTGCGATGCAATCCCTCTCCTGGCATTCCATACTCACCCGTTGAAAATAACTTCATAGCGGCATGACTGTCAGATTGAGTGCTCACCTTCCAGCCATCTTCACTGTCCTGAACCGCAAGAGAACCAACATCATCAAGCTTCAGAAGTTCTCGCATAGAAGCACTCTTAACGCGATAACTAGGATCAACTAATACTGTTACATTCACCTCCAAAAGTTGTTGGATTTGTTCTACTGATGCCCCTTCCCATTGGTTTAAAAAGACATAGTCATAGACTGAACCTTGAGAGACACTAGCAATTTTAACCACCTCTAACCATGGCAGAGCATAGCCAAGTTTTTGTAAGCCTAGTGGAACTTGTGCTCCCACTACGCCTATCCGTAATCTGTCCCTCACCGAGATGATTGAGTAGCTATGATCATCTGCTGGAAATCCGTCCTCTTCAAGATGTGCAGATATAGGCATATCGCCAGCTGTCGTCACTTCGATCGAATGCCTCACCTGTGTTCGACTCCACGCTGGCACATCGACTTCTTTAGTCGATCTTCCACCACCAGATTCAATCACTACTTTGACTCGACGATCTTCCGAACTGAAATTCTCCACATCAGCAACTAGCTCTACTAGTTCTCCTAGGATTGGCTGCGACGGGATCGCACGAATAGCAGAGACTGCCACATTGCTCACGTCATCTTTCGACACGGAAAGTAATTCCAGTCGTATCCCCTTCGGCACATTCAACGCGGCAGATGTCCATGCTTCTTTTTGAAAATCTGAAATCAATACGATCCGTCTATCTCCTTTAGCTAATTCAGATTGGGCAACCGCGAGCTTCATCGCACTTTCGATCGACCCATTCTCATAACTAGGCTTGGCCTCTCTCAATGCTTGCGTTAAGTAGTCTACATTCCCTCCCAGTTCTGGGAAAATCGCATTGGGTGAAGAGTCAATCCACACCAGGTTAACAAGGTCATAATTCCCCTCATCAATGACTTTATGAGCTTCCTCTAATGCTCTATCAAAACGAGTCACTCCCCCTTCAGATGCTGCCATCGAGGCGGAACGATCCACCACTAATACGAGCGATTTCTTAGCTCCGATTTTGACATCATCACCTAGTGACACTAATAATGGCTTCAGAAATACTAATAAAATAGCGAGCACTGCCAACGAACGTAACAACAAGATAATCCAATCTTGTGGCTTCTGAAAGCGAGCAGTTTTTTTCAATATAAGCCTCAAAAATCGGTTATCTGAAAAGCTATAGCTTGGTGGTTTTGATCTAGCAAAGAGATGCACTAGAATCGGCACTGCAACCAGTGCTATCAAGCCCAACCATACAAGATTTGTAAAAATAATAGACACAGTAGTGATACGAATAGTTACTCAGATAGCCGATCAAATAGCTCGAAATAGGATTGTTCTGTATTAAGGGAAACAAAGTCGACCTGACGGCTCGATGCTAGCTCACGTAGAACACGAGTGTGCCGTTTCATTTCTGCCTTCCAATGAGGTCTAATACTCGAAGTGTGGACTACAACATTGCTGTCATCTTCCATATCCACAAATTTAGCCAAACCTTTGTCTGGAAAATCCTGTTCCGATGGGTCGAGCACTTGGAATAAATGCACCTTAAATCCTTTGTGTAAGTAAGGGTTCAAGGCATGAAAAATTTCCTCAGGGGAGTCAAAAAAGTCAGATATCACGACTACCGTCCCCTTGCGTTTGATCAAAGGCAGTGAGCACCGCAAGGATTCTGACAGATTTGTCTGGTTACCTGGCTTATTGTTCTCCAAGGCATCGAGTAATAAATGTAAATGCTTCGACGTCGACCCTGGTTGAAAAAACTGGCGAACTTTGTCATCGAATAATTGAAGGGAAACCCGATCATTCTTGTAGATCACTAACCATGCCAAACAAGCGGCAAAGAATGACGCGTATTCAAGCTTCGTTAAAGCCCCTCCATCCTTGAAACCCATTGAACCAGAGCTATCGACGAAGATGTGGCACTCCATGTTGGTCTCCTGTTCAAATGTCTTCAAATAATGGCGGTCAGTTCTAGCAAAAACACGCCAGTCTACCATCGCGGGGTCGTCCCCATGAGTGTATTGACGGTATTCGTGAAATTCAATCGATGCCCCTCTATCCTTAGAGCGGTGACGACCTGACAAATACCCCTCGACCAATGCCTTAGCCCCAAACTCATAGTTCTTGAGGCGAAGGATATCTTTAGGGTTCAGATACTTATGTTTTCCAGAAGCCACTGATACTTAGAGTGAAGCTACAAGTTTTTCGATAATCTGCTCGATACTAATTCCTTCACCAGTTGCATTGTAGTTAGGAATAATACGGTGACGGTAAATAGGTAGTGCACAATCACGCACCTCATCCATAGAGGCAGCAGATTTACCACGCAATAATGCCATCGCACGCACCGCCTTAGCCAAACACTGGGAAGCACGTGGACCCGCACCATAAGAAACATAGCTATTGACGAAATCACTTGACCCCTCGGTATTAGGACGTGAACTGTGGGTGAGCTTGATAATCGCCTTCACCACTGGATCTGGTAGGGGTATATCCACAACTGCATGCTGCAGCTTCATGACATCCTCCTTGCTCAAAACCTCCTTGGCACATGGGGATTCATGACCGATCGTTCTCTGGACAATCAACTCCTCTTCTTCCATCGTTGGATAATCAATATAGAGATTGAAGAAAAATCTATCTAACTGGGCCTCAGGAAGTGGATACGTTCCTTCATGTTCAATTGGATTCTGAGTTGCAAATACAATAAATGGCTCATCCAACTTACGTGTTTTACCAGCTACCGTCACCTGCTTCTCCTGCATCGCTTCGAGCAGAGCTGCCTGTGTCTTTGGGGGCGTTCTGTTAATCTCATCCGCTAAGATCAAGTTAGCAAAAATAGGACCTGGAGTGTATTCAAAGTTACGTCCACCATCACCTGCCATCTGCAAAATTTCAGAACCCACAATATCAGTCGGCATCAAATCTGGTGTGAACTGAATACGGCTAAATTGTAACCCTAATATTTTGCCTAATGTCGACACCAAAAGCGTCTTCGCTAAGCCGGGAACTCCCACTAATAGGCAATGACCATTACAAAGCAATGATACCATCATTTGCTCGACAATTTTCTCTTGTCCCACGATCACTTCCGCAGTTGATTTACGGATTTTATCAACTGTTTCTAGCACATCTTGCCATTCTTTTTCGAACTCACTCATTGTTTTAATATCTAATAAATTGTTTTTCTCTAATTTGAATAATTGTGCCTATTTGCCTCTATCCACCTATTTTCTGCTTCAAGAAGTTTAATGCTCCTTTGACTTTATCCGTATTTTCCTGTCGCTCAGCTTCTAACTTAGCCTCTTCTTCAGCCTTTTTACGTGCATCTTCCATGCGTTGATCAAAGGCTTGAGTGTAACTGAAGAAGGTCAGTCCACCCCGTCGTGACTTAAACGTATCATCGTCCAACATCTTAGCTGCATCGGTCCAGTTTTTAGCAACTGATTCACCTTGTATCCATGAAGCACTATTTCCACCACCTCTCATATTCATCATGGCAATGAAACCCTTGGATTCTTTTTTCTGAACTTTTCCAAATGGTTCCGCGAATTTTGATTTTAAAAATTCAGTGTAGCGTGAATCCTCAGGGAAGTTAGCAAACATTAGGCTTTTACCAACCCCATGCTTTGAAGTTTGTATAGTCACCATCAAGTCACCTACCACATCTTGCTGATCTAATACGAATTGTAGCAATACCTGCACGCCTTTCGCGTCCAGAGACTTATACTGTAGATGTTTATTGAAATATTCTTCAACCACCTTCCGTTGATTCGGTTTTGCTGATTTCCAAGCGCTAAAGTCAAGCGAAACCAATACGTCTGCGTTTTTATCCATCCACGCGGGATTCGCTCCATTTCTTAAGTGGGAAAAGTAGGCTCCCTTCTCATTTATTTTTAAGGCATCATAGACAGTATTTACCTCGGTAAGTTTGGCAGATTTAATCCGTTCTAAAATTACAGTGATAGCTTCCTCATTAATATCAGCAATCTTAGGCATTGGACTAAGCTTCCCATGTTTAACATAACTCACAGCTGAGAGCTTCACCATTGCTAAAAGCTCTTTAGGACCTACAACATAGCGGTAAATATACATTTCCTCAGAACTACCATACACCAACTGATAGACAATATATATGGCCATATCTCCAATAACTTCCATGCCTTCAGCCTTGGCTCCAATAGTATTGACCTTCCGAGTGTCTACGATCAACGAGGACCAGACT
>CAXMOB010000309.1:0-7712 GCA_964194815.1 Vicinamibacteria bacterium | reverse complement strand
TGTCAATAATCAAGCAGACCTTGTGTATATACGAATCGATAAAAAAACCACGGCCAGTAAAGCTGGCCGTGGTTGGTGATTTATTCGTTCAATGGATAAGCTGAATTAGCCATTGGGTTCGATGATCGCATAGTCACCGTCAGGACGACGGTAAACGATTTGGAGCACATTCCTACGGGCATTGGTGTATGCTAGGAATGGTTTATCAGAGAGCTCTAGCTCCATGATGGCATCCTCTTTATAGAGTTCCTTAAGCTTATAACCTTCACGGTGAATGAGCATTGGTTCTGGATCCTCGTTAATTTCTTCAGCAATTTCATCAAAAATGTTCTGTGAGAACACTTTTTCTTCAATGTGCTTAATGGTGTCCTCAGGTTTTGGACGATGCTTTTTAAGCAAGCGAGTTTTGTGTTTACGCATACGACGTGCGATCTTTGAGATCGTGTTGTCGATAGACGCATACATATTATCGTGCGTTTCTGAAGACGCATCGATGGTGATGTGGTTGGCACAGTAGAGAATAATCTCGGCTATGTGCCGGTTTTTCTGGACGTCAAGGACCGCTTTGGCCTCGATGATTTTTGGGTAATCGAGGTGTAATCCGTCGATTTTCTTATGAACGTAATTGCGAAGTGAATCGGTGATGGATTCGTGGCGAACGGTTACCGTAATGGGTGTGTTCACGTTTGCTGTTTGCATATTTAGCTTGTCCTTTCTGTTTTATGTTTATGTTACTAGCGATGTCGTTAGAATATCGCATCTTATTTATATATACCGCCCAAACGACGGATACATAATAATAGACCACAAAAACCTAAAGTGTAAAGTCTTCTCCTAAATAATGTTTGCGGGCCATCGGATCTTTTGCAATTTCTTCAGCGGTTCCTTCGATGAATACTTTGCCGTCAGTCATCACATATGCATGATCTACAATGCTTAGTGTAGCACGGACGTCGTGGTCGGTGATGAGAATACTTAGTCCATCGTCATCGCGTAATTCTGAAACAATACTGTGAATATCTTCCACTGCTTTGGGGTCAACCCCGGCAAATGGCTCATCAAGCATCAGTAATTTGGGTGACGAACAGAGGCAACGTGCTATGGAAAGACGCCTTTTTTCACCGCCAGAGAGGGTCATTGCGACAGATTTACGTAGCTTTGTGATGCGGAAACGCTCCATCAATTGCTCGCATTTTTCCATGCTGCCTTTTTTTGAAAGATCTTTACGAGTCTCTAAAACAGCAAGTAGGTTGTCTTGAACGTTGAGTTTGCGGAAAATCGATTCATCTTGAGGTAGGTAAGACATGCCCATTCTCGCACGTTTGTGCATAGGCAGGTCTGTGATGTCCTTGCCTTGGTAAGTGACCACTCCGTCTGTAGGAGGGACGAGACCAGTGATCATGTAGAAGGTTGTGGTTTTACCTGCACCATTAGGTCCTAGAAGTCCAACAATTTCGCCTTCGCCAATGGTGAGAGAAACTCCATCGACCACTGCACGGCCGCTGTATTCCTTTTTTAACTTAGCTGCACCCAACAGAAATTGCGTGTTGCTGCGTTTAGTGGCCGACTCTGTAAGTTTATAATCCACGAGTAGCGATATGCTTATGGTTGAACGGGAGCTGGAGCTGGAGCTTTATCCTTCTTATCTTGCAGGGTGCTCAAACCCTTGAGGTTTTGGTTCACGCCACCTTCGATCCTTACTGATCCATCCTTTTTCACCAGGATCCATTGGTCTTTAGATATCGACTTGTGCACGAAGCTTCTACCGTTTTCCATAATTTTGATACTAGGGAAGCCACCTCTGAAGATAGTGATGCCAGTGATATAATCGAATTCAACAATGTTGGCTGTGCCTTCAATCATTCTAGTGATACCTTTCTCGGTCATTTTGCCATTGATTTTGACATCTCCTACAGCAACTATTTTTTTGACACCTTGTTTGTTCTTGGCGATCTTCTTCTCCTCTTTGGTGGCGAGGTAGACTTTGAGATCTTTTTTACAGGTGATGGAAAGGCGAGGTTCAACAACTTTGACATTGGTCATGTAGCTGAGCAGTCCCTTAGGGGCATCGTAGAACATTCCACCGTCGCAGCTGATGTTTAATTGGTCTTTTTCAGAGCTTGTTTTCGCCACACTGGTCTTAGCAAGAGGGGCTTCCCCTAAAATTTGTTGTGCTTTCTCAGCAGCGTGTTGATTAATGAATGCAATTGCTTCTTTGCTACGTGTGGCATCGACTGCTTGCACGTGTTCTCGTGACTCCTTCATTTGCTGGTCAAATGACTGTTGCTGACTTGCATTGAGGTGCGCATCAAGTTCAACGAGCTTCTCCTGACTCAGTGTTGGAGGAAGGCCTTCGGCAGGTGCGATTGCGATCGATGCGATAGCAACACCTGCTACGGCCTTGCTTTTGAGAGATTTCGACGGTGGTGTCATGGAACTAGATTTTTTTGGAAATTGGTAACTTGTGTGGAGTGGGCCGAGCAGTAGACCGCGTTGAGAGTCAATATTGAGAGCGATACCACTGGCATGGGTGACCATGTCTTCGGAGCTTACCTTTAGAGGAGTGAAGCCTTTCACTATCTTGCTTTTGGTGTTGTATACAGCACTGGTCAAAGCAAGGTGAAGACGTTCGGATCCATCTGGATTGTATTGATAAAGCGAAAGCTTTTTGATCGAGAGGGCTAGAGCACTG
Source organism: Vicinamibacteria bacterium (assembly GCA_964194815.1). Lineage (GTDB taxonomy): Bacteria > Verrucomicrobiota > Verrucomicrobiia > Verrucomicrobiales > Akkermansiaceae > Rubritalea. The sequence continues at coordinate 5,020 of CAXMOB010000309.1, read as the reverse complement.
GTTTTAGTGATTTCATCGGCCTCGATATAAGCAACTGGCTTTAAATCCTTGGAATAGCGTGGAATTCGCACCCCTTCGAGCGAGGTTCCATCAGGTAAATTATCGAGTGAACCCAGACTGCTGATGGCAGATTTATCCGCAGCACACGACCAGATTGTCGTTGCTATTAGTAAACTGAGGATTTTTGGAATTGGGCTCATCTAGTGGAATAGATTAGAGATTAACCTCTTGGTGTAATTTGCGCAAGTTATTGAGTGCCAGATCAAGAAGCTCTACTTCTTTAGCTGTCAAATTGCCGACAGTCTTCACTTTGAGCATCTCAAGTGAATCGAGCACACTTTCCGCAGCCTGTAGGTTCACTTGCTTTTCACCTGTGGTGGGGTGAGGAACTTGACCTAAAAATAAACCTGCATTTTGTGCCTGAAATATTACGAAATCGTTGAACCGGGTATCGCTAGTTGGTGTCGTCATCAGCGACAAGGTAATGGGAAATGAGCCGATATCAAAGTCAAAATAGATTAATTTATACTCTGTAACTGTAACCTTTGCATGGTTGTCCCAATTTACAGATATACTTTAGCGAAGTTTTTCTGGTAATATCTTCGCTACGGCGTTAAAACGTATAAAATAAATGTTAGATGAGTTCAAAATCATTGCTCTGGCACTGTTTGCAGGATTTCTCGTAGGAGTGATCTTTTCAGCCATTAATCTGCCACTTCCCGCTCCGCCACAATTGGCTGGAGTGATTGGGATTGTGGGAGTTTTTCTTGGTTACAAGTGCTGGACATGGGTTTTCCAAACTTACTTTAACTCGTAACAACAACACAACGATGCAACATTTTAAAGATATCATTGCGAAGCAAAGAGATGGCTACGAAGTCGAAGATTGGGAAATTGTAGACTTTATTCGAGGCGTAGCCTCTGGAGATGTGTCAGATTCTCAGATAGCAGCCTACACAATGGCTGTATTCTTACGTGGAATGACTGGTGGCGAAATGGTCATTTTGACCAAAGCTATGAGGGATTCAGGAAAGGTTCTGAATTGGTCTGAGCTGGATGGGCCCGTCGTAGATAAGCACTCAACTGGAGGTGTGGGCGATCTCACATCCTTGATATTAGCCCCTCTATTAGCTGCTTGTGGGGCATATGTTCCAATGATTTCAGGGCGTGGTCTTGGTCACACTGGTGGCACATTAGATAAATTAGATTCCATTCCTGGCTATCAAACCAACCCGGAAATCGATACCTTCAAGTCTGTAGTTACTGAAGTTGGTTGTGGTATTATTGGTCAAACCGATGATTTGAACCCTGCGGATAAGCGTATTTATGCAGTGCGTGATGATGTTTCGACGGTAGAGTCTGAGCCACTCATTGTGAGCTCGATCATTTCCAAGAAGTTAGCGGCAGGGATTCCGAACCTCGTGCTCGACGTCAAAACGGGTAATGGAGCATTCATGACCTCTTATTCTGCGGCCAAGAAGCTTGCGACCAAACTCACTGGTGTGGCTCAATCTTGTGGTATGCATGTTAGTGCGTGTATCACCGATATGAACCAACCACTTGCTTATTCTGCCGGTAATGCACTAGAGGTGCGTGAAGCTGTAGAGTATTTGACCAACACACATCGTAACCCAAGACTCAATGAGGTGGTGTTGAAGTTAGCCACAGAACTATTAATGCATTCTAAACTTACGGGTGACATGATGAAGGCTGAGAACGAGATCAACTTAGCGATCGATAGTGGCAAGGCTGCTGAGAAATTTGGACAAATGGTAGCAGCTCTTGGAGGACCTACAGACTTTATAGAGAACTATGATAAGCATCTCCCTAAGGCACCCATTATTAAGCCTGTTTATGCTGATCACAGAGGGATCGTACATGCGATCGATACCAAGAACTATGGTCGTTCGCTGGTTACCTTAGGTGGTGCTCGACGCTCTATATCGGATAAGATTGATTACTCTGTGGGCTTGTCAGCCATCGCGCCGATCTCGGCCGAAGTAGATGATAATCGTCCATTAGCAATGGTTCATGCCCGCACTGAAGATGAATTTGAAAAAGCTGCAGAGCAAATTCGTGCATCTGTGACTGTTGAAGCCATGCCGGTGAGTGCAAGTCAACCGATCTTAGATACCATCAAGCCAACGCGCTACGATATGGTGTAAGAATTGCTTTATTCAGATGACACCTCATATTCATGCTAGCAAGGGAGCGTTCGCACCTACCTGTCTATTACCTGGTGATCCGTTGAGAGCTCAGTTTGTCGCTGAGAACTTTTTACAAGATGCCAAACAAGTAAATAGTGTGCGCGGCATGCTTGGTTTCACTGGTTTCTACAAAGGTAAGCCGGTGAGCATTATGGGTAGCGGGATGGGTATTCCGTCGATCTCTATCTACGCGAAGGAATTGATCACTGAATACGAGGTCAAGCATCTGATCCGAGTGGGCAGCTGCGGAGCTGTGAGCGATAAGGTAAAGTTACATGACATCATCATTGCTAGTGGGGCCTGCACCGATTCTGTGGTGAATCGCACCCGATTCGATGGCATGGACTTTGCTGCGATCCCTGACTTTAAGCTAACGCAGCAATTGGTTCAATCGGCTGAGCAACTTGAGCATGTTGTGCATGTCGGTAATACATTTTCGGCTGATCTTTTCTACAATCCGAAGTCTGAGGTTTTCAAATTGATGGAATCGATGGGCGTTCTCGGCGTCGAAATGGAAGCCGCTGGGCTTTTCGGAGTGGCTGCTGAATATGGAGCCAATGCGGCTGCCATTTGCACGGTGTCAGATCATATTTTAAAGGGTGGGCAACTGACAGCAGATGAGCGTCAGTCGAGTTTTCATGCGATGATGGAGATTGCCCTTGAGGCAGCTCCTAGCGAATGATGAGTGTAGCTAGAACTCATTTAATGCAGGATAGGAGGTCTTGTTTTACTTGTGTTTGTATGTCAGTAAGTGCGAAGAATATTGATGCGGCTAAGCAATTTTATATCGAGCTTTGCTCAGTCCAGGATGAGTAAGTATTCAAAGAACTGTGATCGCATGGGTCTGTGTATTCAGTTTATCTGTGGAGGGCTTCTCGGGGCACTCAGCGGGCTCATGTTTGTAGTCTCACGTAGCAATGAGCCATGGGTGCAAATGCCCTACTCTCCCTACTTCCTTGCTGCTACGTTCCTTTTGTTAGCTGGCTTAGCGATGCTCTATGGTGATCGTTTTTGGAGTGCCGATCACATTTTGCCACACCGTAAACCGAAGCATTCGAGGTGGAGCCAATTACTATCGATTATCATCGTTACCCTGGGAGCTGTGCTTGCTGTGAGTATGTTGGTTTGTAGTATGGCCGCGTCAGACGAAGATGAAATGCCAGATAGAATACCAAACTTTAACGCACTGGATTCAAGAGATGAGGCTTTAAAATACTAGGCTCCTTAATCTTAGATTAGAACTCGATTCTTTCTTATGAAATCAGTCTCCCATTAGTCTCTTTTGAAACTCAGAGTGGTATAAGTTTGATCGAGTTGATTTATTTCTTAATATGGCGGCACAAAAAATCCCCACTGGGTTGAATCAGTGAGGATTTTAAAATGTTGTTGGTAGAACTCAGTTATTAAGCGAGTTCAGCTTTCCAGCGTGCCACTTGGGCTTTGACGTTTTCGACTGATGGGGCACCTGGGTTGGTGCGCGCTGCGAGAGCTGTTTCAAGGTTGAAGACGTCTTTGGCATCGGCACCGTATTCTTCAGAGATTTTAGTGAGGTCGAGCTGATCGAGTGGTGTGCCAGACTCAACACTAACGGCGACGGCTTTACCGACGAGTTCGTGAGCTGAGCGGAATGGAACACCATTTTTCACTAAGTAGTCAGCGAGGTCAGTTGCCAAGAGAAGTGGATCTGACGCGGCAGCTAAACAGGTGTCAACGTTGACCTGCATGTCTGCAATCATCTCGGTGTTAACCTTGAGAGCTATCTTGATGGTATCGATAGAATCGAACAATGGCTCTTTATCTTCCTGAAGGTCACGGTTGTAGGTGAGAGGAAGGCCCTTTGCTGCAGTGAGTAGGGCAACGAGATTACCATAGAGGCGACCAGTCTTACCTCGTGTAATTTCACATACATCTGGATTCTTCTTCTGAGGCATCAAGGATGAACCCGTGGTATGGGCATCACTGAGAGTGGCAAAGCCAAACTCGCTTGAGCACCAGAGAATGAGATCTTCACTGAGGCGTGAAAGGTGCATTCCGATGAGGGCGAAGTCGAACAGAAGCTCTGCGACGTAGTCGCGGTCAGAGATCGCATCCATCGAGTTGGTGGTGACGCTGTCGAAGCCAAGCTCTTGAGCGATTTGTTCGCGGTCGAGATTGATAGTTGAGCCGGCGAGTGCACCTGATCCGAGTGGGGAAACATTGACACGCTTGCGAGCGTCCTTGAGACGGTCGATATCGCGTGAGATCATTTCTACATAGGCAAGAAGGTGGTGACCAACGGTGACTGGCTGGCCACGCTGAAGGTGAGTGTATCCTGGGATCACTGCAGCAGCGTAGGTTTCAGCCTGATTGAGAAGTGAGAACTGGAGTTCCACGAGAAGTGTACTAATAGTGTCGATCTCTTCGCGGCAGTAGAGGCGGGTGTCAGTAGCGACTTGGTCGTTACGTGAGCGCGCTGTGTGAAGCTTGCCACCGACGGCACCAATACGTTTGGTGAGTTCGGCTTCGACATTCATGTGAATGTCTTCGAGTTCGATAGAGAAATCAAATTTTCCTGCGTCGATATCGGCTTCTACGGTCTTGAGACCAGCTTCAATTTGAGAAAACTCATCTTGAGTTAAGATACCAGCTTTCACCTGAGCACGTGCGTGTGCGATGGATCCTGCGATATCATGTTTGTATAATCTCCAATCATAGGAGATGGACTCTCCGTATTGTTGAACGAGGTCTGCTGTTGCTTGGGCGAATCTACCTTTCCACATGCGATGGTTAAACCACGGAAAGGAGCAATTGAACACGCTTAACTTTGTCTTTTT
>CAXMOB010000308.1:0-2684 GCA_964194815.1 Vicinamibacteria bacterium | reverse complement strand
AGAAGAAGTAGCTATTCGAAGTTTTTGTGAGCGGGCTGGGATTTGGTCGGTCGCTCGACGTGCTGAGATGGCACAGCATGCCGACGAACTCACAGCGAAGTCCGGCCTGGAAGGGGTCGAGGAGTTAATGTCATATTCACGTTGGATTGTAGAGAGGAAATAGCAGAGTATGCGGGAGAAGAAATTTGAAGAAATAAATGCAGGACGTTGGAGGCAGTTCGACGCCCTCTTAACTGCCGCTGAAAAGAATTCTAAAGATGTTGATCTTTCTCAGCTTCCGGAGTTGCTTCAAAAGCAATCGGCAGATTTGTCTCTAGCCCGTCACCGCATGTATGCCGCCAACATGGTGGAATACCTAAATGCTCAAGTGATCAGGGGCTTTAAGTTGGTTCAAAAAAGTGAACATGGAATAGGAGCTAAACTCTTGAGGTTTTTCACCTCTGATTTCCCTCGTGCTGTCCGCAAGGAATGGAAGCTTCACCTCGTGTGTTGGTTGGTGTGTCTCTTGCCGGCATTTACCATCATTGCCTTTAGCAATGAAAATAACCTCGAGTGGGTGAATTCAGTGATGGATCAAAGTGCACAAGAGGTGGTTGATAGCTCATATGGGAAAGGTGAATCTCAAATTGAAAATGGCCGTGGTGATGGGGGAGATATGTATATGTTCGGCTTCTATATTTGGAATAATATCAGCATCGATTTTCAGATTTTTGCAAGTGGTGTTCTAGGGGGCATTGGCAGTCTCTATTACTTGTTCTACAATGCCCTGCAATTTGGTGCTGTGGTAGCGTATGTTGAGGTGAATGGTGATCCGATGAAACTGTATGGATTCGTGTCTAGTCACGCACCTTATGAATTATGGGCAATGCTTATATCTGGTATGGCTGGGATGCGTGTCGGCTTTTCCATCTTGATGCCAGGCCGACGGTCTCGTACTGCTTCTTTGATGCATGCCGGCAAGACTGCGATCCCACTTATTTTAGGAGCAGCCTCAATGACGTTTTTAGCAGCTTGTATCGAAGCCTTCTGGTCTGCTAATCCCATGCTCTTTTTAGGGGGGGCTCAATTTAAAATTTGGATCGGTATAGCTGGTTGGTTAGCATTGTTACTTTATTTCATGTTGGGAGGCAGGAGGGCTACTGATGAAACTTGAGAATTTAACTGCGGAGATTCGCCCAAGAGGTAAGTGGGAGAGTGTTGATTTAGGAGTCGCCCTCGTTCAGCGGAACTACAAGTCTATTGTTATCGCGTGGTTATTCACTGTGGTTCCGATGATGATTGTCATTTCTGGAGCAGCCTACCTTTGGTATAGTAATGAAAACCTATGGTTTGATGATTCGACACCTTGGCTACTTGCATGGTTTTATGTGATAGCTCCCTTTGTCTTCACTTGGTGGGTTAAACCTATCTTTGAGCGTGTGCCATTGTATATTTTAAGCCGTTCGTTGTTTGGGGAGAAAGTGAGTATTTCACAACTGGTACAGCAATGGCCACGTATGATCATCAAGGATATATTCGTACTTCTTGTTTTTCGTCGTTTCTCAATGAATCGCTCTTTTGTGATGCCAATCCATGAATTGGAAGGTCTCAAAGGCAGTCAGTATGGCCAACGTGTTGCCTTACTCCAAAGGAATGGAGGCGATGGGGCGTCAGGACTGACAATGGCTTGTAACATCCTATCTTGGGTGTCTATGTTGACCGTCTACATTGGCTACAAGTGGCTCACGATGTATGGCTTCGACTCAGAGGTCTTTGGCAGCCATATGACTTATTTTTTCCAAGCATTCACTACGCAATACATCGATAGTCAGTCAGTATTTTCACTTATGTTTTTCTTAGTGAACTACATGATTGTGATTAGCTTATTGGCCCCGTTTTACAGCGGTGCTGGTTTCACAATTTACATTAACAGTAGAACCATTTCCGAGGGCTGGGATATTGAACTCTCGTTCAAGCGTATGAGTGAGCGTCTCCGCGATCTACGCGGTGGTGCTAAGCATACTTTACTTTCCCTTGCCTGTATTCTCTCTCTCAGCTTCGGGCTGACTGAACACGTTGAGGCGCGTGACATCAATAACGAAAGTGTTGAGCAGATAATGGAGTCCGAAGATTATGACCTTCGCGTTATTTCAGAGAAGGTTAAAATCACGGATGAGCCAATGGATGAGCCAAAGGATGAGTCAACTGCGAAAGATGACCGGTCGGTCAATACTAATGGTGTAGCTGCCGTATCATCTTTAACAACGATTCTGTTGTGGCTTGTTGTTGTGGCTGTAGTTGTTGGTGTTATTGTATTGATAGTGCAGAACTCACACATCTTCCGAGCAGGTAAGTCATCGTCACTGAAGAGAGCCGACGCACCACGTGTAAAAAGTGTTCTTGGGATGGATGTCACTCCTGAAAGTTTGCCAGATGATGTGCTCACTGCTGCTCGGAAAGCGTGGTCCGATGGCGACAAACAATTTGCTTTAAGTTTACTTTATCGTGGCTCACTAGAATGGTTAGTGAACAGTGCACGTGTGCCAATTGTTGAGAGTGACACCGAGCGCGACTGCGTGGAACATGCGAAATCATTAGGTGTTGCCAATGTTGAATCCTACTTTTCACGTCTGACCAATCTTTGGGTAGCTCAGGCTTACGGCAAAATTAGCCCGCAGGATAAAGACATCGATTGGTTATGTGGT
>CAXMOB010000307.1:0-3875 GCA_964194815.1 Vicinamibacteria bacterium | reverse complement strand
TCAGTCAAGGGGGCTATTTTTCATCAAGGATATAACAATGCATTCAACTTTCAAAAGGGTATCGACATGTATGCTGATGTCTTTCCTGTGCTGATCCAAAGTTGGCGAGAAGCATTTGGTGATCCTGAGCTGCCCTTTGGTATTTTATCGCTATGCACCGGTGGTGGCCCGCAGGAACTCGGTAACTACTCAGAGATGATGTTCGATGCAGGAGTTGGCTTGCGTGCCGTTCAGTATCAAACGTTTTTAGACCTTTATAATGCTGGTGATAAGAACATCGGTTTCGTGAGCACTTATGATTTACGCCGCACTTTCTTTCACCCGCAAGTGAAGCTGCCTGCTGGTAGACGTATCGCCCGCTGGGCACTTGCGACCCAGTATGGACAAAAACTTCTCTGGAAGCCTCCTGTTCTCACTGGGATGGAAGTGAAGGATGGCTCGCTTTTGCTAAGTTCTGATGAAAGCCTGGTTAATCCGCTTGGAGGTGCTATACAAGGTTTTGCCATCGCTGGCGAAGCACGTGAGTTCCACCCTGCAACCGTCACGTATGTTGTTACCGGTAAGGACTCCAGAGGTCGTGAACAATACGATAAGACAAAACTCGTTCTCACCAGCCCAATGGTGCCCAAGCCGATCCACTACCGATACGCATGGAGCAGAAACCCATTGGCTAATGTTCAAATCATCAAATTTCAGGATGTTCCATTGGCAACCCAGCGTAGCGATGACTGGACGATGGGCTTTGTCCCTCTAAGTGCCGCCCAGGCAGATACGCCTAGAGATGTAGAGCCTCACAGGGGAAATGTAATAAAGGCATTACGCGAGTTGGATAGACAGCGCAAGATAGCAGAGGCAAAGCAAACCCTCGAAACCTACGCCGATCCGAAAAAATAACGATGAATAAATACCGACTTACCCTAGCCGCCCTTTCTGGGTTTGTCCTCAGCACGCTTATTCAGGCAGAGGAGAAGCCGCCTAACATCATCTTCATCATGGCGGATGACATGGGCTATGGTGATATTCAGAAACTGAATCCGTCCTCAAAGATTGCCACACCCCATCTGGATCGACTGGTCGGTGAAGGGATGACATTCACCGATGCACATTCACCCTCCTCAGTCTGCACCCCGACTCGCTACGGTGTGGTCACTGGGCGCTATTGCTGGCGCAGCAAAATGACAAGCGGTGTACTTAATGGCTATGGAGCTCCGATCATTGAAAAAGACAGGCTCACCGTAGCTGATGCGTTGACTGAGCAGGGATACACTACAGCCGTGATCGGGAAGTGGCATCTGGGTCTCGGATTACAGAAAACAGATGGTGAGTGGGATTTTTCGAAACCTGTTGATCACAGCCCACTTGATCTGGGTTTTAAGTATTCTTATATCGTGCCTGCTTCTCTCGATATGTCTCCCTATGTCTATCTAGATGGTCGCAATATCACTGGACAGCCGGATCAGGTTCAGACAGAACAAGGCTTCCCAGGCTTTGTCCGCGAAGGAAAGCTGGGTTCGGATTTTTCCATTATCGATTGCCTCGACCACCTTACCTCCAAGGCATCAAAATACATTAAAGAGCAAGCGAAGCACAAACAACCATTCTTTCTCTACCTTCCCCTCACCGCGCCGCACAAGCCCGTTTCTCCACACCCGCGTTTTCAGGGGAAATCAGGCTTAGGTCCCTACGGAGATTTTGTCATGCAGACCGACTGGACTGTCGGAGAAATACTCAACGCTCTGGACGAGAGCGGTATCGCCAAAAACAGCCTTGTCATCTATACCAGTGATAACGGCTCATTCATGTATCGCCAAAAAGGTTCAGAGCAGCCGGATCATGTGAGTGACTCCACGATTCAAGCCTACAATGAATCACAACATACCGCCAATGGTCCGTTGCGCGGCACCAAGGCGGATATTTGGGAAGGTGGCCACCGCGTGCCTTTCCTGGTGCGCTGGCCTGGCAAAGTGAAAGCAGGGTCACGGTGTGATCGCGCAATCACACACACCGATTTTTTTGCGACAGCTGTGCAAGTGGCTGGTGGCAAAGTTCCTCCTCGGACGGAAGCAGCTCAAGACAGTATCAGCTTCATGCCACTGCTCCGGGGTAATGAAAAAGGGTGGAGGCGCCCCCCGATCATCCATCACTCCGGTGGAGCGATGTTTGCGATCCGTGACGGCGACTGGAAACTAATTCTAGGAAACGGATCCGGAGGTCGAGAGGAACCTAAGGGAAAGCGGTTTCAACGTCCTTGGGCCTTGTTTAATCTTAAACAGGACATTGGTGAGACAAAAGATCTCTCCAAGCAGAATCCAGATATCGTCACACGGCTTGAAAAGCGCGCCCTCGAAATATTCATGGCTAATCGTAGCCGCTGATCACCACGATGAAAAAGACTCAACCGCTCGTATTAAAGGATATGAAACTTATCACAAACTTACTCATCGCATTTTATGTGATGGCCTCCGTTTCCCTAGTCACTGCGGCGCCTCCAGCTGCTATAGTAACATTCACAGAGAATCAGCTTAAGCTTCCAGGTAAGAAGGGTGTTTGTCTGACATTGCGAGATCCTCAACATAAGAGGCAAGTAAAGAATGGGGCGTGGGTTGAAAATATGAAGCGCGTCACCTTGTTGAATCCATCTTGGAACTACAGCTGGGGCGCTCAGCGTGTCCCGCCACAACCAGATTCGATTGAATTTGTGCCGATGGTTTGGGGTGGCAGCACGACGACTAAATGGCTGGAAAAATACGTGGCTCCTGAAATCAAAACTGACAAGGTGAAGCGTCTGCTGGCTTTCAACGAGCCAGATGGCAAGAAGCAAGCAAACATGTCCGTGCAGCAGGCAATCGATCTGTGGCCACAACTCATGGAGCTTGGGGTGCCACTGTGTAGTCCTGCTTGCGCTCATCCATTAGGTCATAAGGGTAACAGCGAACATGTGGTTTCAGCTACCTGGATGCAGGATTTTATGAAGGAGGTAGATAAGCGCGGATATCGAGTCGATTACATAGGGGTTCATAGTTATGGAGGCACGAATGCAAAGCAGTTTAAGGCAAAGATGAAAAAGATCTATGAGAAATATGGTAAGCGTCCGCTGTTAGTTACTGAGTTTTCCCCAGCCGATTGGAATGCAAAAACAAGGGCGAAAAATCGGCACTCTAAGGCGGCAGTATTGAAATTCATGAAAGAAGTTCTGCCATGGATGGAGAGCCAGGAATGGATTGCGGGATACGCTTGGTTTTCTTTTAAGCCTAGTTCCATAGTCGGACACAGTTCCGCTTTGTTTGACGAGAAGGGAAATCTTACTGCATGCGGAAGATACTACAGAAGCATTACCCCTAAGAATCCATCAGGAGATCAGAGTATTAAGCCAGATTGATCTTTAGATCTATCTTCAGCCTTTGGGGAGCCTCCGGCAACTCCCGTCGTTGGAGTTTTAGATATATTCACTTAACCTTAGCGAGCCAAGCTCGGGTTCAAAAAGAGCGACCCTTCGGGCTGGAAAGCCTTTCTGCTTAAAGCGTCGTTATTCTTCATTAACTGATGAAAATCCGCTCACTCATCACGCCTAGCTTTACTTGAAATCCTTTCTAGCTCCACCAACGCTAGTTGCCGGAGGTGCCCTTTAGAGAAATTCTGTAGAATGCTTCAAAAAAAATTTTAATTCTTTCTAAAAATTCCCTAGTGTAGTGACCCTGGTCTACTTGCTCCTTTCCACTTGCTCCTTTTGAGTGACCGTGACGGTCACGCCACATCGGCACAAAAAAAGTCCGCTACAAGCGTTAGCTTGTAGCGGACATATAAACTGGCGACGACCTACTCTCACAGGGCCTATCGCCCAACTACCATCGGCGCTAAAGTGTTTCACTTCCGGG
>CAXMOB010000306.1:0-4667 GCA_964194815.1 Vicinamibacteria bacterium | reverse complement strand
GTGTCCTCGGGCACCAAATGCTCAAAGTAAGCCTCCATGTCACGGCACGCCGTCGGATCAGCGTTCTCCATGATCACCAAACTGGCACTGGTGTGACGTACAAACACCGTTACCTGCCCAGACACAATTCCAGCGTCACGGACGATCCGTTCAACCGTCGATGTCACCTCAGTCATCCCCTTGCCATGCGTTCGCATCGCAAATTCATCCACATGTACTTTCATCAGCTAACAAATTTAATCGATTACAAATTGATCAGGATCCCATACCACAGATGGGTGCTCCAGATCCATATCCTTCATCGTATCGATGATAATCTGAGATACAATGAGGTTACGATACCACTTCCGGTCTGCCGGAACAATATACCACGGTGCCGTGTCCTTGCTCGTCTTCTCAAATAAGTCCTCGTAAACTTCCTCAAAATCATCCCAACGTGCACGATCCTCTAGATCTCCTGGCTCAAATTTCCAATGCTTGTCTGGATTATCTAATCGTGCCTGAAGTCGTTCTTTTTGCTCATCCTTGGAAATACGAAGGAATATCTTAATCACCGTTGTCCCCTCCTCTACCAACATCCTCTCAAATTCGACAATGTGACGGTAGCGACGCTTCCATACCTTATCTTCAAAAATTTTCTTCACCCGCACCGCCAAAATATCTTCGTAATGGCTACGATTAAACACAGAAATCATCCCAGATCGTGGACACTTCGCGTGCACTCGCCATAAGAAATCATGTGCTAATTCCTCCTCGGTCGGTCGCTTGAATGCCTCCACATGAATCCCTAATGGGTCAACCGATGAAAATACATTCTTCACACAGCCATCTTTGCCACCTGCATCCATAGCCTGCATAATGACGATCAATTTCTTCGTCCCCTGAGAATACAACTTATTCTGTAAATCCTTCATCTGTAGCAATTGCTCCTGAAAAGCCTCCTGTGAACTATCCTTATCTCCGTCGAACAAAAACTTATCGCTGGCGTTAATGTCACCAATTTTCACTTTGCTCCCCGGCTTCACCTTGTATCGATCACGTGCGTTATCCAAAGACATGCCTCTAGACTTACTGAGATTGACATTGATGGCAATAAAATTCCTGTCACATCAGTGTTGCTATTTCTAAGTTGTCATCTACCCCTCAAATGTTAGTTTTTAAATAGCGACCATGTCTCATCCCGACCAGCAATCTATCAAACTTCGAGCCGTCATCTATATTGGTGCCAGCTCAGTCTCCATGCTCATCAACTCCGCCACCACGGGCGAAGAAATTGACTTCCTAGAACAATCGATCCCACTGGCTCACGACATCTTCAGTAAGGATACAATTTCAAAGTCCTCCATTGAACGAGCAGTAAAGATCATCCAGGGCTACATCGACAATTTCAACGAGTATGGAAAACCCGAGCCAGACATGCTCAACATCGTTGCCACTAACATCCTATTCGAGGCATCCAACAAAGATAGTTTCCTCACTAGGCTCCAAATTGCCTGCAACCAACCCATCAATATCCTCGACGACGGGGAGATGACGCGCCTGCTCTACCTAAAGACACGACGCCGCCTCAATGACACGCCCGTCATGCAAAAGAGAACGACTCTAGTAGTGCACGTTGGCCCAGGTAACACACGAGCCATTCTCTTCCGTCAAGGAAAGATCGTGAATTACCTTAGCTTTAGACTAGGAACCCACCGCACAGCCGAAGCGATCGACCCGCTCCACATGCAAGGTGCAGCCCTCATCAGAGTTATTCGAGAACATTCAGGTGCTCAAATTTCAGCCCTCATTCAAGCCTACAAAGACAAAAACATCGAAGAGATTGTCTTCATTGGCTACGAAATCCAAAATATCTTCACCCAACACCTCCAGTCTAACCCCAACAAGATAAAAATCGAAAGCCTCCGCTTACTGTCAAAGAACCTCTCCGAGAGCACCATCGATGACATCGTTAAAAACTACCCACTCGATTACCAATCAGCTGAAGCAGCTCTCCCTGCAATCGAAATCAACCTCGCCATCGCGGAAGCTTTCAACCTCACTAAGGTTCATCTTCCTGGAAGCGACTTCGAACGCGGTCTGCTCATCGACCTTTCTAATAAACAAGCATTCGCTGAAGGATACGAACACGAGGTGATTCAGTCGGCACGTGAGCTTGCAACTAAATTTCAAGTCCACGAAGGACACTCCGACCAAGTCTGCATCCTTTGTGAACAGTTATTCCACAGCTTAGCAGAAATTCATCAACTCGATAAGCACGATCTCCTCCTGCTCCGCACGGCAGCAATTCTCCACGAGGCGGGTGGCTTCATCCATTCGAAAGCTCACCATAAACACTCGATGTATCTCATCATGCATTCAGAAATTTTCGGTCTTGGCCAAGATGACGTCGACCTCATTGCCCTCGTTGCTCGCTACCACCGAAACTCCCCACCAAAACCAAGTCACTCGGTCTACAAAGACCTCAACACCAAGGATCAAATCAGAGTCACTAAACTCTCAGCACTGCTCAGAGTAGCCGATGCACTCGACCGCACCCACTCGGGTCGCATTGGCAACATTGATTCCGTAGTTAAACGTAGTAAACTCCACCTCACTCTACACGATGTCCATGACGCGTCAGTGGAACGCCTCGCACTAGCTAACAAAGGTAACCTACTAGAAGAAATCTTCGGATTAGAAATCATCCTCAACGAATCCACTCACTAATTTCCCACGCTCACACTAACATGTCCACTTCCTACATCAACCGCGAGCTTTCCTGGCTAGAATTCAACCAGCGCGTCCTCGGCGAAGCATTAAATACCAAACTCCCCTTGCTCGAACGCCTCAAGTTCCTCGCCATCACAGGTGCCAACCTCGATGAGTTCTTCCAAGTCCGCGTCGGCGGACTCGAAGCCCTACGCCTCACAGGTGCTCGTAATATTGACATCGCTGGCCTCACACCATCGCAACAACTCAAAGCGATTCGACAGCGGACCATAGAAATGAGCACAGATCAATACGATCTCCTCACCAACGATCTCATCCCTGCCCTAGCTGCACATAACCTTTTTCTCACGACCCCTACCGAGCTACCACCCAATATCAATAAGGAGATCACCGAACGATTCGCCTCCAACATCGCTCCATTACTCACCCCCATTGCATGCGATGAAGACAGTCCGAAGCCGTTTCTGAAAAGTTTGCAAATCACTATCGCCTGCCAGCTTAGCAGCAAAGAGGAAAAACGCTTCGTCATCATCCCCATCCCTAACATTATTGATAGGTTCATCACCCACATTGATGAGTCAGGAACTTACGTCATCCCTGTCGAAGACATCATCGCACACAATATAGCGCACCTCTTCCCAGGTGAGAATCTCGACAACTACGCCATCTTTCGCACCACAAGAAATGCCGACATCATCCTCGAGGATGAAGATGCTGGCGACCTAGCACACGAGATGGAGGATGTGCTCAACCAGCGTCAGCTCGGTCACACCATTCGCTTAGAGGTTCAGCTTGGCACATCTCGTCCGCTGCTCAGCCTCATCAAATCCCTCACCACAACCAAGACTCAACACACTTTCCGAATTCCTCAGCTCTTCCAACTATCCGATCTGATGAGCGTCGCCTTCATCGCAGGATTCGAGACCTTACGTGATAAACTTTGGGCACCTCAGCCTTCGCCATTGATCGATCTCACGGAGAGCATGTTCGACAACATGAGTAAACAAGACATCTTACTTCACCACCCCTACGATTCTTTCGATCCTGTCGTTAGACTCATTGAAGAAGCCTCCACTGACGCCCAAACTCTCGCAATTAAGCAGGTGCTCTACCGCACAGCTAAAAAATCTCGTATCATTAACGCCCTTATCAAAGCTGCCCACAATGGTAAACAGGTCACCGTCTTGGTCGAACTGAAAGCCCGCTTCGACGAGGCTAACAACCTACAACGTGCCGACGAACTTCGAAACGCCGGGGTGCAAATCGTTTACGGAGTTAAAAGCCTAAAAACGCACGCCAAAATCGCGATGATCATTCGTAACGAGAATGGTAATCTTGCGCGCTACATGCACCTAGGAACAGGTAACTACAATGAGTCGACCGCTAAGATCTACACCGATATTTCTTACCTAACCAAGAAAACCAAGTATGGAGCCGATGCCTCAACATTCTTTAATGCGGTAACTGGCCGATCCCAAATCACCCGCTTTAACAAGCTCTCCCCAGCCCCCACGCACATGAAGAAACGACTGCTTGAACTCGTCCAGTCCGAAGCATCACGTGCCAAGCAAGGTGAGAAAACACTGATCATGGTGAAGATCAATTCGCTGCAAGACAAAGACATCATCGACGCCCTCTACAAGGCTTCGAGGGCGGGCGTCACCATCAAAATCAATGTCCGTGGCGTTTGCTGCCTAAAAACTGGCACCCGCAAGGAAGCCGCCAATATCCATGTAGTTTCTATCATCGATCGCTACCTCGAACACGCACGCATCTTCTACTTCCATCAAGGCGGTGACCCAGAGCTCTTCATATCCTCTGCCGACTGGATGACCAGAAACCTAGAGAAACGCGTCGAATTGATGATCCCTATCGAGGACACTCATTCAAAACGCAAACTCATTCGCATTCTCGAATCCGCATTCAAGGACAACCAGAACGCCCACGAGATCCTC
>CAXMOB010000305.1:0-4163 GCA_964194815.1 Vicinamibacteria bacterium | reverse complement strand
CCATGGGCTTGATCTGGAACGTCGGCAATAGCAGTGCCGTAATGAATGTAGGCATGCATATTGTCTCTCAGCTCGATCTTCACAGGGGCTTCTAGATTGATCTTTACACCTGAGGTCAGTTTGAGGCATGCCCATCCTTGTAGTAGTTCTAGAGAACCTTTTTCAAGTAAGCTACCTTTACTGGTGGGAAGATCACATTCGCCCCACTGAGCTGCTGAGCTTTCGGTAAGAGTAGCGATTGCTAGATTTGAAGAACTCGGTGAAGCGGGGTTCCAGGTAAGAAGGCTGATCCAAGTGACTCCAATAACAATGGCTGCTGCGATACCTAACTTGGTGAGATTTGAGTTCCACCATGTTTTACGGGGCATGGACACGATAGGCGAAATCGCTCCTGCCGCACAACTATGTTTGAGGTGTGCGTGTTGACGCATCAATTGATGGTAGAGTTTTCGAGCGTCGCTGCTTTCTAGCAATATTGCATCGAGTGTGAAGACCTCATTTTCGGTAGCTTCATCATGAGCAATCTTTTCTACGAGTAGTGCTATAGTGGCTTGTTGGGAATCGTTCATGGTATTAATGGCTAAGGCACTTTTTAAGTTGGAGGCGAATACGGCTTAAGCTTTTATAGCAAGCCTCTATCGACTTGGAGCATCGCACTGAGATTTCCTCGATACTGAAATCTTCTTTGTAGCGCAGTGAAACCAACTCACGTTGTGGATCAGGAAGCTTGTCGATGCATCGGTTAAGGCGGGCCACTTCTTCTTCGACCGCATCAGTGTTATCGTCAGCGTCTTGATGGAGGAGTTCCATGCATGTTTCAGAGAAGAATAGACGTTTGTTCTCGATCGCCTTCTTCTTTCGAAAGGCCATGATGCGGTAAAAGGCGACTTGCTTTGACCAGCCTGCGAAATTGGTGCCGATTTCGAATTGGTCAAAGTTTTCCCACAGTGCGATTTTAACATCCTGTAGGATATCTTCGGCATCGGTCGAGTTTGGGATAAGGCTATAGGTATAGCCAGTGAGGTAGCGCTCGTGCGACCCCAGTAATCCTAAAAATGCCTTCATTGTATCCTGATCTTCCATGTTTCTAGTTATAGAGTGACAGAATGCCATAAATTGGACAAATTAGATTTAATCATTTTTTATTGTCCAATAATCTGGCAGCGAGCACTGATAAGGAAACAAAGAATAGAATTCATGCAAAAAAGAAGAACATTTATTAAAGTCACAGGAGCCAGCACGATCGCAAGCGTATTAGGAGCCGCTAAAGGACTTAGTGCTACTAAGGATCCGCTAAAGGAAGGTGTCCTCGTGGATGCTGTCACATTTGCTAAAAAGGGTGGTTGGAAAGTGGATCCGCAATATATCGAGCAGATGGGAGCTCCTTATTTGCTAGCACACGGCTATGGAAAGCCAGTAGCCAACGCGAGCACTAGTTTCGAAGCCGCTAAGGCCGGAAGCTACACCGTGTGGGTTCGCACAAAGAATTGGTGTCCTGGTGAGTGGGATGCTCCTGGTAGGTTCGCACTCAACATCAATGGTAAGCTAGGCAAGGATGAGTTTGGCACACAAGAAGGCTGGGGCTGGCAAAAAGGTGCTAAAGTAGAGTTAAAGAAAGGGCAGAACCAACTAGAATTAGTCGACCTCACTGGATTTGAAGGTCGTTGTGATGCCATTTACTTCACTGAAGATAGTCAATTCACTCCTCCTTCTGATGTTAAGCAACTTACGAAATGGAGAGATCTTCAACATGGAGTGACAGCTGAAGACACCAAGGAGCAAGCATTTGATTTAGTGATTGTAGGAGCTGGTATAGCAGGCTGTGGTGCCGCATTAGCTGCCAATGAAAAGGGCTTGAAAGTTGCGTTGGTTTCGAATCGACCAGTGTTAGGAGGTAATTCAAGTAGTGAAATTCGTGTCCACACACTTGGAATTCATGGTAAGGTGTCGCGTATCCTCAAGACAATTGACACCAAGCATTGGCCTAACGGATCAGCGGATGCATACAAGGATGAAGACAAGCGTAAGAAATCGATGGAGTCAGCCGAAAATGTGACCATCTTCTATGATTTCTCGGTCGATCAAGTGAACATGAATGGTAAAGTGATAGCGTCTGTAGAGGCTCGCAGTAATACATCGCGTGACAGAGTGCGTTTGGTAGGTAAGCAATTTATTGATTGTTCAGGCGATGGATTAGTTGGCTATAAGGCAGGTGCTGAGTATAACTACGGACGTGAGTCTAAGGATAAATACAATGAAGGCTGGGATAAATTTGGGGAGCTTTGGTCACCAAAAGAAAAGGATAACCGAGTGATGGGCACCACAGTGATGTGGAAGCCAGAGACGTCTGACAAAGTTGAAAAATTTCCTAAAACTCCGTGGGCAAAGGATGTTGCAAAGAACTACGCCGAAAAGCGTTCGGAATGGTATTGGGAATACTCTGATAATGAAAAACACCAGATAGACAACTCGGAAGAGATACGTGACCACATGTTCAGAGCTGTTTATGGCAATTTTACTAATTTGAAGAAGAACCCGATCAATGCGAAGTTGAAACTTGGCTGGGTTGCCTTTGTGGGAGGAAAGCGCGAGTCACGCAGGTTGTTAGGTGATTACATCTACACCATGCAGGATGTGCTTTCCTATAAATATTTCGAGGACACTGTAGTGGAAGAAGAACGTGAGATCGATGCTCACTACCAACGCAAGCTTAAAGGGTTTGCGGTGGACTTCATTTCACGTGCTATTTTCCATAAGCTCACTAAACATTATTATATCCCATTTCGTTCACTTTACTCAAAGGATATTCCTAACCTGATGATGGCTGGACGTTGTTTTAGTTGTTCGCATATTGGGCTTTGTGGACCTCGTGTGATGAATACGACGGGTCAGATGGGTATTGCGTGTGGATATGCTGCCACATTATGCATCAAGCATAAGACCTCGCCGAGAGGGGTGTATAAGAAGCACATTAAAGAATTGCGTAAGCTCATTGGATTTGAATAAGTTAGGTTATGCGTAAACGTCAAATCTATAGGCTTCTTCACCTTTGCTTGCTGTTTAACTTTCTTGTGTTGGTTGCATCAGGGGTGATGCGTTTTGCATTTCCCTTCACGATTGAAGTGACGCGGGTGCATATGCTTTCGGGCCTAGCGATGACGGTGTTAACAGGCTTTCATATCGTTGGTCGGCTACGTCACATGGGGCTAATCGTTAAGCCTAAACAAAAGCAATACGATGGCTATGCCAATTGGGTCACCCCTGTTGTAGCGATGTTAATCTGTGTGTTATTTTGGTCAGCAGCATGGGCTGGGTGGCCAGGTGCGAGCCATGTAGTAGGCTTGAGTTATGAATCACGGCACCGTAAAGAAATTGTCCGCGAGGGCGGCAATGTTGCATCAATAGAGTCTGAAAATTTAACCCAAACGACTAAGCTTACCTCGGAAGGAGCATCCTTAGTCATTTCGATTGATTGGAAGAAACAAGCCAATAAAGCGGTGGCGATATGGGCGGAAACTAAGTCAGGTTCGATCATTGAGACGCTCTATTTGTCTGAAGCTTTACGTTTTTCTGATGTGCATCACTGGGAGGCAAAAGACCAAGGCCGTGGCGATATTCTGCCAATTTGGAGAAACCGTTACACAGCTATTTGTGGAGTCTCGCCAGATGGACAGGTCGATCTGACAACTGGCCCAACCAAAAATCACAAATTTGATCTCGATTCGACCCTAGAGGGAGGTGAGTCAGACTTTGTGATATTCGTTGAGGTTAACGGCGAAGCTGATGGCTTGCCCTCGTTGATATACGCGGCACAGATCGATTCTACTCTGTCCAATCCATATGTTCTACTGAGCTTGATCGGCACTGGTGATGGCTCTGTTGACGACGGCGAACTTAACTACGATGTTGATGGTATCAGCCGTGACGCCGAATGTGTCGACAAGATTTTGGTGAAGACTAGGTGGGTAAAGGAGTGATTGTTTTTGTTGCTTTCTCTGACTTGAGCCAAACTTCAATTTCCAATCTAGCCAGTCGGTTTGAAATGATTGAACGTTCAGTTCAGTGAGCCGTTGGCGGTTCTCATGAGCTTGTTTTTTGTCGCCAAGTAGGTGGTAAGCTAGGCAACGATCGATGACGAGTGTGACGTCAGGGCGATCAATGTT
>CAXMOB010000304.1:0-11146 GCA_964194815.1 Vicinamibacteria bacterium | reverse complement strand
CAATCACGCAACAAGAGTTAGATCACGCCAAACGCTTCGCTATCGCCCAGAATAGAATCAACCTCGAAGGATCTCAACCCTACATGCAATGGGCCGGCGACTCAACCCTCTGCTACAACACCATCATTGACCCGAGTGATGCCCACTTGAACGTCCAAGCCGTCACCCTCGAACAACTCCATCAAGTCTGCCACAAGGTCATCAACACCGACCACATGGCCAGTGCCTTGATCACTAGCGAGTAAAACCCTGGAGATGGCATTCTGCAGCCAATCCCATCCACCCCCTACTCGTCCTATATCCTTGTATCGCTCATACAAACAGTTCAATCGGAACCATTTATTTCACCATTCCGAACGATTATCCATTGCAATGAGGCTGGAGATTTTTTAGTGTCTGCTATGCTCAAATCCTTGATTGCTCTTTTGCTTGCAGCCTGCAGCTTATTCCTTGTCTCCTGTGGGTCGACGGGTGGCTACGACGGCTACATGAATCGTTCATACACAGTGAAGGGTCAGCATTACACGCCACTCAGTGTTGAACAAACTCTCAAGTATAAAGAGACTGGTATTGCTTCATGGTATGACGAAAGTTCCTTCCTTGGTCTAAAGCGTGGTAACACCTCTCTTGGCGAAAAGGTCATGCCATGGCACGTGTCTGCTGCCCATAAGACTCTCACCCTCCCTTGTGTCGTAAAAGTCACCAATATGAGCAACGGAAAATCTGTCAAAATGCGGGTCAATGATCGCGGTCCATTCATTCCCAAACGCATCATCGATGTCACACCCCGTGCCGCCGGAAAACTCGGCTTCAAAAAACAAGGCCTCACCAATGTTCAGGTTGAGGTCGTCAGTGTTGGGGACGGTTCCTACAAACGTAAAAATAAGCGTCGTAAATTTTTCTTCTTTTTCTAGCCCCTGCTCTCCTACTAACTACTTTCTACTTTACTACTACGACCAATGCCTAAAATCATCATCACTGAACCGTGTGGTAAAGCCACCAAATTTCAACTCCCTCTCGACAAGAAGCAAATTAGTATTGGCAGCATGGCGGGGAACCACATTGTGCTTCTCTCTTCCAAGGCTTCCTCTAACCATTGTATGATCATCCGCAATGAGTTTGGCTATCTCGTCAAGGATCTCGACTCTACTTACGGCACTTCCTTCAATGGTAAAAAATTTACCACCCTTCAAATCAGCAAGAACAAATCATTCTCGATCGCCGACGTCCGCATTAAGTTCCAATTCTCCGAAGATGAACTCTCCGAATTTACCACTATCGTTGGCTTAGCTGAAACACCATCTCCAACAAAAGCACCTAAAAAGAAAGCTGCGAAAGCACCAACACCACCCAATCCTGCAATATTCAATCCAGAGCAAACGATACGTGCTGTACAACCAGCGAAAGCCACTAAATCTTCAGCTAAAAAGCCTGCAGTAACACCTAAAAAACTAGAGCCATCCTCTCCTCTTCCACTCGCTAAAACGCCCAAATCTTGGGTTGCACCAAAAGACCTACAGGTAGATCCTAGTGAGTCGGAACCTAGCATTCCTCCTACAGAAAATTTAATACCTACTCCTTCAATTCCGGAAGGCTATATCATCGACTTCGAAAGGGATATTGAACGTGCCGAAATCCGCACCAAGTTTGGCGGCTTTCCAGATTGGTTAGAAAATCCAGAATGGCCAATCAACAAGAGTGCTCAAACGCCGATGCGCTTTATTGGTCAATTCAAAATTGACCCCAAACTCTTCCCTAATACAAAAGCTAAAATGGCATACTTTTTCATGAAAGATAGAGAAACTCCAACCTCTATACTCCATCAAACTGCGGTCATCCTTCAACCAGGAGACAACAAGCACATCACTAGTATCCCCGAGAACAATGGGCCATCATTGCAATGGCTCCAGCCACGTAAGGGCTACAAAACCAAACTTTTCCCTGAAGACTACCGCCAATCGCCAGATCTAGTCCCAATTACCCAGCTAGACATTGATGAAGCTCATGACTCAGCAGAGCCACTCAACAAGGTAGGTGGACCACCAGATTTCATCACCGGTAGCAACTTCCCCGATGATAAATCGAAATGGCATTTGCTGTTCCAAATTAATAAAAACACCGTGCCCTTCGAGATTGACCTCGCCGAACATGGTGTCTGTTTTGGCTTCCTCCGTGACGACGGCAAACAAGCACGCGTCGTTGTACAAAGGAGATAAATCTATGTGAACGGTTCTCTCCCAAGCACCGCGACTACTAAGGCTCCGCTATATCAGGAAAGTCCCTATTTCAACAAGTCCAATAATCCATCCTTCAAATCACCTTTCAGTGAGTCCAACAATGTTTTCTTGATTCTTCCAATATTCGGAAGTGTCGACACCAATTGGACATCAGGATTAGAAAGTGAGCCTGTGGTGCGGAACTGCAAGGCAAAGCGATCACCATCATACACCAAATGTTTCACTTCAGCTAAAGCCAATGCTTTTGCTTTTGCGGGTAACACCTTGGTCATGGCATTCAATGATGTATCCACCATTCTACTAATAGCTGGCGACGCCAATAACTTATACAAGAATACATGGCTGCTATCCTTCGTTGTAAAATTGGATCCAGTCTGTAGCTGAAGAGACCATTGGCCCACATTCAAGGTGAGCGGAGCCATAAATGAATAGGTATTTTG
The DNA here is from genome assembly GCA_964194815.1 of Vicinamibacteria bacterium. Lineage (GTDB taxonomy): Bacteria > Verrucomicrobiota > Verrucomicrobiia > Verrucomicrobiales > Akkermansiaceae > Rubritalea. The sequence continues at coordinate 8,469 of CAXMOB010000304.1, read as the reverse complement.
GTGAAATGAGCAATGCAACGACTTGCCTTCAGTGAACACATAGGTTTCTGGCCATGCCTTCAACTTGTCTTTATCCACAAACGGTAGATTCTCAATCCCCAGCAAGGCATCAGAAAGCTTCTGTAACACGGGTAATTTTTTAAGGTGTGATTTCTCATCGATCTCTAGTTCCAACTCCACCTTAGGATCAAAATCGCCAGTCGATGAATCAAACAGCAGCCCTTCGATATCACCATCAAGTCCAACCATGCCGTAATGCAATTCTTGACGCTCAGAGAACATATTAATTTCTGCGGCAAAGCCAAATCTAGCTGGCGTCATATTCGCAAGGTCTGATACATCCACACGTAATTCATCCAGCAACTTCACGTTCACATGCTTCGCTTGAATCTCAAGTTTGGACGATTCGACCACCACGTTAAACTCAGCATCAATCAATTTAAAATGACGGAGATGAGCTACAATATCGGCATTGGTCAAGGCGTTAAAAGTATTGCCCTTGTCCTTATCATCGCGATCCTTCGGGCTCGCGATCAATGGCTCCAAGTCGTTAGTCCCATCCTTTTTCAATATGAGGTCAACCCTAGCTCTCTCGATAGTGATCGATTTTACATCGAGATTGCGAAACAGTAAATCGAACAAGGAAATTTCAACCTTCAGGTTCCCTACATCCACCTTCGAGTAATCTAACTTTGGACGCTCGTCATGCATAGTGCCGTCGTTTGCAAAAGAATCGCGGGGTGCTACACGCACATCGCTCATCAAAAGAGTAGCAGTTGGGCTGAACACTGAAACATTTAGTTCCCCCATCTCAAAACGACAATTCAACGCGTTCTCAATTTGCTCGGTAAGGTAATTGCGCGTCAAGTAAGTCGTCGCCAATAGGTAAACCGTAACTACGAGTGCCAAAGCTCCACCTAGGAGCGAAACCAATACGATCTTCTTTTTCGACTTACCCTTCTTTTTTCTTCTTCTCGCCATGACTAAAAAGCCCTCTCTTACGAAAGGGCTATACAAATTCTATAATGGATTGAGGTCAACTAGATATTAATCGTCTGTATATTTATCGTGACCCTCTTTCTTGATGCTCTTCACCTTGGTCATGGCAGCATCAACCTTCTTCTGGTCTTTCTCTAGAAAAGCAATTTCCAACTCACAAAGAGCTGCGTAGCTCAAGCCTAGAAGGCGGCGAGAATCAGCCAAAGACTTCACTTTCTCTGGACCATCTTTCATGTCCTTCACCATCGTTGCGGTAAACGCCATCGCTTTCAGTAGTGATACATGTGCCGATCGTACTGCATTTGCCATACCAACCCAGTCGTCCTTATCAATTTTCCTAAGCTTTTTCAAGGATGAGCTCACATCGCTCATTTGTTCACTCATTGGAGTGTCATCTTCGGCCCATACATTACTCATTGCAAAAAATAGACCAGCTGTAGCACAGAGAATAGTTTTTAATTTCATGCCAATAGTGAGGGCTATAATTCGGAATCTGTCAACAATCTAGTCTTAACAAATTACATCATTCCTATAGCGTTGACAGATTTCGGCGAATCACCTACCCACAGGTGAGCAACTCACCATTCATTTTTCATCTTTCTCACACCATGAACGAAGCACAAACCATTCTTGTCACCGGTGGCGCTGGCTATATCGGTAGCCACACCGTCCTCGAACTTCTTAACGAAGGCCACACCGTCATCGTTGTTGACAACCTCTGCAACAGCAGCATGGAGTCTCTCGTTCGCGTGGAGGAACTCACCGACAAAAATGTTACCTATTACAATGTAGACGTCCGTGACAGCCTAGGGCTACGCCAAGTCTTCAGCCAGCATCAGATCGATGCCGTCATCCACTTCGCCGGCCTCAAAGCGGTAGGAGAATCCGTCACAAAGCCTGACATCTACTATGATAACAATGTGGTTGGTTCAATCCGCCTCATCGACGTGATGGACGAATTCGATGTCCGCACCCTTGTCTTCTCTTCCTCTGCCACTGTCTACGGTGACCATTTGCAAACTCCTCTCAAGGAAACGACACCAACTCAACGCCCGACCAGTCCCTACGGTCGCTCGAAACTCATGGTCGAAGACATCTTCCGGGACTACGCGAATGCTAACTCAGTATGGAACATCACACTTCTACGTTACTTTAACCCAGTAGGTGCACACATTTCTGGCCGCATTGGTGAAGACCCAAATGGTATTCCAAACAACCTTGTGCCATTCATCTCACAAGTTGCTGTTGGTAAGCTTGCTTGCCTCGGCGTATTCGGCGACGATTACGACACCGTCGACGGCACTGGCGTTCGCGACTACATCCACGTAGTTGATCTTGCTCTCGGCCACCTCGCTGCTCTTCGCACGCACAAAGGCGGCACTGGCGTGAACATCTACAACCTCGGCACTGGCCTTGGCACAAGTGTTATCGAAATGGTAGATGCCTTCAAAGCCTCTAGTGGCAAAGATATACCATACGAAATCAAGCCACGTCGCGAAGGTGATATTGGCACCTTGTACGCAGATCCTGCATTCGCTAACGAAAAGCTCAACTGGAAAGCTGAACGCACAGTTGCTGAAATGACTAACGACACTTGGCGTTGGCAGTCAAACAACCCAAACGGATTTGCCGACGCGTAACTCTTTGTTCGATGAGAACACCTAACCAACTTTACTAGGCACTCGCTTTCAAGTGGCTGCCTTTTTTAATAACGTTATACCAATGAGGAAAAGTATCTGGTAGAATTTTCGAGCAGATTTAATTCAACTTCCAGGCCTAAAGAGGGCGTGGAGCGTGCTCCTCAACCGATGATGAACGCCGAATTTGAATTAAAGATGCCGAAACATCATCTACCCCATGCGTAGCCAAATTTCATAACCCACATCAAAATAAATTCACCAGAAAGTTTTTCGAGTTGGTATTAATCAGCTCACTTGGATGGTCGATCAAAGTCAGCCCTGGCTGTGCGGATAAGCCACAGGCCTTGGTCGCAATGACTGGTATCCCCATCGCCAATGCTCTCAACAGCAGCCTTGGAGAATGCTCTATATAAGCTGGCAGCACGACAAGTTGGCAGTCTCTCATCTTATCGAGCGATGCATATTGCCACTCCAATCGCTCCAGTGGGCACTGCTCCCCTTCTGTTGCCCTACCCAACACATGAAGGGTAACACCAAGCCCATCTAGTGCATCGACTACTTCATAAATCCCCTTTCTACCCAAAGCTGAAGCTGGTAAAAAAACATCCTTCAGCTCCCCTACCTCGTCAACTTTTTCCACATTTGGGCGCACCCAATCGATCAGCTCAGCCTGCGACCCCATCAAGTCAGCAATCGCACTGTGGGGAGTGATCACTTTGTTCGCATGTGCCAAGGCGGTATTCTCAAGTGCTATCAGGTCACCATCCACTCTAAAATCTTCTAAGGTTGGTGACTCCGGATGATCACGTGCAGCCTCATCAAGTCGATGTTGAAGTTCCTTCAATGGTAGACGAGTCGCTAGCACGTCATAGGTTCTACCACCTAACACACCTAACTTCCAGAGGTGTGGAAGTAGATTCTGAGAAACGATCACATGGCTCACAGAAAAATCTAACTGACCTGCATACTTGCGAGCCATCAATGCATCATATTTTAACAACGATTGTTGCAATGCACGCCCTTGTTTAGGAATACGTCGTAATACCAATGCACGTTTCAATGCCACTAGCGTTGCGTGCATCACCTTCGGCTTCTTAGTTAAATCCCAACGATAAGACGCCGCCTTGAATCGATCTGGATTGATAGGACTCATGAACAAATCTTGCTCGCCTAACCTATCGTTCAAGTAACGATCGAACTCCGGGCTGTAAACATCCACCAAAGCCGCTGTTTTACCAAAACGTATCGACTCCAATTCTTGTGGTTTATTCCGAAAGCACTCCGTCACATTGCAGCTGTAACAATTCCCTATCGACTCGACTGGACGACTCAGCTCAGCATCCATATCTACTAGCTCTGCTTTAGCAGCTCCCCAAAAACGAATCACCAATTGATCTTTATTCAGACTAACTTCTATATAGGCGTCGGTCGCAGCCACAAAGCGAAAGTCAACATAGTTCCAGAACACCGTTGCATCTCGTCCAATCGCCGCCAACGATCCCTCAATCACCTGAGTGTGAGCATGTCGCTCAACAATCTCAAAACCAGCTTTCAACGCAGCGTCATACAATCCATTCGATAACTGACAAAGCCCACCACCCAAAGTTGGCACAATACAGCCTTCGCGAAGCTCTCTCCCAAGCACAAAGCCACGCTGCTTTGTGGCCTTCCCAACATGTTTCCAAAAACTGAAGACCTTACCAGCGGGAACAAACCTCCCATTGATCGATTTCCCCGCCACTCGTAAGTTTTGCACTTTGCCAGCAGTCAAGTCCCGTTCCAATGGCTTATCTTCACCCCAAAGCGTCGACGTATGCTCAGCCAGTAAGCTATAACTTTGTGGTTTATCGACACAGCTATACTTTTGAATACCAGCCAAGGTCCGATCCTCCATTGAACGCTTACACTGGAGCAGTCGTGACTTTACAAAAAATGATGCAGCTTGCTGGAGGGTTGGAGTCGCCATAATAGGTATATACTTACCCATACGTTCCCAGCCGAAACAATCTTTCCATAAGTGCAGCTTTTGCAACATGTTATAATTTTCTTCCCCCTCCCTTCTGCATATTCCGTGCCTTCCTTTGATTCTATGGTCACCTCCCTTTTTTGAGACTTCCGTGCCTTTTTGCGGAACAAAAAAAGCTCCATGACACAAGTGCCACGGAGCTTCACAAATAGTCTATCAACAAGACTTACTTCGCCCAGTCTTCAATTCTATTGGTCAGCCACTTGATCCATGATGGATGCGTATTGAGACATGGAATAAGCTCAAATTCTTCGCCGCCATGCTTAAGAAATTCTTCCTTACCTTCCATCGCAATCTCTTCCAGTGTCTCAAGACAATCAGTGACGAATGCAGGGCAAATAACTTTTAGCTTCTTCACTCCTTCTTCAGCCAAGCGTTCAATCTCAAAATCTGTGTATGGCTTGAGCCATGGATCCTTCAGCAGACGTGATTGGAAACAAATAGTGACATCGTCGTTATGGAACCCGCACTTAGCCATCAATGCATACGCTGTGCTATAACACTGGTGACGGTAACAAGTCGCGTGAGCTGGATGCGGAGTATCACAGCACTTGTCTGTGCTGAGGCAGTGAGCGTGTGACGGATCTGATTTCCTCACATGACGTTCAGGAATTCCGTGGAATGACATCATCAAATGCGTGCCGTCACCTGGCTTGATATAATCACTGATCGAGTCTGATAGAGCAGCAATGTATTCTTCATCCTTATAGAACGGCTGGACAAGCGTAGTGGCGCAGTCTTGCATGCCAGCCAGCTTCAACTGGTCCATCACTTCTACAACAGCAGATTCATAACTCGACATCGCATAGTGAGGATACAATGGAATGATCAAAATGTCATTGACCCCATCCTTCTTCATTTCAGCCACAATAGACTCAGTCGATGGATTACCATAACGCATCCCAAGGTAGATTGGAATCTCAGTAGTTTCTTGAACAAGCTTCTGCTGCTCAACACTGGTGACGATGAGTGGTGACCCCTCATCGGTCCAAACTTTTGAGTATGCTTCAGCTGATTTCTTCGGACGAGTTGGCAGGATGATTAAACTCAATAGCAACTTACGTGCGATCGGGTTCATATCAATCACGCGATCATCGCTAAGAAATTGATCTAAATATTTACGAACATCACTGACATCAGTTGAGTCAGGAGAACCTAGGTTAAGTAATAAGACGCCTTTTTTATTCATCGTTCTAGTGTGTTAAATAAGTGTTAAATTGTATCGCTAAGTTTGATGCCACTGACCATGCAGTCCCCTACGGAGATACCACCACGGTAGTTGCCCGCAAAGTGAAGCCCAGGATACTGTTGCTCACATTGCTCCATTTGCTCTAAAGTGTTTTGATACCCCAAGTTTAGCTGAGGAATTGCTTTTTTCCAGCGCGTTATACGTTCGTATGTCGGTTTCCCAGTTAATCCAATCAAGGTCTGAAGTTCAGTCAACACCGCCGAAAGCATCTCGTCATCGCTCAATTGAGCATTGTCAGGAAATCTAGCACCGCCGAGCATCACATTGATGCTTACATACCCCTCAGGTGCCCTGCCGTCAAATAGACTTGAGGTGAATAATGCTCCTAAGATCTTACACTTCTCAGTAAGTGCCATCAACATGCCGAAACCATCCAAAGGGTGCGTGATTTGATCTTTCTTGAATCCTAGTAACATACTCGTCACTGGCGGGTAGTTTAACTGAGAAACCTCAGAAACCTGTTCTAAAATTTTCGCATCAAGTGGCAGCTTTGGCAATATATGAGCAGGGCAGGTAAGGATCAGATGATCAAACACCTCGGCCGTGCCTCCACCATCTTCAGAAGTCCACTGTAGCGACCACTCACCCGTTTCCTTATCCTGTTGAATAGAATTAATGCTGCTGCCTAAGTTCACAGTCCCTGGATTCAACTCAGCAACAATGGCATTCGGTAAGGCCTCCATCCCATTTTTAAAACTAACGATCTCACGTTTCGCCAAACGATGCGGATTACCTATTCCTTTTTTTGCATCCTTGCCGATCTTCATCGCTCCTTTAATAAAAGAACCATAATTCTGCTCCAGATTCCACAAACGCGGAAAGGCATGCTTGGTAGAAAGCTTGTAAGGGTCGCCGGCATAAATACCACTCACGAATGGACCCGCTGCTTTTGCTAACATTTCAGGCCCAAGCCGCCTTGTCACAAAGTCCGCAAAGCATTCGTTTTGCTTAGCATCGTACTTAGCAATAAATGGCTCACACAGCATCCGTAACTTTGCTCCAAAGGAAAACAAAGGTGTCGTCACCGCACTTAAAATCGAATGAGGCAGTGCATGCAGTTTACTGCGATGCACCACAAAGCGCTTCTTAGCAAAGGAACTGGCTCTCACCACTTCATCCTTCAGACCAACAGCATTGATGAAGTCATCGACCCTTTTGTCGGCCAGCATCAAGCTATTAGGCCCATGCTCAGCAAGATATCCGTCTTCATGGGTCGTTTGAATAGCACCACCCACACGTTGAGAACGTTCTAACAAAATTACATCACAGCCCCTCTGCTGAAGGTGATAAGCAGCACTCAGCCCGGTGATTCCAGCCCCGACTATAGCGACGCGAGGCTTATTTTGTTTCGGCGTATCCACAACTAACGTGTTCGTAATTTTATAGGCTCACCTGTGTCAAACTACTTGTAATTTGTGATAGTGTCCACCATGGCAGCCACGTTTTCAGGTTTAGCAGCCGGTGTGATCCCGTGACCTAAGTTAAAGATGTGACCATTATGCCCACGCATAGAGTCGAGCAAACGGGTCGTTTCAGCAACTGTGCGTTCTACTGATCCATTAAGAATGATCGGATCGAAGTTTCCCTGAACTGCAATTCCTTTCGGCAAATCTGCGTGATACTTTGGCAAATCCACTGTCCAATCAACACTGAGCACTTTCGCACCAGCACCAATCAAGGCGTCAGAATGGTGAGCCATTCCCTTAGCATAAATAATAATCGGGAAATCCGCTGGCATTGCCGCAATCACACGACGCATCCACTTCACCGACATTTCTTCGTAATCACAAGCTGTGCAAAGTGCCCCAGCTGAGTCGAATAGTTGCAGTGCATCTGCACCGTGCTCGATTTGCATGAGAAAGAGATCGATCACTGAGGTCGTGATTTTTTCCATTAATTTCTCAAACAAGGCACGTTCTTCGTAAAACATATTCTTCAGACGTGCACAATCCTTCATCGAGCCACCTTCAGTCATGTAGGCTGCCAATGTCCAAGGCGATCCGCCAAATCCGAGCAATGCCTTCTCTTCACCGATTTCCTTACGGATCGATGTCAGAGCATTTCCCATGTAGATAAGCTTTTCTCTAGTGCCAGTTTCATCCAAAGCATCGATCTGCTTTGCAGTCTCAACCTTGAATTCCATGCCAATACCACCACCATCACGGAAATGATACGCCTGCCCCATCGCTTCAGGGATCACCAAGATATCGGAGAATAAAATTGCGGCATCCATGTTGTAGCGACGCAATGGCTGCATCGTCACTTCTGTGGCAAGTTCTGGCGACTTCACCATCTCGGTAAAGCTATAGGATTCCTTTAACTTGAGGTATTCAGGAAGGTGGCGACCAGCTTGTCGCATGATCCATACCGGAGGGCGTTCTAAAGCTCCGCATCGAGCGGCTGTAAGGAATCTTTCTCTACTATTCATATTGACGGGCGAAATATAGTTGCAGACCGCAGGATGTCCAGCCTAGAAGGGCTATTTCAGACGATTCCAGCGAGCTTGTGTGATAAGCTATCGCTCAACAATACGTAGTAAAATGGTGGATTTATCA
>CAXMOB010000303.1:0-2843 GCA_964194815.1 Vicinamibacteria bacterium | reverse complement strand
GTAGCTTACTGACTAGGACATGGGTAGAACTCGGCAGCATGTTGGCTGATGATGAGGGTCTTGTCCTTGGACATGTCAGAGACGAATGGTAGCAGCTCCTTGATTGCAGCATAGGCTTGCTCCTGTTCCATGATGTCGATGAACTTGGGCATTAGATGAGGAAGTGTGTGCATATCATTGTCAGTGACGATGAACTTGAGTTCTGGGGCGTTGTGTTGCCTATACACGTCCCATTTGTTCTGAATGGTCATGGGGAAGGCTGAGAGGCTCAGTTCTGCGATTGATGTAGACTATGTTCAAGCTGTGTTTGCTTGGGTGCTTATCAAACATGATGCTGATGAAGTCATTGTCTACGCTTCAGCTGTTGTTTCCCAAATTGTGGTCGGTAGTAATGCCCCAAACTTGGTCTGTTGATTTAGGAGAGATTGCCACTTTAACGTCTGTGAAAAATGAAATTTTGAGCCATTGTTGTCTGTTAATAACTGACTATGGTATTACCCGACCTGTATTACGTGAATTGAGGACACTAAAAAGCCTACTATTCAATGAGTAGTAGGCTTTTTAGTAAATGGCGGACCCGCAGGGATTCGAACCCTGGATGAGCTTACGCCCATACTCCCTTAGCAGGGGAGCGCTTTCGACCACTCAGCCACAGGTCCGTAACTTACTCAAAAGTGCTCGGCAGAAAAAACATATCAGCCGACTTGAGTCAATACTTCATCACAAAAAAAGTTTAAAAAGATACAGTGAAAACCCTGTACCATAAAAAAATAAGGTTTCTACTATTTTGATGTTGCATTAATCCGAATTTCGAGACAGAGTCCGCCCGCTGCGAGTAATAAGCTCAAAGCATAGTAAATTCCGGCATAGCTCAGCGGTAGAGCGGGTGACTGTTAATCACTAGGTCCTAGGTTCGAATCCTAGTGCCGGAGCCACTATAAAGCCTTAGGTCGTCATTGATCTGAGGCTTTACCATTTCTAGTGTGAAGCGATATTTGGCTTCGAGTTAAGAGCAAGATTTGTTCCGGTTGAGGGCATCTTACTTTTCGGTTGAGGGCTCTCGTGTGAGCCCTTTATCACGTCGTGATTATACAGGAATCAGCAGTGTGACGATTTTCCTTTGTGGCCTGGTGTGGCCATTCTGGATTGTCTCGTTGTGCCAATTAAATACTGGCGCAGTGGTAGACTGCGGTAATAGCACTCTACGTTCTAGGCGAGAGTGGCAGAAAGGGAACTCAACAAGCGGTTGAGATAAGGGACAATCGCTAGAGCCAACATTTTCAAGAAAGTCCTAGCCTGAGTGAACAGGGAACTCGTCTTAGGTGACTGCGATTATCCTCAAAGTGGGTAAAGTCGGGGGTAGAGTTACTTTAAGCGTCCTTAAGTAGCTTCTTTACCTTGTTGACTGTGGTTTTGCTTAGCTTGCCGTTCACTTTACGTGAGTTGTCGATCATCTCTTTAATAGCATTCAGAGATTCCTCTGCAGCTTTGAGAGCTTTGCGTTCACTGCCGTATTTTTTGTCTGAGAAATACTTAGTGAAAGTAGTTCCTGAGCGACTGATGTTCATTCTCCAACCTTGGAATGAAGTAGTTTCATATGTGAAACGTGTGAGGTTTTTTCTAGATTTCATATCAGCTTTGTTTTGTTTGGGTTATTTTTGTCCGGGTTATTTTTGTATGGGTTATTCGTATCGAATCCTCCATATACTGTATATACATTATGTGTTAGTTACGTATTACTGTCGACGCATTTTTTTAATAAAAATTACGTTTTTTACGAATTTTATTAAAAAAACTAACATTCCCCAACATTCCCCAACACGATCTAACGCTAATTCTTAACAAAAAGAGGCCCTAGTGCACCAACTACCTTAGAATTACGCATATGTAAGTTGATAGAAATCTCGTCTGGGTGAGTTGAAAATCAGCCTCCTGTCGTCGGGTTGCAAGAGCACTTGCTCCTTTTGTTCAATAGCTTCGTTGCTCGTCAATCGTGCATGAGTATGCACTCAATCCTCACTCCTTACCCTTGAGCAAAATGAGCTGCACATATCCGAAGTTCTAAGGTAGTCGCAGCACTAGTCGTTGACTAGGACCGCACGGTATCGGACGGAATTATCACGGACCTTTTGGATCGCTTGATTGGCATCCTTCATTGCAAATTCTTCGATGACTGGCGCTATGTTATAAGTATCAGCGATGTTTAACATCTTACGCATCATCGCACGTCCACCAATGGGGCTAGCCATGATGCGACGTCGTTTCATCAGAAGCGGGAAGATCGGAAGCTCGAGGTTACCATCGGGAACACCAACGAATGACAAGGTGCCATCTGAGGAAAGCATATTTAAATAGGGCTCGAGCTCTAACTTTGCGGGGATCGTACTCAGCAGGATGTCGAATGGTTTACCTTCGTAGTCATTGAGGTCGGTTTGTTTGACGTTGATTGCATTTGAGGCACCGTAGCTGGCTGCTTCAGCAAATTTGTCATCACTTGTGGTAAAGGCGGTGACATGATTACCTAGGGCACTTGCAAACTTAACAGCCATGTGACCCAAGCCACCGATTCCGATCACGCCAATACGTTGTCCACTGCCCATGCCTGCATGGCGAAGTGCTGAATAGACGGTAATGCCTCCACACATGAGTGGGCCAGCGTGACGAGATTCAATTCCTCCTGGTAATCGGAATGCAAAATTTGAGTCCACTACTAGGTAATCAGCGAAGCCACCAAAGCCTTCGCCAATGAGAGCTACATTGTCTGCACAAAGATTTTCATCACCGTTGAGGCAGTCATCGCAATGAAGACAAGCTGAACGCTGCCAACCAACTCCAACACGGTC
>CAXMOB010000302.1:0-7352 GCA_964194815.1 Vicinamibacteria bacterium | reverse complement strand
TACCACATAGAGAAACAAAAGAGACTTATGAATTTTTTTTAAGGATGAAGAGACTAGGCTACGCATTGGGCGAAGGGACTCGCTGTATTCATCTACAATCAGTGTTTTTCTTCAGTCACGATGCCCGCATCGCTCCTTTATCAAGCCTCGATTCTAAAAGAATATAGCTTCGCATGAGTCTCTTTTGAAACTCTAAATGGTATAACATCCCCTTCTAAACAAAGCCAAAAAATTCTGTTCATTTTGCAAATTCTGAAAATTCTGTCAAAGACCCACAACAATTCCCTTAAGTCACATTTAATTCCCCACCACTAGGCACCCACAAAAATCTGATTGAAATCCGTGTAATCTGTGGCTACTTCTAGTAAATCATTAAGTTCACCAACATGAAAGACGTCTACACTATCGAAGATCTCAACGACCGTACCGTTCTCGACGCGGGCTCAGATAAACCCGCCCGACTCGCGGTCATTGGTGACCCAGTAAAGCATTCAAAGTCACCGCAGATGCATCAAGCTGCACTCGATGCCCAAGGCCATGACATACGCTATGTCCGCATCCACGTTGAGCCAGGTCAAGTGAAGCTTGCCTTATCTCGCATGGAAGCACTCGGCTTCATTGGAGTCAACGTCACTGTCCCTCACAAACTTGAGGTGATGGAAACCTGTGACCAGCTCACCACATCAGCCAAAGAGCTTGGTGCTGTGAACACAGTCCACTTCACTAGTGATGGCTGGCTCGGTCATAATACTGATGGCCCAGGGCTAGCTAACGCATTAGCTGAAGAACTTGGTAAAAGCTTTAGTGATTCCACCACGCTGATCATCGGAGCTGGCGGCGGAGCTGGCAGAGCCATTGCGGTGCAAGCAGCACTCGACAAATGCCCACGCCTCACATTAGCAAATCGCACAGTCAGCAAGCTCGAAACAATTGCAGAAAACATCAAACGACTGCACCCAACTTGCGATCTAACATTGATCAGCAACGATGAAGCAGATCTCAGTAAGGCTGACGCCGAACTCGTCATCAACGCCACTTCCCTAGGAATGAATGAAGACGACGAGCTTCCTTTCCCAGAAAGTGCCATCACCTCTTCACAAGTTTTTTACGATGCGGTCTACAGCCCACCAGTAACAGCTCTGATGATAGCAGCACAACAACATGGCTGCCGCACTGCCAACGGTCAAAGCATGCTCGTTCACCAGGGTGCCCTTTCTTACCAAATGTGGCTCGCCGTCAAACCCGACCTTCAATTGATGGCCCAAGCCCTCCGCTAAGCTATCATGTCACTTAACGTTCACAATCTCACTCGTGTTGCCAATGGTCTTACCGGAGCATCAATCTTCGAACAAATTGACTACGACCTTTCCGCACATGATGACATGTGGATCTCTGATCAACAAAGTGCTGTTAACTTCCGCCACCGCAAATCTCCTGCTGGTTACCAGAGTGATTGGCATGTCGCAGGCGACCCCACCCTTATCATCATTTGCCAAGGTGCCTTAGAGATCCAACTCCCTAACGGAGAATCAAAGAGCTTCCAACAGGGCGAGCAATTCATCGCAGCGGACTTCCTCCCAGCGAACGAGCCGTTCATTGCTGGAACCCATGGTCACAGAGCACGCGTGGTTGGTAACAAAGACCTCATTGCTGTGCATATCAAGCTAGCAAAGCTGAGCTAATCCACAAATCGACTGGATCCAGTTCCTGCAACAGAACCCTTTTTTGCGGAACAATAAAAACTAGCAATCGACAGCACCATCTAAGAACTCAATAAACTGCGGCAAGATACGCTTCAGCAAAGAATTCTTACCACCGCGTGAAAGCTGGCTTGAAATCAAGTCTACATCACAAATTACATCAGCTGGACAATGACGATCCACCAAGGCTTCGCCATTCAAAATGATTTGCTGACGTAACAAGGGACGATCCAATTCACGGCTCACGCGAAGCAAACAATCCCCTAAATCAATTTCTATAAGCCCTAAGGCCTCGTAGCTATCATCAGCTTCAACAGAAAGCTTCACTTCACCACCATTTGGCTTGGTCATGGTGAACACATCGCCTGACACCTCCACTAAGTCGTTAGACAACTGGTAACCAGATAGCGTGGAGAACCATGAAAGCATCTGTAACGCACTAGTTCGATTCTTCAAATGCGATACCACTTTGACAGATTGCACATTCGGTAACTTCGCGAGCACCAATGGATGATCAAATAATGCAGCAACTCCAATGCGGAATTGATACGTGCGGGTCCATGCCAAATCTTGCACCACTAACTTTGATGAGATCTCTAAGGCGGCCAAAATATTTGCGTATTCTTCCGCTGGATCACTCCAGTCGGCACTATCAAAAATGAGACGATCAACTTTCGAATAAAAACTCTCACGGAAGCTTTCCGAGAGCGGGCCCTGCCACCAAATCACCAATGGCAAATCGCTATCGAGGTGAGCAAAAAGCACGTTCCTAACGATACCAGGAACGTAGGCATCAATTTTAAACGCCAATTGCTCACAGCACACCGCTTTTTTACCGCCTGAAAGGTTACAGTGAGCAGTAATCCAAGAACGAATGTTAGGCTTCTTATCTGCAAAACGATCAAGCTCCATCAAGATCGCACGACACGAATGTTCGCGTGTAATTTCTCCCACCGCTCGAGAGTTTTTCACCAAGGCTCCAGTATTCTCGGTGTAGATAGCGAAATTGATCAACGATGCCTTGGTGTTGGCATTGTCTTCATCCCACAGCATGCGTAGCTCTTTCTCTACCGCACTAACAGGAACTTCTTTTCCTAAGATGGTGTAATCAACAGACATCGTTTTAAACAGTTAAATTCTTCTCCAGCTAAAGCCGTCTTCTTTCAGAAGATTGTCAGCTTGTTCAGGACCCCATGTGCCAGCCACGTAATCAGCCATCTCTGGTTGGTCTTCGCCATGCCATGCATTTTCGATGTGATCTACAAATTTCCAAGCTTCTTCAACTTCGTCGCGACGTGCAAACAATGTGGCATCGCCAGCCATCGAATCAAGCAACAGACGCTCATAAGCCTCAGGGCTACCCTTGCCAAAGCTAGAAGCATAGTGGAAGTCCATTTTTACAGGCTCTAGTCTCAAGGTCGTGCCGGGAAGCTTCGATACCATACGTAGGGAAATCCCCTCATCTGGCTGAATGCGAATCACCAACACGTTACCACCAGGTGTTCCACCAGGAAGTGCCTTAAACAAGACGTTCGGGGCTTCTTTAAAGTGGATAGAAATTTCAGTTGCCTTCTTAGGAAGTCGCTTACCAACACGCATGTAGAATGGCACGCCACTCCAACGCCAAGTATTCACATGGATACGCAATGCCACGTAGGCTTCTGTGTTAGACTCAGGGTCAACACGATCCTCTTCGCGATACCCAACCACCTCATCATTATTGATAAAGCCTTTGGCATACTGTGCACGTACCACATTCGCCTTCACCTTTTCAGCAGTGTCAAATTTGCTTAACGAACGAATCACCTTCACCTTTTCGTCACGCACACCATCGGCACTGAGATCAGTTGGCGGTTCCATAGCGACTAAAGAAAGAAGTTGTAACAAGTGATTCTGCACCATGTCGCGCAGAGCTCCAGCCTTGTCGTAGTAGCCACCACGGCCACCTTCCATCCCTAGATGCTCGGAACAAGTTATCTGAACTTGGTCGATATAACGGTTATTCCAGAGGGGCTCAAAAATGGCATTGGCAAAACGCAACACCATGATATTCTGAGCAGTTTCTTTCCCAAGGTAATGATCGATACGGTAGGTATCTTTCTCAGCAAAGGTGTTGTTGACCACTTCGTTGAGGTGCTGTGCAGTTGGTAGGTCTGTGCCAAATGGTTTTTCAACCACAGCTCTCGCCCAGAATCCTTCTGCTGCTTCATTGAGCCCAGCATCCTTCAAATGATTTAAGACATCGTCGAAGAACTCTGGTGCAGAAGCGACATAGAATAGTCTATTGCCTTTACCACCACGCTCACGGTCGATCTCGTCCAGTCTATCAGCGAGTCGCTTATAGCCTGCCGCATCCTGAAACTCGGATTGGTGGTAGTGGATATTCTGTTCAAATTCGTTCCAAATTTCCTCATCATGTCCACTACGTGACACTTGCTTGTTCAATTCCTTCAAGCCCGCACGGAACTCGCTGTCCGATTTATCACGACGCGCAAAGCCAATGATTTGCACGGCTGGTGAAAGCTCACCATCCACAGCTAAATTATACATCGCTGGCACAAGCTTGCGGTGGGTCAAATCACCTGTCGCTCCAAAAATCACAATGGTGCAGGATTCGGCTTGGGAACGAGACACTAAATCTTCTCTAAAAGGATTGTTCATAAGGATACTAATTCGGTCTGCATACTATGAACGGATTCACAGGAATCACAAGGTCAATCCACGTCATGGATATCAACACCACAAGGTAGGTTTTAAGATTTTAAGTAAACTCTAAGTCGGCCACCTAGACCAGCTCAAGGTCACTAGAACCGTCTGAGTCTTTTGGAGCTCTGACCACGCGATCAACCGCATGCTTAGAGAGGATATTCCCCAACGCACCACGACTTTTAACTGCAAGTTCACCGAAGTGGAACACTCTAGTAAGTTGGCGTAACCTTAGCTGTGGCTTAAGATGGATTATCACACCATTCTCTGCACTTTCCTTCTCCGAGTTATGAACGGCGAAGTAAAGCACACGCGATCCACGTGTCCCTTTGGTGAGCATATACTCCTTATCTCGGGTCACCCCGCCCATTTTAAAGCGTTTCGCCATCACGGCCCCATCACGACCATCACGATAGATCATCGAATAAACCTTTTCCTCGTCTTTGCGGAAAATAGACAAGTGCAATGGACGCTTCCCTACGAATAACTTGTCGGCAACTTTCATCACCTTAACAACTCCATCTGGAGTGAACACCACAAGGTCATCGAGTGGCGAACACTTATCCACGACCTCGTCCTTGTTCATGCTCTTACCAAAACCAGCAAATCCCTCTTTCACATTGAGATACAAAATCTCATTGGCCATCACTACCTGATTCTTTTGAACCTTACCAAACTCTGTGAGTTCAGTTCTACGCTCACGGCCCTTACCATACTTCTTCTTTAGATTGTTGTAATAGCTGATCGTGTAGCGGGTCAAATTACGCAGATTCTTCTCAACCTCTTCAATCGCATCCTCAAGGTTCTTAATAGCCTCGTCAGCCTTGAATGCATCGAATTTTGAAATGCGTTTGATGCGAATCTCAGTGAGCCGAACAATATCATCCTCGGTCACATCACGAATCAAAACCTTCACAAATGGCTTCAAGCCTTTATCAATCGCTTGGATCACAGCCTCCCACGTCTCACATTCCTCGATGTCTCGGTAGATGCGATTTTCGATGAAAATTTTCTCGAGCGAACTAAAGTGCCACTTCTCTCGCAACTCACCGAGTCGAATTTCCAACTCCCGTTGCAACAAGTCCTTGGTATGAAGTGTGTTGATCTTAAGAATTTCGGAAACCCCTAAGAACTGAGGCTTAGCATCCATGATCACCCCTGAGTTAGGTGAAATACTGACTTCACAGTCAGTGAATGCATAGAGGGCGTCGATTACCATATCTGAGTCAACGCCAGCAGGTAAGTTAATCAATATATCAGCAGTTGCCGCTGTGTTATCGACGATATTAGAAATCTTAATTTTGCCTTTCTCATTGGCAGCCACCACGCTATCCATCAAGCCACCAGTCGTCGTACCAAATGGAATTTCAGTCACCCTTAGTACCTTCTTCCCATCCTTTTCGATCTTCGCTCTGACGCGCACCTTACCTCCACGAATCCCTTCGCGATAGTCAGTCACATCTGCCATTCCACCATTCGCAAAATCTGGGTAGAGCACAAACGCTTGCTTTCGCAGCACACAAATCGAAGCATCGATCAACTCGATGAAGTTATGTGGTAAAATCTTACACGCCAAACCTACCGCAATCCCCTCGACCCCTTGAGCAAGAAGCAATGGAAACTTCATAGGCAAGTTGATAGGCTCCTTATTTCGCCCGTCATAACTATTCGTCCAGACCGTGGTCTTGGCGTTGAAAGTGATCTCTTTAGCAAAAGGTGTCAGACGGGCCTCGATGTATCGAGACGCAGCCGCACGGTCACCGGTGAGCGTGTTACCCCAGTTCCCCTGAGTATCAATGAGCAGGTCCTTCTGACCTAGCCCCACCATTGCATCACCAATTGAGGTGTCACCGTGCGGGTGGTATTTCATGGTATTGCCTACCACATTGGCCACTTTATTATAGCGACCATCATCCAGCTCATTCAACGAATGTAAAATGCGTCGCTGCACTGGCTTCACACCATCCAGCACGTGAGGAACTGCTCGTTCCAGGATCACGTAACTCGCGTAATCGAGGAAATAATCCGCATACATCCCACGTAGGGTCACATCTTCTTCTTGTTCGCTCATAATTGATTTCTAAAGGACTTGGCTGAAAGTAGTTAACCTTTCCAAAGGATTTGTGAAAAGCAAAAAGATAGATTTAACGCGTCCATTGTGATCTGCTGCACGATTCAAGCTAAGGAAACCAAGCACTGCCGATAGTTCATCCGTTAAATTCTAGGGTATTAACCAATCAAGAACACTTATGGTTGTGGCAAATTTCTAGCCAACAGACCAATAAACTCATCCCAGTTCCCCTTGGCGAAAGTCGCTGTAACAGGAATCCACATCGGTGAATTTTTTTGAACATACAAAAGAACTCCGTCATCATAAGACTTCCATTCCAAAAACGCACCCCATTTTATATGAGCTGAACCATTCTTAGATTCATTAAAAAGCCCATCCTTTTCACTACGTATCAAAATAGTTTTAGGCTCTGGATCTTTCATGAAAACCAACTTAAGCGACCTTGATGGCCAGCTAAGCACCTGATAAGACAATGCAATGCCGCCACCAATTCCTCCAGCTAGAAAAATGATCCCAATTGAGCTATCCCGACCGAGATTGAATAGCCCTATCCCTATCGACACGAGCATAATGAAAAATCTAATTCCATAGGTCTTCTTGTACCGATTCCACAAGTGCCTCTTCGCCCCGGTCCGCACATGCGTCTCGTCGATAATATAAGTAAATTCCATTACCCCTTAAAGCTAAGTGACGGAACGCCAGTCACTCCGAGGCCTGATACTTTCCATAGGCGTCCAGCATGCTCTTCAACTTCAGACTTGTGAATACCCGTTGTGATATACAGATCTGAAAGATCATCGCCACCAAAGGCACACGCTGTCGTTTCCAAACACGGAATCTCCACGCGATGCTCTTCCTCACCAGTCACAGGATTA
>CAXMOB010000301.1:0-5162 GCA_964194815.1 Vicinamibacteria bacterium | reverse complement strand
ATGGACTAAAAAGCTTGTCGGGATTGCTTGAGTGGGGCGGAGGTTCATGTATATCAAAGGTATGCCAAATCGGACGTTCTGCCATATTACACCTCCTTACCTAATGATAGCTTTGAGCACCTTTATTGCAGTGGGTGTATTGAGCTCTTGTTCAGAGGCTAAAAAAGTGGTGGTGATCGACGTGCAACCAGTGATGCAGGAGTTGGAGAAAGTTGACCCGACTGAAGCTAAGCCTACCCCTAAAAAATAATTATCATGTCTGTACCAGCTGTTATCCAATCCTGCTTAGATCGGGGGATCCGTGAATTTGTCGTGTGTGCGGGTGCACGAAACCTACCTTTAGTGACTGCGTTGACGCAGTGCGAGGAAGTGTATGTGTGGAACCACTTTGAAGAACGTTCTGCGGGCTTCTTTGCATTGGGTCGCACAATGGCATCGCAAGAACCTTGTGGCGTTGTGGTGACATCGGGCACGGCTGTGGCCGAGTTGCTGCCGGCAGTGATCGAAGCTCATTACCAGGCACGTCCATTGGTGATTATTTCTGCCGATCGTCCAGCTGAGTTCCGTGGTTCTGGAGCACCGCAGGCGATTGAGCAAGTTGACATTTTTGGGTCTTATGTGGAGTCGTGTGTCGACATCGATATCGCCGATGTTTCTGACTGGAAATGGTCGGGCAAGGGACCAATGCATTTGAATGTTTGTCTTCCTGAGAAGGTCGAGGTTGAAGCTAGAGAATATACCTTTACGCCATTTGAGGTCAAA
This sequence comes from Vicinamibacteria bacterium, assembly GCA_964194815.1. Lineage (GTDB taxonomy): Bacteria > Verrucomicrobiota > Verrucomicrobiia > Verrucomicrobiales > Akkermansiaceae > Rubritalea. The sequence goes on along the minus strand of CAXMOB010000301.1, from coordinate 4,400 downwards.
AAAGATCCTATCAATGTATCTGATATTGTACATTTTGTTAGAGATATTTGGACTGGACTCGTGGTTGCTGTCGGTGGCCTTGAGCCAGAGGATCGCGAAGAGGTGTTTCATTTCCTAAAAGATTTAAAAGTTCCGGTAATTGTGGATGCCACTAGCGGTTTACGCGAAGCCTTGGGCAACAAAGTGATCGCCAATCCGGAGCCATTGATCACTGGTGAGGTGATTGGCAAAGTGTTACGTATCGGAGATGTTCCAGTGGGACGTTTTTGGCGTGATTTAGAAGACCATCCGAGTATTGAAGTGCTGTCGATCACCCGTACCGGATTCAGTGGGCTAGCTCGTGAATCGAAAGTAGTGAAGGGCAGTATCAGCCGCATTATTAAGGGCATGGGAGATGTTGAAGAAGTGGGAGACGTGATGAGTGTGTTCGAACATAATTCCCGCGACTGGGCGTATGGTGACGAGTTAATCGAGACCTACCCTGATAGTGAGCCTGGCATGATGCATGTGTTGTCGCAGTATGCGACTATGGCGAGTAGTGTTTACCTAGGGAATTCTCAGCCGATCCGGGAATGGAACCAATTTGCTCAACGTTCTATTCCAGTGGAGTTTGTGCGTGCGAACCGTGGAGCCAATGGCATTGATGGTCAGCTTTCAACTTGGTTAGGTAACACAGCTGGTGTGGAAGATAGCTGGTGTGTGGTCGGAGATCTGACGGCATTGTATGACATGTCAGCACTGAGTTGGCTCAAGCAATGCGGTGGAGATAATCGCGTGTTGGTGATCATCAACAATGGTGGAGGTAAGATATTCGATCGTTTACCACGCGTGCAAGAGCTAGATAATAAAGTGAAAGAAATCGTTGCCAATGCCCATGAATGGGACTTTTCTCATCTCGCTGCAATGTGGGGGATGGAATATGCGTGCTATTCCTCAGCTGATGCGATAGAGATTGAGGCTAGTGAACAAGGATTGTTGGTGGAGTTACGTCCATCGGAAAAACAGACCGCACAATTTTGGCAGCAACTAGATCAGCGCAAGTAGAGTAACAATAAACCATGACTAAGCAGAAGGTAGGAGCCATTCAAATGTGTGTGCTGATCGCAAAAGGCATTTTGCACACGCGTTCGCTCCGCCGTAAGCTTGGCTTGCAGTTGATTGTTGTTTTATTGATTCTCTTCTCGTTAGGGGTGTTTGTCATTGGTGATTGGCTAGAGCAACACCCTTGGCCATTTGTGATTTTTTGGGCGGTGGTTTTTTTGCTCACTGCTGGACTTATCTTACTCGCCTTGATTGATGCCCTGCGGGTGATCAGTGAGGAACAGAAGGAGCACAATAAGGAGATGGCTAAAGATCTGCGAGATATAGCCAAGATACTTAAGGACGAAGAAGATAGAAAGAAGGGAGAGTAAGAATGTTGGGAGGTAGAGGTCAGTCACTCGTTGTTCTTGTTCGATTCCATTCTTACAAAATCTCGTTCACGTATTCTTTTTTGACGAATAGTTTGAACTGATCAGGTTCTTCACCGAGACCGACGAAGCGTGGTGGAATGCTGAGCTCCTGTTGAATGGTCACTGCGATACCGCCCTTGCCAGAGCCATCGAGCTTGGTGATGACGAGGCCATCAAGTTTCATTGCTTTATTGAATTCTTTTGCTTGCTGAAGTGCGTTGCTACCAGTTGTGGCATCGACGACGATGAGCTTGAGGTTCGGAGCGTCAGGGTCTTGCTTTTGGATAGTTCTCTCGAGTTTTGAGAGTTCTTCCATCAAGTTGTGACGGGTGTGGAGTCGACCCGCAGTGTCACAGATAAGAAAGTCAGCCTTTTCATTGATCGCTTTCTGATGGGCGATGTAGCACACGGATGAAGGATCGGCGTTGTGGTTGCCTTTGACGATGGGCACGTCAAGGCGGTCTGCCCATACTTGGAGTTGTTCTACGGCAGCGGCACGGAAGGTGTCGGCTGCAGCGAGCACAACGGAGTGGCCTTTTGATTTAAGGTGATGGGCAAGTTTAGCAGTGGAAGTGGTCTTTCCTGTGCCATTGACGCCAACCATGAGGACGACGTAGGGCATGCCATCTGCACGTGGTTCGATTGGTGGTGCATCATCAGGAAGAATGCGTTCGATGTGTGATTTAGTCACTTCTACGACGTCGTCTCCGTTGATTTTTCTCCCTAGGTCCTGAAGTTCATCAACGATGGTCATGGTGAGTCGTGCTCCAAGGTCAGACGCGATGAGATCGGCTTCGAGTTCGTCCCAGTCGACTTCTGCCGTGTTGGTGATCTTGTTGATGAGCTTCTTGAAAAAACCTGCCATGCCCATGCATTAATCCAAGGAGGTTAGTTTGCAAGTGCAAAGTGGCTGTGAAAGGCTAGGGGGAGTGCTTAATCCTTAGTTTTTATTGGGAGGGTCAATGGCGGGGCGTCGCTGAGGAACTTAAAGAAATGCTTCATCGTGACGGGGCTGCCTGAAAAATACTATCTGGCTCATGGGATCTGTCGCCGAGGTAGCCCAGCACATTTTGTGCGGTGCGATGGGACATACGGGTGTATGTAGCACTTGTGAGGGCGGAGATGTGGGGAGTGATAGTTGTCTTTGGGTGACTGAGGAGTGGGTGATTGGATGGGGCTGGCTCAGGGTCGAAGACGTCAGCTGCAAAGCCTGCTAGATTGTTGTTTTCTAAAGCCTGGTAGACCGCATCATGGTCGATGTGTGGTCCGCGTGCAGTATTGATCAGATGGGCTGATGGTTTCATCAGTGCTAGTGACTGGCTATCGATGATGTGACGCGTAGAATTAGTGAGTGGAACATGGACTGAGATGATATCGGCAGTGCTTAACAAAGTGTTGAGTGCGACTTGATCGAAATCCGATGCTTTCGGAAGGTGGTTGGAAAAAATGACCTTTGCTCCAAATGCTGATGCCATGTGTGCCACCCTTTGGGCGATGTCGCCGAGACCTACGAGGCCAATGGTTTTCCCATAGAGATCGTCGCCTTTGTAGTTGTCGCGTGCGTTCCAGTTTCCTTTGCTGGTTTGATGAATAATAGTATTCAAGTTTCGCACCGAGGCTAGGATCAGATAGAAGGTTTGTTCTGCTACCGCTATGGTGGTGGCACCAGGGGCATTCATGACAGCGACTCCGTGGGAGCGACAAGCTTCGAGGTCGATGTTGTCGAGTCCTACTCCGCAGCGAGCTACCAGTTTTACATTTGGTAATTGCTCAAGTAGTTCAGAGGTGACGCGTCCTTTGCCACGCGTGATGATGGCTTCTACGTAGCTTGGATCATCGACGTTAGAAATATCATTGGGATTTTTTGCTAGAACGCAGGGGGAGTTGTCAGCAAGGGTTTGTTGAGCTGAGTTTTCGATGGTTTCTAGTAACAAAATCGCCATATCTAGGTGGTTGTAGGAGAGTAATCGCCCGTTGTTGGATGCGCACTGAGTCTCATGGTGGAGGTATGTATTTCAGTGACGTAGAGTTTACTGCCAATCGGCTTACACGCCTCCCTTGCGGTAAGTTTGATTAATCCATGTTCTGAGACAAGTGGTATACTGGCGACTACTTCGACTTTGGAGCCAATGATGAGACTTTCTCCGTCGATGAGAGGAAAGATGTGTTTTGGAATGGGGATGATGTGGTCTCCTCTTTTGCGGTGGATCGCTCTGATCGTCATTAATCCCGTGGCGTAGATGAGTTCTTTACCATAAAGACTGATACAGCTCAGCTCGGCGATAATGAATATTATAACACCGATCGAAAGCCATAACTCTAACGGGATGCTTTTTAAAAATTCAATAATCCACATTAGAACTTCACTTTGGCTGCATCAAACTTTTCAGGATCGTATTTAGCATCCATCCATTCTGATTCGCCTTCTAGGCAGGCTTTGTATTCCCATGCACCACCTGAATCTTCTGGTGGGCAGGCACGTTCACCCTCGAGTGAAGTTGGCTTTGCTGCGTCGTTTTCGTTCTTCGCCTCGACCACAATTTCGTGGACCCATTCCTCTGCGAAGTCATAGCGGTAGAGAATACGTAGTGGTAGTTTTTTTCGACCGATAAAGTCTTGAAGCACGATACCCTTTTCATTTTGAAAATAAGGAGCTTTGGCGTGGTCGTTGTCTTTGCTGCCGATGATTTGGTCGAGTTTCTTGCCTTTGCCGTGGAGAAATTCGTGGTCTTGGAGGTCGTCCCAGCCCATTGCTTTCTGGATCGCTTTATTGAATTGAGCAAAGGTGTAGTTGCTTGGCACAGTGAAGCGACGCCAGATAAGTGGTTCGATGTCGTAGAGGAAGATCTTGATGGTGAAGTGTTCTGTGGTCGCCATGATGTTAGCCGTTAGCTTTTATTTGTTATTTCTTCAACCCAAACAATTTCACATGCACCAGCACCTGAGTCA
>CAXMOB010000300.1:0-3630 GCA_964194815.1 Vicinamibacteria bacterium | reverse complement strand
AATGTCTGGGACAACTATTTCATCTCTGGGATGCCATTGAGTGAGGACACTGAGAGCTTTGCATGGAGGACGTCGCAAGCACTCTTCAATGATGCTTATGTATTCAATAGCAAGATTGATGTGCCACCAGGTCAGCTCGAGCATCAGTTACAATCCGGTTTAGCGGATGGCTTTTGGCATAATGGTTATTATTTGAAGAATGAGATTTCTTTTAATGTTAACAGTACCTCGGTAAACGCATGGCTTAGTTACCTTTCGGGTTTGCGAGACACGATGCGTGATTCTGCTAGTGGGGCAATTGGCGGTGAAGGATTACATGTATTCACACGCGTCAGAAAACCACTAGGGGCGGCACCGCACGGAGCGTTGGAGCCAGTGACGTCGAGTGCCTTTGATGGAGGGAGAATCTTGACGGATGATGAGCTTGTGCTTCTGGCTAACTGCATCGTTAGGGAGGTGAAACAACGAGGACCATTTTTATCGATCTCAGATTTTGTCAACCGTAGGTTAAGTGCGAGTTCTGATCCCGCTTCATTGATGGGGGCACTTGAGGCCGCAATCCAGCATAGTCGTTTGAATAGCCCGTTAGAACCAGAAATATGGAAACGAAGCATTGATGATGGTTGGACGAATAATCACCCTATATGGCGACCAGATTACAAGCGTCAGGCTAAGTCGAAGGCGTGGGGGATTCCTAGTTATCTCATTCAAAGCGATATTCTAACTCCATTGGCTCCGATTATTTCTGTTCGGGGCGACACCTTTACGATAAGAGCCTATGGTGAGGCTGTAATAAAGGGAGAAGTTATGGCAAGAGCTTACCTAGAAGCGGTAGTGGTGCGAGGCTCTGAATACATGGAGACCGCCTCAGTGCATGCTGAAACGATTACTGGTCAGGGGAATCGTCCAACAGCCCCAGTGATGAAAATTGCAACTGGCACAGGTGTCATGACACGCAATAACTTGAGTGAAACGAATCAACGATTTGGGCGTAAGTTCATCGTCCAAGGTGTGCGATGGATGACGGTTCAGGAAATTTGAAGACAAAAAAGGGCCGAGCGAATAGCCCGGCCCTTTTTAAGTTTTTGTATGACGAACTCTAACGTGCCTGAAGAAAGTCCTTCAACGTTTGTTCGTCAGCCACCATTGGAATTGCTTGTTTCTCTAGCTCCGCAAGGCAGGCAAGGCGTTCAGGAACTTTGATATTACCTTCACCTAACTCTTGTTCCATCGTTGGAAGAAATTTCGATGGATGAGCTGTAGATAAGATCACGTTCTCGGTGTTTGGCATTGCTTGGTGCCAGACTTCAGAGGCGAGCGATGCCACTGCCGTGTGTGGACACATGACGTAGTCATTATCTGCCGCGACGCGTTGGATTTCCTGACGTGTTTCCTCATCATCGAAGGCAACTCCGCTAATATTTTCACGCATGTTGTGCCAATCGTTGTTGAACAGTTCTTGCATGCGTGCAAAGTTTGATGGTGCACCTACATCCATGGCATTTGAGATGGTAGCAACTGAGGCCAGAGGTTTATATTCACCTTCAGCTAAATAGCGAGGTACCACGTCGTTGACATTGGTAGCTGCTACAAAATGACGGACGGGTAAGCCTAATCTCTGAGCTAGTAAGCCAGCGGTGAGGTTCCCAAAGTTACCACTAGGGATGACGAAGACTACATCAGATGCTTCCGGTAGGTTGCGCACTGCATTGAAGTAATAGAACATTTGTGGAACCAATCGTGAGATATTGATGGAGTTCGCCGATGTTAGGTTGAGCCTTTCACTGAGCTCACGATCAATGAATGCGGCTTTGACCATGCGTTGGCAGTCGTCAAATGAGCCGTCGATCTCTAAAGCTGTGATGTTTCCGCCCAGTGTGGTGAGCTGTTTCTCTTGAAGAGCACTGACTCCACCTTTGGGGTAGAGGATAATGACCTCCGTGCCTTCTAGGTTATGGAATGCTGATGCTACCGCACCGCCGGTGTCGCCTGAAGTGGCAACCAGGACGGTTAGCTTTTGCTCTTTGTCTTTGGTAAGGTAGCTCATGGTGCGAGCCATGAAACGTGCACCAAAATCTTTGAAGGCTAAGGTAGGGCCGTGGAAGAGTTCGAGCACATGAGTCTTCTCAGCTATCTCTACAAGTGGAGCATCGAAAGTGATGGCCCCTTCCACAATCTCTCGTAGATCAGCTTCAGGGATGGCATCTTGAAAGACTTGTTTAGCGATACGAAAGCCCATTTCAGTGAGAGAAATGTCTCTCCAGTCTTGCCAGAATGATTCAGGCAAGGGGGTGATCGTTTCTGGCATATAGAGGCCGTTATCAGCGGGGAGTGATCGGATCACAGCTTCACTGAGGTCGACTCTAAGATCTTTATTATTAGTGGAGTAAAATTGCATCATAATCAAATTTATGATCAGGGTCGCCGTAGCTTCCCTGATCAATGGATGAATAAATTCTTTAACTTTTCCAAGTTTATTGCGAACTGATCACGTGCACGCCTTGCTTATTAATAGGAGAGACGTGTTGCTGGTTCTCAAGTCCAATTTTAGTGAAGACTGCGGATACTGCTGCTCCTACTTTTTTAGCGATTTCTTCACCTTCACAGAGAGCGAATACGGATGGGCCAGCACCAGAGATGCTAAAACCAAGTGCACCATTGGACATGGCAGCACGTTTCGCTTGGTAAAACTCAGGGATGAGCTTTTGTCTGCGTGGTTCCGCGATGACATCGTGGATGGAACGTGAGATCATGCCGTAATCTTCTTGGATGATACCGCAGATGAGACCTCCTAGGTTACCAATTTGTTGAGTTGCATTGATGAGTGGGATTTTAGTAGGAAGAATTTCACGTGCGACCTTAGTCAGGATCTCGATCTCTGGATGGACTACAGCCGCCCAGAGGTTTTTCGGCACTGGAAGTTGAGCGATGTCGAGTTCTTGGTTTGAGCGAATGAAAACGATTCCACCAAGTAATGATGGACCTACGTTGTCCGCGTGGTAGGCACCATCGGCAGAGGCTTCACCAGTCATGGCGAATGGTAGTAATTGCTTCTTAGAAAGTGGTTCGCCGATTAGTTTGTTCACTGCGTAGACACCAGCGACAGCAGATGCTGCAGAGGAACCGAGCCCAGAACCAAATGGCATTTTTTTATGGATTTCCATTTCGATTCCACGATCAGTAATACCGAGGTGGCGGAGTAAATCCATAGCAGCAACACCTGCAGTGTTGCCTTCTATGGTCTTGGGAAGTTTACCCCCATCTCCTGTAATTTTGGTAATTCGTAGCCCAGGTTTTGAGGAGTGACGCACGACAATCTCGTCGCCTGGCTTATCAATAGCAAAGCCAAGCACGTCATATCCGCATGCTACGTTTGCTACTGTTGCTGGTGCAAAGACTCTGATTTCCTTAGGTTCCGGTTTATTTACCATAATGTTAGTTGTGTATTAAATGGAACGACAGGATATGAATTAGATCACCTTTGACGATGGAAAAGGGCGTCATGATGAAAAATGATACATTCACCTTACAGGATGGCTACCTTAATGGGCTGAGATCCGTGTGGTCTGGGAGTTCAAAGCATTTAAATCGTGCTGTTTGACCCTTTTTAAGCGTGATGGTCGATTTGGC
>CAXMOB010000299.1:0-11067 GCA_964194815.1 Vicinamibacteria bacterium | reverse complement strand
ACCCTATCTGCATTTGCGGGTTCCACGACTGTTCCATCGGAATTAGAAACTCAGGTCTTTTCAGACACCAAGATGACTCCATGCCCAGCAGTGATTGCCGCATCACCCTACGGTGATGTCTATGTAGGAGTCGATATGCAGGGATCAGTAGGAAAGAAGCCTAACCTAGGCTACATCGCTAAATTAAGGGATACGGACCTAGATGGTAAGGCTGACAAGCGCACCGTTTTCGCTAAAATGGACAACCCACGCGGAATTATCCCCATCGGTGATCGGCTTATCGTGCTCCATTCTATTCAAAAAGATGGCATAATAGAGACTCAACAACTCTCAGTTTACGTAGATGCAGATCGTGATGGGGTAGCTGATGGTCCTGCTAAGCCACTGGTGACGAATATTGGCAACCCTAAATACATCAAGAACAGAGGAGCAGACCACTCTACCAATAACATTCGACTCGGCATCGATGGCTGGATTTACATCGCGATAGGAGACTTCGGATTCGTAGGTGCTGAGGGCACAGACGGCAAGAAACTCAGTATGCACGGTGGTGGTGTCGTTCGCGTCCGTCCAGATGGCTCAGAGCTAGAAACTTTCATCCAGGGAACACGCAACGTTTATGACGTATCGATCGATCCATTTATGAATGTGGTGACCCGAGAAAACACCAATGATGGTGTCGGCTGGTGGATTCGTTTCAGCCACTATATCCAGAATGGTCAATACGGCTACCCTAGCCTCTACACTAATTTTCCAGAAGACATGCTCCCAGCGATTGGTGAATATGGTGGTGGATCAGGAACGGGTAATCTCTATTTTGAAGAGCCAGGCTGGCCACAGAAATACAATAAAACTTTCATGATGGCGGACTGGGGGCTTTCACAAATCTACATCCACAGAGTGAAGAAAGACGGAGCTTCTTTTACCGACAAACCAGAAAAATTCATCAGTTCCTCACAGGTCTCTGATCTAGATGTTGATGGATCGGGCAGAATGTACATTGCAGCATGGGACGGAGCTGGATTTACTGGAAATCCAGATAAGGGTTTCGTTTCTATCGTGACCCCCAAAGGCTGGACGTATAAAAAATTTCCTGAACTGACTAAGCTTAGTTCCAATGATCTAATAGCAATGCTGAAGACTCCAAGCTCTACCACGAGAGTCTATGCTCAACAAGAGATCCTCCGTAGAAATGACAAAGCGCATTTAGCACATCTTGAAGTGATTGCCACTGACTCGAGTGTATCTGCTGAAGGCCGAGTGGCTGCAGTTTACACACTCGCTCAGCTAGCTGGTGCTGATGCCCAGAAGTCTCTAACTACACTCTCAGAACATCCTGTTCTCAAGGAGCATTGTATTCGACTCATGGCTGACCGTATAAAGTTCGCTAAAAAGGCCGACATAAACTTCCTCAAAGCAGCTCTTGATGACGACGAACCGAGAGTGCAAGTGGCCGCAGTCGTCGCACTCGGAAGATTAGGTAATCTCTCCATAGCGGACACATTAATCGCCATAGCTGCACCGCCCGCGAAGAAGTCAATCACCACTCTGAGCACGGTAGATGCCACACCAGAAGTCACAGGGAATACAAAATTTAAGATCGATGTTGATACCAGTACATTCAAAGAACTCTACCTCATCGTTCTAGGTGGCGATGATAACGCAAACGACAGCGTTGCGTGGCTCAACCCAACTATTCACCGGAGATTTGATACAACCGACCTCACTGAATACAAATGGCAATCCGCAACGCAGGAAAAGGGACAAACTCTCGTAAACAAGACCAGTGAAGGCAAGCCACTTCCAAATGGTGCTAAAGGCATAGGAACTCACGCCAATAGTGTGATCAAATTCAAACTGCCGCGCTGGTCTAATTCTTTTACTGCTACCGGCATTTTAACAAATCCAAACAACGCTAAAGGATCCGTTAAATTCATCGTCTCGAGATCGCCAGACCCAAATGGTGCTGACAAAATAGTGAAGCTTCACTCAACTCCTAATCCATCAATCATCCTTCCCCACATCGCGATGCAAACTCTCCTCATCCTCAAAGCCGAGGACGCGTGCATAGAGGCTCTGAATTCATCTGATGAAAACATGCAACGCGGCGCACTAGCTGTGATGAAATTTATGCACAGTGAGAAAGTAGTCGATGCTCTCATCTCAGCATCGAAACATAATTCTAAGTTGAAATCATTGATCGTGGACACTCTCATCAGACTCCACCAAAAAGAAACCGACTACGACGGTTCCACCTGGTGGGCCACACAACCTAACCCACACGGCCCATACTACTTCCCCACTGACTGGGTCGGCACTGAGAAAATTTCAACCTTTTTAAATGCTACCTACGGACAAGTTGCCAAAGAATCCAAAGCTGAACTTATCACCAAGCTGAAGAAAAATAGAGCCTACGTTCCTGAACTCAATCCTCGTCCCATCAAAAAGAAGAAGGTGGTGAAAAATATTGGCAACACATCTATCGAAGACATCGTTCTCCATGTCACTGCCAATAATGGCAATCCTAAGAGAGGTGCTAAGGTCATCAATAAAGTAGGCTGCATAGCATGTCACAACACCAAGCCAGGTGATCAGATCAAAGGACCAGACCTCACCAAGCTTGGTCACTTAAAGAATGCCGATATCGCAGCTTCTATAAAAAACCCAGGAGCCATCATTGCTAAGAGCTGGGTCACCATCACCATGAAAGATGGCACCACCAGTCACACAGGAACCCTAGTAAAGAAAGATGCCAAAGAAATTATCCTGCACAATACTGCTGGTATCCCCACCAAGCTAGACGTCACAAAAGTCGCAAAAACAGAGCCAGGTCTCAACGCCATGCTCCCCAACCTCTGTAATCAACTCACGCTCACAGAATTCGCAGACCTCATCGGATATATCAAGTCAATGGACAAGAGCACGAAGAATAAGTAGCTACTCATTCTGCTAATACAAATCCATCAAAATACTTGATAGATTTTACGTGGACGATAGTATTTATTTCATGAAGAAAACTTTCACAACTTCGCTTATTTCGTCAATAGGTGCCCTATCTGTCTATGCAGGTACCACTACGGTTCCAGCAGAACTAGAAACTCAGGTGTTTGCAGATAGCAAGATGACTCCATGCCCAGCAGTGATTGCTGCATCTCCCTACGGCGAAGTCTATGTGGGCGTTGACCTACAGGGTTCGCTAGGAAAAAAGGTCGACTTAGGATACATCGCGAAACTAGTCGATACTGACCAGGATGGCAAAGCTGACAAACGAACTGTTTTCGCTAAAATGGACAACCCCCGCGGAATCATCTCTATCGGCAACCGACTTATTGTCCTCCACTGTACTAAAGAAGGTGATAAGATAGACACTCAACAACTCTCAGTCTATGTAGACGCAGATGGTGATGGGGTCGCCGATGGCCCTGCTAAGGCATTAGTGACGAATATTGGTAATCCGAAATTCCTAAAAAGCAGAGGCACAGACCATTCTACCAATAATATCCGCCTCGGAATCGATGGTTGGGTATACATCTCAATAGGAGACTTCGGGTTCGTAGGTGCCGAGGGCACAGATGGCAAGAAGCTCAGTATGCACGGCGGTGGCGTAGTCCGCGTCCGACCTGATGGTTCTGAGATGGAAACCTTCATCCACGGAACACGGAACGTTTATGATGTAGCGATCGATCCATTCATGAATGTGGTCACCAGAGAAAATACCAATGATGGTGTCGGCTGGTGGATCCGCTTCAGTCATTACATTCAGAGTGGTCAATACGGCTATCCGAGTCTCTACACAAATTTCCCAGAAGACATGCTCCCTGCACTTGGAGAATATGGTGGTGGATCAGGAACAGGTAATCTCTATTTCGAAGAGCAAGGCTGGCCAGAGAAATACAATAAAACCTTCATGATGGCAGACTGGGGGCGTTCCGAAATAATCATCCACAGAGTGAAGAAAAATGGTGCTTCTTTCACCAACACACCAGAAAAATTCATCAAATCCTCGCAGGTCAGTGATCTAGATGTTGATGCCTCAGGCAGGATGTACGTCGCAGCATGGGACGGAGCGGGATACAAAGGCAATCCTGGCAAAGGATTCGTATCTATCGTCACTCCAAAAGGTTGGACATATAAGAAATTTCCAGAACTAACAAAGCTCAGTGCTAAAGAGCTCGTCGCGTTGCTGAAGACCCCAAGCTCCACTGCTAGAGTCTATGCTCAGCAAGAGATCCTGCGCAGAAATGACCAGTCGTTTATAGCACACCTTGAAGCGGTTGCCTCTGACTCATCCGTTTCTTCTGAAGGTCGTGTGGCAGCAGTCTACACACTCGCTCAGCTAGCCGGTAAAAATGCTCAGAAATCTCTGGGTAAGCTCTCCAAAGATCTTGTTATCAAAGAGCACTGTATCCGTGCCATGGCTGACCGATTACAATTTGCTAAAGATGCAGATATAAATCTACTTAAGCTCGCTCTCAATGACGCTGAACCTAGGGTTCAAGTCGCTGCTGCCGCAGCCCTCGCTAGAGTAGGTGATATTTCAGTAGCTTCAGCATTGATTGCCAAGGCTGCTCCGCCTGCTGCAAAAGTAAAAACTGCAAGTGGTGAGGATAAGTCGAAGACCATTGAAATAACTGGCACTAAATCAGTAAAGATTGAGGTCGATGTCAGCACGTATCAGAGAGAGTTTTATCTCTTAGTCGATGGTGGTTCTGACAATGCAAATGACCAAGTCGCCTGGATCAATCCTGTGGTTCATCAGAAATTTGGTAAAAAGACCGACATGACCCAGCAAAAGTGGAAAAAAGCTACGCAGGGGGCTGGTAAGACACTCGTTAACCAAACTAGTGACGGCAAACCTCTACCTAATGGAGCTAAAGGCATTGGCACACATGCAAAGAGTGTGATCGTCTTTAAATTGCCCTCTAAAGCAGTTACCTTTACAGCTACATGCATTTTGACAAACCCTAAAGGATCGGCTAAATTCATCGTTTCACGGTCAACAGACCCCAACAAAGGAGGTAAAATAACCAATATTCACTCGACTCCTAATTCTGAGGTCATTCTGCCACACATTGCGATGCAATCACTGCTAGCACTTAAAGCTGAAGACGCGTGCATAAAGGCACTTCAATCATCTGATGAAAACATGCAGCGTGGAGCATTGGCTGTGATGAAATTCATGCACAGTGAAAAAGTAGTCGATGCCCTCATCTCAGCAGCACAAGAAAAGGCTAATTCTAAGCTCAACACATTGATCGTGGATACTCTCATCAGACTCCACCAAAAAGAAGTCGATTATGACGGCTCCACTTGGTGGTCCACACGTCCTAATCCAGACGGCCCCTATTACTACCCTGTCGACTGGGATAGCACAGAGAAAATATCAGCCTTCTTAAAGACGACTCATGATAATTTACCCGCAGATACTAAAGCAGGATTTGTGACTAAGTTGAAGAAAAACAAAGCATACGTCCCTGAACTCAATACTCGTCGAGGAAAGCCTGTCAAAGTGGTGAAGAGGATCAAAAATACTTCCATCGAAGATATCGTCATCTACGTTTCCAAGAATAAAGGAAACCCGAAGAACGGTGTAAAAGCAATCGGTAAAGTAGGCTGCGTAGCATGTCACAACATCAAGCCAGGTGACACAATCAAAGGTCCTGATCTTACTAAGCTAGGTCATCTGAAAAACGCTGACATTGCTGCGTCTATCATCAAACCTGGAGCTGTTATTTCAAAAAGCTGGGTTAGTATCACCATGAAGGATGGCAGTAATCACTTGGGAACATTGGTGAAGAAAGATGCTAAGGAAATCATTCTGCACAACATCACTGGTATTGCCACCAAGCTTGATGCAACGCAGGTAGTAAAAACTGATCCAGGCCTCAACATGATGAGCCTACACCTCTGTGATCAGCTCACATTACCTGAATTCGCGGACCTCATCGGCTACATCAAGTCAATGGACAAGAGTGCTAAGAAAAAATAACTCATCATAGTAGAATGCAGCTTAGTTCATAAATTAAGGGCACTATATTCGGGAGAATATTCTCCTTACTTCAAAGGGCGAATTGTCTAGGACAAGCCTTGCGGGTAGCGGCAAGTGTGAAATGTGACTTAAGGGAGGGTAGCAACAAACGCTACCTATTCCTTGATTTCGTATCTTGCTAGTGGTATTATTCATCGATACGTATAAGCACAACGTAGCGCACATCGACGGCTTCATCACCAGGAATCTCCGTTGCACGCAGCGTCAGCACCCCTCGCCCACTTGGCATCTTCAAAACACCGAGAGCACTCGGTCTAAAGTCTTTGACGAATGATTCACCGCGATCAATCCTGTTTTCTGCCTCACCTAAAAGTGGTGGGTCGTGCGCCTCTGTGATTCTGCCCTGTGTCTTATTGCCGTTGAAACTCAGTTCCAGCATCGCACCAACATTCTCTTTCTTGCAGGTGTAATAAACCTGCGCTTTGTATGAACCCGCCGTAAGCACCTCAATATTCCAAGTGATGGAATCGTCTTTGCTGGTCCAGTTCTTGAAGAAAGAACAGTTAGGATAACGGCTGCTTCGCTTGATGGTGCCATGTGATTTTCCGTCACGAGACGGAAGATAAGTAAGCTGCGAGCCCGGATGACCGACGGTAAATGGCCGCACCTTTACCGGTATCTTTGTCTCTTCCTTCCAGTCAACCACAGCCTGTTTGTATTTAATGGTTAGGTCAGGGTGTTTCTTTGAAACGTCATGCTTTTGCCCTGGATCGGCCTGCATATCAAACAGCTGACCTTTGTGATCCAATCGGTATTTTTGCGAGCGCACACTAACGCGTCTTTGCCAAGTGCTGAAAATCATCCGCTGCGGCCAAGCTGTTGCATTCCCAATAAGCAACGGCTTGATGCTCACTCCATCCAGTTTCTTTTTTCCTACTACGGGAATCCCTGACAGATCCGTTAAGGTTGGAAGCAGGTCGATCGCTCCAGCAATCTGCGGGATCGTGACGCCGGCCTTGATGATTTTCGGCCACCTAATGAAGAAAGGAGAACGAACTCCCCCTTCGTCTGTAGAGCCCTTGATCCCTTTCATTCCTCCATTCCATCGGCTGCCATTCGGTCCGTTATCGCTAAAGTAAATGACGATCGTGTTCTCCGCTATCCCCTGTTCGTCCAATGTCTTGAGCACCCGCCCGACATTCCAGTCGATATTCTCACACATTGCCAGTGCGGCACGAGTGTGTTGAAGAACATTCGGCCTCGATTGGTCGTCTCCCATTTTCAGATCCGCTCCGTCGAATTTCTTCCAGAATTTTTCCGGCACTTGCATGGGAGAGTGAGGGGTGTTGTAAGGCAGATAGCAGAAGAACGGCTTCTCTTTATTCTTTTTGATAAAATCGATGGCGTGCTTGGTGAAATCATCGGTGATATACCCCTTCCCTTTAACCAATTTGCCATTGCGTTCAAGCTCTGCGTCGAAGTAGTGACCCCAGTGTCCTGAACAAAAACCATAGAACTCGTCGAATCCACGGGCATTAGGATGATAGGGCCATTGCGAACCGTTGTGCCATTTCCCGAATGCTGCTGTGCTATAGCCAGCGGCTTTGAATGTGTCTGCGATCGTCGACTCATCGAGGTTCAGTCGTTCGCCTCCCGCACTGGTGCTGACAACGCCCAGACGAGTAGAGTAACGCCCTGTTAGTAGTTCCGCCCGTGTGGGAGAGCAGACTGGGCAGACGTAGAATCGATCCAAACTAGCCCCATCGCGTGCTAACGAATCAATATTCGGCGTCTTCAAATCGACATTGCCACTGACACTCAGATCGCCCCAGCCTTGGTCATCGGCCACAATCATGACAATGTTAGGTTTTTCCGCAGCATAACTGAGCGTGCAAGCGGCCAAAGAGGCAATAAATAACTGAGTGAACTTCATGAGCCGGGAGTGTAGATAACGGCGAGGTTGGTTGTCCAGAGCAAAGCGAATGAATGAGCTTGCTGAGAATGCATGATTCACCACTAAGGTAATATCATTGAAAAGCCCTGGATGAGCCCGTGGTGATGGGTTTTGCGATCTAGTCGATTCTGCAGGCAATGGAGAATGCTAAAGCGCTCGCAATCTAAAATTTTTTTATTGTAAAGTGCGTAACAGTAGTAAGAATCCCCGCCATGAGTCCAAAAAATTTCTTAGCCCCTTTCCAATTCACTATTGTCGCATTGATCGCGAGCTCGCTCACCATTTTCGCAATCCCCGAGGATGAGCCAAGCAAGATCGAGGGAACTGCAAATCCGAAGCCCTTGCCCGTCGTCGATGCCGACAAGGCATTACTATCCATCATCAAGTACCCTGAGGGAATGACCGCCACCGTCTTCGCACGGGAGCCAAACGTGCAGGACCCCACTGCTATTTCCATTGATGAACAAAACCGTATCTATATCGCTGAAACCCACCGCTTTGATCGCGGGGTCGAGGACAACCGCCGAAACGGCCACTGGACGGTTGACGATTATGCTCTGAAGTCGACAGCGGGCAGACTCGCGATGTATAAGAAATATGCTAAGAAAAAACCTCTCTCCTATTTCACCCAATACTCGGAAAAGATCCGCGTGATTGAAGACCGCGATGGCGATGGCAAAGCAGATTTTGGACAAATCTATGCTGAAGGATTCAACGACCCACTTGATGGCACCGCAGCCGGAGTCATGGCTCTGGATGGGAAAATTTACTTCGCCTGCATTCCTCATGTCTGGATGCTAGAAGACACCAATGGTGATCTCGTTGCTGATAAGCGAGAATCTCTTCAAGAAGGCTACGGCATCAGCGTTAGCCTCAGTGGACATGATCTCAACGGCTTTGCCCTCGGCCCTGACAACCGTATTTATTTCACCATTGGTGACCGTGGTTACAATCTAAAAACTAAGGATGGCCGCCACTTAAATGCTCAGTACGAAGGAGCAGCGTTCCGGATGGAGAGAGACGGCAGTGGACTCGTAGTCGTCCACACTGGACTAAGAAATCCAAAAGAAGTCGCATTTGACCGCTACGGCAACCTTTTCTCGGTAGATAACAACGCAGATCTGGGCGACAAGGCACGCGTCGTGGACATCATCGAGGGTGCCTACTCTGGATGGCATCGCGGTCACCAAGCATTCACTCATTTTACAAATGTAGTCGCCGGCACTAGACGCAACAGCTCCAAATGGATGGAAGAAGGTCAGTGGGACATGGATAACAAACTCCGCCCCAGAGCCATCCTTCGCCCATCGGGTTTCGTTTCCAAAGGACCTTCTGGTCTCGCTTATAATCCTGGCACAGGCTTGGCAGAAAAATGGGATAACCACTTTTTTGTCTGTGATTACAGAGGTGCCGGCAGTGCGGTGATCGGCTTTCGCATGGAGCCAGATGGTGCAGGCTTCAAAGTCGAACGCATGGAGAATTTTGTCAGCGGAATGCTCAATACCGATATCGAATTCGGCTACGATGGGAAGGCTTACGTCTCAGATTACGTCGGTAGTTGGCCCACCCATGGTTTCGGAAGCATCTACACCTTCCATGATGCCAAGGAGCTGGCAAAACCCGAAACCAAGCAAGTGCGCGGACTCTTCGCCGAAGGTTTCGGAAAGATGAAACCAGAACAGCTGGCAAAGCTCCTCCGTCATCCTGATATGCGGGTTCGCCTCCGTGTACAGTTCGCACTTGCAGAGAATACAGCCAACCGTAACATCTTCATCGCCGCCACCCAAGCTTCCGAACCAATCACCACTCGCCTCCATGGTGTCTGGGGTCTAGGAAACCTTGCACGCATTAAAAAGGATGTCGAATCTGCAAAGCAACTTGTCACACTATGTTCTCACCCCGACTCCAAGGTACGCGGACAAGCGGTGAAGGCACTCAGCGAAAGTGGTCACAAACTAGGTGCCGAAGCAGCCATCAAGCTACTCACCGACTCTGATGCGAGAACCCAAATGCTTGCTGCCATTGCTCTCGGAAAACTAGGAAATAAAGATCACATTTCTGCTCTTATAGAGCTGGCAGAAAAAAGTAATGATCAAGATGAGTACCTTCGCCACGGAGTAGTTCAGGGAATGGTTCAGATCGGAGACGCCGATGCCATTTTTGCCTTTGCTGATCATAAATCTCCTGCTGTGCGCCGCTCCATCGTTCTCGCATTCCGCCGCATGAAGGAAGCCCGTATCGGCCATTTCCTCAATGACTCAGACCTATCCATTGCCATAGAAGCTATCCAAGCGATCAATGACAACTACATCGAAGGTGCACGCAAAGATCTCTCAGCCGCTACTCATCTGCTGGGTAAATCTACCTGGTCCGTCGATATGCGTATCCTCAATGCAATGATCCGCGCTGGTGGCGATAAAAATGTTAGCCGATTGGTAGCAGTCGCTAACAATACCAGCCTCAGCGAGAATGCCCGCACAGAAGCTCTATGGCTTCTCGGCCGCTTTGAAAAATCACCTCCTGCAGATCCCACCACAGGAATGATACGCCCTATTGCTAATCAGGTTAAAATTGGAAAGGCAGCACGTGAAGAAGTCCGTACCGCATTACTTCCATTGCTCGGCACTGCCTCAGGCAATCTCATTGTAGAAGTCATCAAGCTTGCCGGTAAGTTCGACGTCAAAATCTCGATAGACACATTGGTCAAACAACTCACAAACCCAAAGAATCCTTTGGCGGTTCGCTTAGCTGCAATGAAGAAAATTGAATCCCAGAAAGTTAAGGGGTTTATCGAAATTCTCGTCAAGCTCACGGCTGATCCAGATATCAAGATGATTAGTGCCGCACTAGGAACACTAAGTCGTATTGATCCGAATAAGGCATTTGAAGTCACGCAGAAAATACTTTCATCAGGAAAAATCGCTGAAAAGCAGATCGTGATCACTCAACTTGGAACTCTCAAGCACCCTAAGTCCGCAGACGTTCTTTTAGACCTTTTGACCAATCTCAAAAAACAGCCCATCGCCCTGC
This sequence comes from Vicinamibacteria bacterium, assembly GCA_964194815.1. Taxonomy (GTDB): domain Bacteria; phylum Verrucomicrobiota; class Verrucomicrobiia; order Verrucomicrobiales; family Akkermansiaceae; genus Rubritalea. The sequence goes on along the minus strand of CAXMOB010000299.1, from coordinate 94 downwards.
AACTAGATATCATTAAAGCTGCCCAAAAAAGGTCCATTCCAGCATTAAAAGAGGCACTAGCAAGCTACGAGGCTAGCATCGACAAGACAGACCC
>CAXMOB010000298.1:0-19152 GCA_964194815.1 Vicinamibacteria bacterium | reverse complement strand
AAGTTGTTTGAAAAAACCAAGACTGTTCCGGTGATCGAGATTAAAGCTCCTGCAGCATCCAATGAGGTCATTCGTATTCTTAAAGGAAGCAATCAGCGGGCTGTTGTTATTGCCTTTTCAGAGCAAGTCGTTAAGCATTTTTCAACGATGGCTCCAACAGTTCAGTGTGCATGGATATGTAGCCGCTTCCCTGCCAACTGTGTGAGTGACAAAAGTCGTATAGACTATTTAAGCATGCAGTGTCGTAAACTTGGCATCAAAGCAATCGATTTAAATTTCAACATGTTATCACCAAGTGTGATCAATGCTCTTCAGAGCCAAGGTGTCGCAGTGTGGACATGGACCGTGAACGACCCCAAAGTGGCCAACCTGCTGGAGAGCTGGGGTCTAGACGCATTGACCACTGACAGTTTACTTGAGAGAGCTAAATAATCAGATTAGAGAAAACCGCCACCTAGCCATAAAAATTTGGCGGTATTAATACACCACACCAACTCCATCTAATTTCTTCTTCACGACCTTTGTAGAGATTTTGACAGGGAGTTTTAAGTTTGGACAGAAACTTGCTGTGCGAAGAAGATTGAGGGAGTGCCCGACATCGATAAGGTTCAAATCCTTTCTTCGCTCAGACCAATGATCATGCCATGGTTGCCACAAATCTAACATTGCGTCCATTTTTTCTAAGTCCTTAATTAAGGGCTGACTCTTAGCTCGGTGCATACGGTCGAGCATTCCTTCGAACCAAAGAGGATAATACTCCAAAGTCCAAACATCCACCTGTTGAGAGAATTCTTTACGCAGTAACCAACGCATTTGCTCATCAATATCTTCTGCTATTTCACCAAGGTGTTCATCATTCCTCCAGCCAGCCAATTTGAGGTCAACCTCTCGGTAGGCTTTAACAACACGATCAAGCAGTTTACAGACCTTAGAGGCTGCCTCATGAAGTTCACCTCTCCCTTGACCTGAACTAGCTGCAAACGCATCTGCATCCCTAGGCAGATCCCTACCCATCGCCCGCTCCACTGACCAACGCACCACGCTGGTTTGATCCACGCCCTTCTCTCCTAGCAACGGAAGGTACATTTTAGTTTCAATACTGAGAGGCAGTGACTTGGAAATATATTTGACGTGATCAAAGTGGTCGAACAAAAATAAGCGAATGATACCGCCACGATGTTCGTTCTGAGCTACAAGTCTATCAGCATACACTTTCACTCCGACACTAGTGCCTTCGTCAATCAATGCGGGGTAAGCATTTCCTTGAGGCATCTCAAGAACCTCCGGTAAGGGATCGCAATCGAACGCTTTCATCCCGGTGAATTCCCATTCAGCACTGGAGCTTTCTTCGAAACGTTCCTTAACTAGACCAGATAGCTTTAATTTCACTTTGGATAGGTCAGCGGCAAAGGCAAGTTCGTTGCCTGCGTCGTCGCACACCCAAAACTTCATCTGCATTGCTGCTGGAACTTTAGCTAAATCAAATTGATCTACAGTGATGTATTGTCTCGAAATTTGCGAAAGGTAACTAGCCAATGCAATATAAAGTGACACATCACGTGCTCTACCATTACATTGCTCGGCAAATTTTTCTGCTCGTTCACGTGCAGGGTTACAGGCAATACGCTGGCTCTTAGGAAGAGATCGAATCAATAACTGAACGCGTTCGACTAAATCCCCTGGCACGCCCCAAGAAGCAATGTAGTCAGGAAATAAACTAAGTTGATCAACATGGATCCCAACCGTTACGCCGTCGTCAAATTCGTCTGGTGCAGTTTTATAATACAGTGGATATTCCTCCCCCTGATGCTCTAAGTTATCTGGGTAGTCTTCACCGTTTAAGGACTCAACATCTTCATAACAAACATCTGCCAATGTCAGTTGCTTTTCACAGTTTTGAGTCCACTTCAAAAAGGATTTTACCGTGCACACATCAGCAGGTAGTTCTTGGCGGAACCACTCGGCTAACAATTCCTCTGCCCATATTCCATCGACACGTCGAAGCTTTTGCTCAAGTTCAGTCACATGCGTGCGTAGTGACTCGATTTGCTTAATAAGCTCCGGTCTTGCTGTCATCCCGCCTTGCAGGATCCCTTCTAGAATAAAGACTTCCCTCGCCGCCTCTGGCTGTATCCTTCCGTAGTGAACATTGCGACCATCAACGATCGTTAGATTGGCACAGGTGACAATTTCCTTCGCGTAAACAGCCCCTTGCTTCTTATCAAAACTAGCACTATGCCATCGCACCCGACACAGGTGAGGAGCCACTTCCTCCACCCACTCAGGCTTAAGAACCGCATTGCGGCGAGCCCACAAGCGTGAGGTATCGACCATTTCATAGGCTAACACCCACTCTAACTTTTTCTTCGAAAATAATCCTGAGCCTGGGAAAATTGCAAACTCACGACCTTGAGCTCCTTTATACGCTTTCTTCTCGCGATCAAAGACACCAATTTGTTTAGGAATTCCTGCTAGGATGGACTTATGAATTTCGTCTTCGTGTGCCCAATCTTGTTGTAGCACTGCGAGTTCTGGAACTTCCCACTTGAGTGATCGCTTCGCTAACTGTGCCAACTCATTATACAGATTATCCCATTCTTGCACACGACGGAAGTTGACAAATTGCTTCTTACAGAACTTGCGAAGTTGGTTGCGCTGCCACCTTCTCCCCTCTTTGAATTGTTGTAGATCGTGCCATAACAGAAGAATCGACATGAAGTCTGAGTCTTCATGCTTCCACTTTTCATGTGCTTGATCCGCTTGTTGTTGCTTATCTTGAGGTCGTTCCTTCGGGTCCATCACACTGAGACCACTGACGATCACCAAAAGTTCAGCTAAACAACGACGTTCTTGCGACTCCAAAAGCATTTTACCAAGTCGAGGTTCGACCGGTAATCGTGCCAGTTGATGCCCAGGGCGAAGTAATCGATTCTCATCCGACAAGGCTCCAATCTCTCGCAGCGTTCGATAGCCTTCACTAATATGCTTCGGCGATGGTGGATCTAGAAAGGGAAAGTCCTCGATATCAGGAAGCTTCAGAGATTTCATCCTCAGAATCACCCCTGCCAATGAAGAACGTCGAATTTCAGGATCTGTGTATTCATCCCGATCCTCATGACAATCTTCTTCATACAAGCGCACACAGACACCTTCACGCACACGTCCACAACGTCCTTTACGTTGCCTTGCACTCGCTTGAGAAATCTTTTCAATCTGTAGCCGTTGCACCTGACGCGATGGATTCCATCGGCTCACACGGGCGAGGCCAGAGTCCACAACGTAAACGATACCAGGAATGGTGAGCGAAGTCTCGGCAACATTAGTGGCTAAAACGATACGTTGCACGCCAGAGATGGTGCGAAACACCCTTTGTTGTTCAGCTAACCCTAATCTCGCGAAAAGCGGCAGCACCTCAGTGCGTGCCCAATGGCGTCCTTCTAAGGAGTCAGCACATTCACGAATTTCACGCTCTCCTGGTAAAAAGACCAAAACATCGCCGGAAGTATCAACCGACTTAATCCATTCGACCGCTTCTATCACATGCTGGGCAAGGTCTCGATCACCTACATTTGGTAAGTAATGTGTTTCTACTGGGAAGGTGCGTCCCTCTACTTCAATGATCGGGCAATCATCAAAAAATTCTGCGAATGCTCCTGCATCGAGTGTCGCAGAAGAAATCAACACTCTCAGATCTGGCCGTTGTGTTAACAAACGCTTTAGGTAGCCGAGCAGGAAATCAATATTCAAACTTCTCTCGTGAGCTTCATCAATGATCAGTACCGAGTATTGCTCCAGTTTTACATTACCTTGGGTCTCTGCCAGCAGAATCCCGTCAGTCATGAACTTCAACTGGGTGTTTTTATTCGATTGGTCTTCGAATCGCACCTGGTAACCGACTTCTTGGCCGTGCTCCACTTTCAGTTCTTCAGCAACCCGTTTAGAAACACTGGCAGCAGCAATTCGACGTGGCTGGGTGCAGCCGACTAGCTTACGCTGAGCTTCAGGCAAGCTCGCCACGTACTCCAATGCCATTTTGGGCAACTGAGTCGTTTTACCGGACCCAGTATCCCCCACCACCACAATGATCTGATGCTCTCGCATCGCCGCAATAATACGTTCCCTGTGTTGGGAAACAGGAATATCTGGGTAACTTTCTTGGCTGACGATACACATTGCTTGGGAGCGGGACTATTCTCAGTCCGCTCCGAATATTCAAGCCGTAATCACAAGGATTTTAGATTTGGCCGCACTCAAAGGATTGATTCATATCCATTGCAGGCTCATCTTCAGTCGCATCACCCACCACAACAGCAGGAACGCCAGCCACAGTCTTATGTGGAGGCACATCACTGAGAACTACGGATCCTGCACCAATTTTAGCACATACACCGACTTCAATACGTCCAAGAAGCTTAGCTCCTGCACCAATAAGAACACCACTACGCACAATCGGGTGACGGTTTCCTTGAGCTTTACCAGTTCCCCCGAGGGTCACTTCGTGAAGGATAGACACGTTATCTTCGATAATAGCAGTTTCACCCACCACCACACTGGTAGCGTGGTCAAGAAGGATACCACAGCCAATACGAGCCGCTGGGTGGATATCCACACCAAATGCCTCAGAACAAATACTTTGGAAATAGAGCGCCAATGGACGACGTCCAGAATTCCATAAGAAATGAGCCACGCGATAGGTCGAGATAGCTAAGAAACCTTTAAAGAAAAGCAAGGGCTCCAGTGCTGATTGACATGCGGCGTCACGTTCCTTGATCGCGATCATATCACGTAGAGCACTCATTGCTACCCGTGGATTTTCGACAAATACACTTTCGAGAATAGGCTCCAATTGGTCGCGGCCCATGTCCTCACGTGCTAATTTACGTGACAATCGTGCAGCTAGTGCCGACCCAAAACAACTTCTTGAGAGAATGACATCCTCCAATAATGGTTTCAGATAGACCTCGTTGCTAACGATCTCTTTTGCGTAGCTAATGATTTCACTCCACGCCTTTTCTAGATCGATTGGTGCTGACTGACACAATGCGTCACTTTTTGTTATTCCCTCCATAGCGTTTTTATGTAGATTTCGAGTTCGTGAGAATTTCCCAGAAATTAGAATACGCCTGCCGAGCATTGGCTCAGTTAGCGAAAAACTTCGATGGACAAACTATTACTCGACTTGACGAGATAGCGCAACGAGAAGCTGTGTCTGCAAACTTCTTAGTGCAAATTCTCAACGATCTCCGTAAAAGTGGCCTGATCAATTCTAAGCGTGGAAAAATGGGTGGATACCTGCTCGCAAAGCCAGCGAAGTCAATCACTCTCTACGAAATTGTGAATTCAGTAGAACCTACCTTGATCGATAAAACAATGTCATCGAACGGTGAATCTGGAGAAAGTGTCTCAAAAATATGGCGCACAGTATCGTCAGATTTCTCTAATAATCTGCGTCAAGTCACTCTAGAAGACATGCTTCCTGATGAAGAAAGCGGCATGTTCTACATCTAGATTGTGAAATTTCGGCACCTTCTTACTTTAGTTTCAAGGCTGCCCATTGCTTAGGCGTCGCTATTGCCTTTGTTTTACTTGCTTTCGTCATGTCACTTTCTGCCTATTTATACGCTGCTGATCCAAGTTAAAATACCCTCCAAGATAGCTAGAATTGTAAAACGAATTTTACGTCTCACTACTTTACACCACGCCCATCAGCCTATAGATTTTTGTCATTCAAGAATTCGTCCAGTTTTTTACATTTGCAAAGCCTGAGTATTTTTTACTTCTATTGGCTCTCGTGCCACTTTTTTTTATCCGTGGACGTGATGGATCTCGCACGCTCCTCTACTTTTCATCACTATCCATCCTCGGCACATTAGGTAAACGGCCGAAGTCGGTCTTTGGTGGCATCACCTTTCCGCGCATTGTCATCCCCCTCTTTTTCTTTGTCATGGCTCTGGCTCGCCCCCAGTGGACAAAAGTGCACAACCAATATAAGGCCAGTGGAGTCGATATCATCATCGCTATCGATGTTTCTAAATCCATGGAAATCGCCGACTTTGTGATCGATAACAGCCGTCAGCGACGTATCACAGCAGCAAAGAAAATAGCTAAGGATTTCATCACAAAAAGACCACACGACAGAATCGGCGTCGTAGCCTTTGCTGGTCGTCCCTACCAAGTCAGCCCCATCACAACTGCACACGACTGGCTGCCTGCGATGATTGATCGCGAAGTCATCTACAGTGATTATGTCACTCCCGGCACAGCCATCGGTTCCGCAATTGGATACTCCACAGGCAGGCTAGATAATAAGATCAAAGACACCAAAACCAAGATCGTCATTCTCATCACCGACGGCTCATGGAATTCTGGTAAACTTTCTCCTGAGCAAGCTGCTCATTATGCAAAAGATAAAGGGGTGAAAGTCTACACACTTGCGATTGGCACCGAAACTGGCCGCTTAGGCAATCATCAATTCCACGTCCCACAACAGGAATTTGACACAGAAACCCTGAAGCGTGTCGCTGAGATCACTGAAGCCAAATACTTCCGTGCAAAAACAACCGAGGCACTCGAGCAATCATTCAGCGATATCGATAAGCTAGAAAAAGTGGAAGCCCCAATTTCATCTTATCGAGAGGTCAAAGAATACCACGCATGGTTCACGGGTATCGGTGCAATCACCCTCATGTTCCTCCTCATTCACAACATCACCCGCAACTCTGACAACTAGCATGGACTTCATCTTCCCATACTGGCTCATCTGCTTACTACTTATCCCGGTGCTCATCGCAGGATACGCAGTTGCTGTCCTACGCCCAAAAGGCAAAGGAAAAACGATCATTGCCGAGCGATTACAACAGAAATGGCGTCAGCAAAAATCACTAGGAATAAATCACCTTGGAAATCTACTCCATATTCTAGCCCTCGGCTTGGTCATTATTTCGGTAGCACGCCCCTATAGTGGTGAGAAGGTCATCACTGTAGCAAGTGAAGGCCATAATATCTTTATCTTATTCGATACTTCTACCTCAATGCTTTCGCGTGATATGTCACCCAGCAGGATCGAAGCCGCCCATGCCGCCGCCATCACTGTTCTAAAAGCATTCCCAGAGAGTAATATAGGTGTCGCCACCTTTGATGAAAGCCTCACCCTCTATTCCCCATACTCGCAAGACCATGACGCCATCATCAAGGACATTCGTTCCTGCCTACCCGACCCCGAGTACCCATCAGGATCCGACCTAGGGCGAGCCGTCACCAGTTCGCTAGAGATGCTGAAATCTGTCGCGGGACAAAACCATACCGTGATTATTTTCTCCGACGGCGAAAAACACGTTTCAGAAATGGATGATGCCATGGCGATGACCAAAGCGGCCGCAATCCCTATTTTCACAGTAGGTGTAGGCACCCCTACAGGCGGTACGATTCCAAATGAAGAACAACAGGATAAGAAGTTTCGCGATAAAGAAGGAAAGATTGTCTACACTAAGCTTGAGTCAGAAGTATTAACGCAGCTTGCAAACGCCTCTGATGGCACCTATACTTCGCTATATCAAGGCAATATGAAGCAACTTATCCAATCCATCTATGCTACTGAAGAGTCGAGCGGCAGAGCTCACACTCTGCACGTGCCTGATGAATCCTATCACTATTTCCTACTAACTGCGTTCGTCTTCCTCATTGCTGGAAGTCTCGCAAAGGTGCAATGGCTAGCCTTCAAAGTCGGTCCAGTTGCCTTACTCCTCACCCTTTGTTACCTCAGTAGTTCGAACATCCAAGCCAAGGAACTCTCCTACCAATCGCTTAAGCAAGAATACCTTGATAAAGGTCTTCATTTACGTGATGGCCGTAGTGAACTCAATAAAAAGCAATACGAGCAAGCGATCGAAACCTTTAAAAAGTCTGCTAAGATCACAACTGGTGACGAACGTGCAGAAATCTATTTTGCGATGGGAGATGCGGCCTTCAGAGCTGGCCAATACAACAATGCTCAAGCGGCATTCAGTAAGGCCTTACTCCACACATCAACAACGATTCAGACTGAATCCTCCTACAACTTAGGCAACAGCCTCTTCTTCGAAAAATGGAACAAACTTAAACCTGAGGGAGAAATAAGTTTCAAAGAACATATCAAGGCAACTTTACTGCAAATCAAAAGGGATCCAAAAGCAAAACCACCATTTTCCCAATCAGATATCTCAACGGCCTCAACCCAATGGTCTGACTCTGTCAAATTTCATCGCTACGCCCATCAACTCAACCCGAGTCACGCTAATGCAGAGCAGAATGCCGCCACCATCAAAAAATTGATCGAGGACTTAGATACTGCAGAGCAAGAGGCTGAAAAGCAGCATCAAGAAGAGAAGAAGGAAGAACAAGACAAACAGGATAAGCCCGATGGCAAACAAAAAGGCGACTCCCCTTCTGACGAATCAGATCCTGATAAGGGCGAACCAAAAGAACCCGGTGACAAAGGTGAAGGTGGCGACAAGGGCAAACCAAAAGACGACCCTAATTCTGATGAACCGGGCGATGAAAACCAACAAGATGGTGATCCCGACAGTACTAATTTAAAAAAGAATAAAAATGAATCCGCCGAGGCCTACGCGAAGCGTGTCTTGGAAAGCCTTAGCGACGAACAAAGAAACCCACTTAAACGTGCTCCTCGTCGCCCTTATAGATCTGAATTCGATTGGTAAATGAAACGCCTGCTCTTCCTCTTCATCCTTTTTACTTCAGCCACACTCTTTGCAAAAGAGCCTGAGCTGAATGTCTACCTACCCGTCAAACATCTCGCAGAAGGTGAGACAGGTAAATTACATCTCGTCTCCTACAACCAAGATGTGTCGATTCTCAACAAAGATATTCAAGGCAATGGTTTCGAACTCAGTCTTTGGCGTGCCACAACACTGATCACTCAAAATAATAGGAGAGCTTTCGTCTACGTCTACCAACTGACTCCCTCCAGGACTGGCTCATTTGTCACCCCAATTATTGAAGTCGAGTCCAACGGTAAACGCTACAGCACCAACACCGTTACTTTTCAAGTTCACCCGTTGGCGGTATTCACGCAAAAAGAAGTTATAGTAGCTGGCCGCAAACACCGCTACCGCTCAGCTCTCTTCGTCGAAAAAGATGAAACCTATGTGAATGAAACAGTTTCCGCAGAACTACGTTTTCTATTACCAAAATCACTCGAGGTCAGCCAATGGGGATCATGTAGTGCAAATACATCTCTCCAGCTCGCAGCGTGGAGATTTGACCCCCCAGACGTGCATTCGAGAATTGGTTACTCAAATTCTAGCACGGCATTGCTGATCGATAAGCAACGTTATTTAGGCGTTGCCTACCATTCTACATTACACGGACTACAAGCGGGCAAGGCAACACTTGGACCATTATCGGCCTCCTGTGCTTTTAGTATTTCTAAAATGGGTGTATTCGGACCACAAATTGACTATGTGCGGCGCCCGCTAGAAACCGATCAACTAGCCTTAACCATCAGGCCACTTCCTGAGAGTGCCCCTCAAGGTTTCAATGGCAATGTTGGCAATTTCTCACTCGATACTATTCTACCAGAATCAAATCATGTCAGTCTAGACGAGTCCCTCAAGTTCTCTCTTCTTATCAATGGCAAAGGAAACTTCCAAACTATCGCCCCGCCACAACTCAAAGACTCTGACAATTGGGAAGTTATCGACACCACGCGTATAGAGCCAGATCACCTCCGTAAAACCTCACAAAGTAGTGTCGAGTTTCAATACCTTGTTAGACCCAAAAGGGTGGTCACCCGTTCACCACAGTTTGTGATGAATTATTTCAATCCTGACGCCGAACAATTTGAGATTCTCTTTAGCAAAACTAAAGAACTCCAATTTTCTACCAGCAAAATAATCGGCCTACCCGCAAACAGTAGAGCTCAAGAAGACCAACAGAATATTTTAGGCTTCATCGATTTTACCCCATACTCACCCAAATCAGCTTACAACCCCCCGTTCTCATGGCATTGGATACCCGTATCAATCGCTGGAATTATTTTTGGGCTATGGCTTAATAGACAGCGTCGCCATTATCTGCTCACTCATACTAAAGACCTGATAAAAGATAGAGACCTAAAAGCACTCAAGCAAGCAAATCTCAGTAACATCCAGTTCTACAAAGCGGTAGGGTCCTATATAGAACAATGGGTCTCGACAGAAAAAAGAACTTCTACTCAAACTCTTCTAGAAGAACGTGATGCCCTGTGCTTCACACCAAATCCAGAAGAACAAACAATGGATAAATCTAAGCGAACCCATATCATCAAACTACTTCGCTCCCTTTCCATCTTCGTCGTCATTTTTTCTCTAGCTCAACCAATCGATGCCACCCCATTAGATGACGCTCATGCAGCACTCGAAGTAAACGAATTTGACAAAGCCATTCAACTCTTAGAAAAAGAACCACAGAATTCGGCAAATACACTCTACAATCTAGCAACATGTTATTACAAAGTTGGGCAACCAGGAATGGCAGCACTCTATTATCATAGGGCACTGCTTGAGCAACCTCAGCATCCTGAGTCTATTCAAAATTTAAAATTTCTCAGTAAATCACTTCAACACCCTGTAGAAAAAGATCAGACAAAGTCACTTCAATGGATTGCTCATATTCCACAATCAACTTACAGAAATACAATGGCAGTTTGTCTATGGGCACTAGGTTTAACTCTGTTCTATTGCATTCTCCTTAAACCAAGAAAGCTCATCCCATTCTGTATTGCGGCGTTTCTTTTCTTCGCTATAAGCACACTCAGTTTCACCGCTACACAACTCTATCCAAAATCACAATACTTTGGCCCACTCAACGAAATGGCTGTTATTATAGAAGAGGGTCATAGTCTAAAAACTGAACCCCTAAGTATCACCGCTAGTGAGAAAAAGGATAGTATCGTATCAGTGCCAACAGCGAGTTTGTGCCGAGTGCTATCCAACCGTGCTGATTGGTACTATGTTGAGCTAAATTCTCAGACTCGGGGTTGGCTTCCTGCTACCGCTCTGATAATGATTCAAGAGCCTGATCAAGCCCCTTTTGCACCTGACCTGCCTTAAGCAAGTGCACACGAACAGCTGGGCTAAAATCCTTCATCAACTGCTGGGTGCTCTTTTCGTCGTTATAGACCAGTAAAGCCACTACCGTCACTCCCATCGAGACCACTCGATTAAGCAGGTTACATCGGTCTCTATCCCAATCAGCAAACACCATAATACAGCCACTGAAATCTGGGGCAATATCACAAACCTGCGTGGTCAACTCGTTCCAGTTAGGCCGTGTTTCCATTTCAGCACAGGCTAACACCTCCATCATATGATCTAGTTGCTCGACTCCTTTACCCACAGTCACCACTTTCGCCTGCTGCTGCATCATCACCAAATCTAGCAAACCTTCGTTGGTTTCAATGGAACAAGCAAATGAAGCCGCAACTGATACAGCTTCTTCAAATTCTTCATGCAGAGTTGGATGAACTCCAGTGTCTAAAACTAAACCGTGACGTGGAAAATAAACATCCTCATACTCGCGAACGACTGGCTGTCCCGTCTTTGCCCAGCTTTTCCAGTCCACGTGTTTCAGTGGATCACCTGGACGATAGCCGCGAAGACTCACAAATTCACTAGATTGACCAATTTGACGCGACTGAGCTTCCCCACCAATCTGATTCTGAGCCTCACCTAACATTTTCAAACTATTAATCTTATAACGCTTAGGTAACACTAAAACACTGTCCTGGGTTTGTTTCACACCAACACAGCGTTGGAATAAAAAGAGTGGGTCAGGTAAAAGCACTCGCATATTACAAACTGGTAATATACCACGCCTCTTTGGAATGAACTGCATCCTTACCTTAGCCGGACTCTTGGAACTTACCTTAATTGGTTGAGAGTCTTGTGCATAGAAACCTTGTCGAGAATCCGTCAGCCACTTCCAGCGATACAGCACAAAAAGGCGATCAAACGCATTTCTAGACTCTTCTCCAGGTTCTACAGAATATACAAATACATCCTCTGAAGGAATATTCCTCGCAGGCAACTCTCGTAATCTTGCTGAACTCACCGTCAACCACTGATCGGTCTCAATCGTCACAGTGTAATGCAAAGGAATCCCCACTGTGCCCATCTTCGGCAAAGATCTATGGATCGATAGCTTGCCTCGCCTAAAGAAAACTGAAACGAAAGAAAATAACAACATTGCTGCCAATGTGGCAATAATGGAGAATAAGGTATTTTCGGTCGATCCTAGCCGTAAGGCCATTGCAAGAATAAGACACAAACCAATCATATACCCTAGCGGAGTAATACGGTGCTGAAGCATACTACTCGCTCCCTTATTCGACTTATAGCTCTTATACAAAATACGCCAAAAGCGAACTTTCCATTTAGGAATATGTCTACGATCCTTTAGCATCTAGACCGGAATTGGTATAGCATCCAACAGTTGATCCACAATCGAACGCCCCGTAGCACCTGAAAATTTTGCTTCATGACTAAGCACTAATCGGTGCGCAATCACATCTCCTGCAATTTGTTTTATTGTCTCAGGTATGAGAAAGTCACGGCCTTCAAAAATGCTCAAAGCTTGAGCCACACGCATTAAGGCAATAGAAGCACGAGGACTGGCAGGTAACACAACCTCTTCCATGGCACGCGTCTCGCTGGTTAACTTGACGATGTAACGTTGTAACTCATCAGACACAACAACATTACGGGCGGCCTCACGAAGACTTAGTAGATCATCATGGCTAATAGCAGGCTGAAGATCACGCAGTGGGTGGTGGTGGCGTTGGGATTGTAAAATTGCTACCTCTTCATCTATTGAAACATAACCAAGTGAACACTGAACAGAAAAACGGTCCATCTGTGCTTCAGGCAGTGGATAGGTCCCCCTAAATTCTACGGGATTCTGTGTTGCTATAACAAAAAACGCTTCGTCCAAATCATAGCAATGACCTTCAATCGTCACTTGCCGTTCAGCCATAGCCTCCAACAAAGCACTTTGCGTTCTTGGTGACGCTCGATTGATTTCATCAGCTAATAAAATATCTGTAAATACCGGACCTTTTTGAAATCGAATTTGATGAGTAGCTGGGTCAATCACACTTACTCCCACAATATCGGACGGCAATAAGTCAGGGGTAAACTGAACACGCTGAAAAACACTTCCAGATACTGCTGCTGCAATAGCCTTCGCAAAAGTCGTTTTACCAGTGCCAGGATTATCTTCGAGCAGCACATGACCACCAGCAATCATCGTTGCTAAAACTCTGCGAACTACATTTTCCTGCCCTTTTAAAATTGAATTTACACGTTCCTCAAAACGAATAGCCAAGCTAGAGATACCGGCTTCCTCAAAAGATTTACTCATACAATAACAATTTAGACATCTAAAGTAATTACGAAAAGAAAATAGTGGGATTTTTATCAAAACCTTGGGAGCCTTCGACTCTTGCTCGAATGACATTATTACTCATTCGACTCTTCCCAACAGGCTCCAAAAGTGATTTCACAATCCTACAACAAGCTATTAATGACTTAGCTCGCATTAAAAAGGCTTTAAAACCTTACCAAAGTGTTCGTGATTTTTCTTAAAAAAACTAACTGCATCAGATGGGTAAGACTTTTGAACCATTTTCCATTTTGTGCGATTTAAGATACTGGCTAATCTTGAGCTGCTATCGACACTAATATGATGTTGAATATCAAGGCGCACTCCCTCGTCAGTATTAACCATGAAATAGTGCATATACTTGAGTTCCTTATTTTCTTTACGTTCGACCAATACAGAAGCAACACCATGATCCCCCATCACTACTTCTTTTACTTTTAGATCTTCAGAGCCACTATACAATTCAAACAAAATACCTAATTTATCTAACAAGGAGTCATCCTCTTTCGTGCTACTACAAACAAGTCTCGAAAAGGCCTGCATGTCCGCCTCCTTAATTGACGCTAGACATAAAGACACCCCCTCAACCCAAGATTTTTTCGGCAGTTTGCGCTTACTTATTTTTTGCGGATCAACCAGGGTGATTTGCTTTCTTATCGTTGCTAAATACTTCGTGATAACATCTTGATCTGTCTCACCAAAACCCTTCACTAGTTTCTTTAATTCAGGATAACTAGCAGCAAATTGGTCCGGCTTAATCACAACCCCCCATCCATGAGCATTCTGATGGTAGCCTACAAAAGAAACATTTGAACCCTTCATGTTTCCAAAATCTAATATTAAACTTAATGCTACAGCGGACTGCTTATCCTTAGAATATCTAAAGTCGATAGTTGAATTGGATTGTGCCCGCTCTGCAGCTTTCCAGCTAGAGCAGACGGCCTGTAAGTAGCCATCATACTTTTCTTTAGCTAATTTATTTGTTGGGGTGTGACATTTCAGCCACTCTGAAAAATCGTTCTCCTCACGTGCTTTACGTAAACGAATCTTTAGAGCTTCAATTGATTTGCAGTAGTTACCTTGACTTGCTTTGAAAACAAGCTGAGGTACTTTATCCCAAATCGCCTGCATTTTATTATCAAGTGCCCATCTTTCAAATCTCTCGTCAAATGAGTTAGATTTTTCTTCGTCTTCAGAGATAAGTAAGGCAGATGGCAGACGAATTAAATGGGCACCAGGCTGCCAATTGACATTAAAAACTGTCATCTGATAGGCCGTGCTTTTTCCAAATAAATTACGCCCGTCATTTTGCGAACTTTCAGTAGCTATAAACGCCACAGCTAAAGCATCATGACCACTGGAATCATCATGCTCAGAATTAACTACTTTTCTAAGGTAGTCAGAGGACGAAACCACATTCCACACTCGCTTATTTTGCGTTCCTTTCTGAGTTGCAAAAATAAGTGACCGCAGAAGTAGTTTACTATCTTGCCCAGTGGACCATTGTTCATCGGAATCATAGCCAGTGGCTGCACATAATCCTTCTAAAGATTTTTCATCTAGCTGCTCAAAGAAGTAGTCCAAAAGATCCGTAGAATTCTTGCACGTATTCGCCACCTCCTTTTTCTTGAGATCGACTCTAGATTGAAACTCCTTACGCTTTATACGTAATGCCACATCATAGCTTTCCAAGGCATGTTTATTGAGCCAAGTTTCAACCTCTCCTGCCAATTGCCGTTTCTGTTCATCAAGAGTCGTCGCAGCATAGCTGAAATTTGAGATCATTGGTGCTAGCTTCCATTTCTCTCCCTCTTTGATAAAACACATCGGTTGAACCCGAAGATCAAAAGGTGTGTTTTTCTTTGCCGAAACTGCAATAACACCTGCGAATGGAGGACGCTTGAACGTCTTTAAAACCTCGAATCGATCCTGTTGATTGAGTCGATCATTGGTCCAATAACCAAGCCTAGCTTTAATATCTTCAATAGCAAAATTCCCAAGATTTTTCGGGTAGGAAAAAGCATCTCTATTCAGCTTGGTCTTCGTTTGAAGTAATTCCAATGACTTCAAAGTAGCGTCATTTAACGATAACGGTTGTGCTACCACAACTGACGATAATGCACATGATATGAGGAGTGAGGTTAAAGAGAGGTTCATAAAATCGAACTACTTTAGCAAAAATTCCAACTGTTGTTCCAGTAGTTTTTTAGAATTTTGTATCAATGGCCTGTCTTTCAACCTGAATAATAGGTCATCACGTAACTCACCATTTTTCAACTGAATCCCTACATCTACTTTAATCCCCCCCTCAGGAGATGGCTTACAAACTTGGGTGAGTTTGCTGTTTTCTCTTATACGCTTGTGCCAGTTAGCAGGAATTTTTATTTGCAGATGCATTTCGACCTGTCGCTTATCTGCTCCTGCCTCACCTTCCAAAACTGCACCGCTAGGCATTTTTAACTCTATCTCTTTGATTTCAACCCTGTCAGAATATTTCTCCATTTGAGCAGTCAGCACGCCTTTGTAAGCACTCGCCCCCTCGTCCTTCAGCAATTTTTCAAATAGCAAATCAACACCGTCGCTCGCAATTTTAACTGCATCCCCCTCAATCCCCCCCTTCAATAGACACGATGTTTGGTCAAGTTGGTAAATCCATCGATTCGCGACAACAGGGCCTTTAATAAGAGAATCCAAATGAAAGGACTGCTTCAACACGTTTTCTACTATTTCAGCAGCTTTAACACTCAACTTGCCACTTTGATATGAGCCCAACCAACGTTGTTCTTGGTTTAGAACTTTGACAATAAGTTCAACTTCACCAGTCCCATCTCGCTTATAGGATACACGCACAAGATCAACTTGTCCTATTAGTGGTAGGTTTACCTTCCCTCCGAGACACTTAAATTCAGACTTTGTCATCACTAGTTGAGTCTGCTGAACATGAACACTTCTTGAACCAAAAGATAGCACCACTTCTGTATCATCGATACGACACGAACTAAAATCCATCCCATAGTATGTACTCGGCCACGACTGTGCTAAATCGACTTCAATAATCCCGCTAGCAGCCTCCACATTTCGACCTTTCCAACCACTAGTGAATAAAGCACTCGTGTTGTGGTCAGCTATAACCTCATGTAATGTCAGTTTCTTTATAGCTGTAGTCGATTGACCATCCTCAGTCACTTGAATGGTGTGCAGTGATAATGACCGCGGCCAAGCAACGAAACCGGATATTGATAAATTCAAGCCAGTCTCATTATTAAATTGTGCTATAAAGTCTTCTTCATACGCCCTAGAATTCACCTTTGCACTCAGTAAAATGAGGCATGTAGATAAAATGACGAACACTGTAACAATGGCTGTGAGCCAGAGAGAAAAATGCTTACGCTTTGAGCCCTCTACTTCGTGCTTCTTCTGACTTGATCTTCTCTTTGTATGCTTAACGCGAACAACCTCTTGTCCGTCACGTTGTACTAAATCAGCTTCATCATTCAGAGCTGATACAGTGTCAATGGCAGGAGTACGACGCCTACGTCGCCGCTTCCTAGTTTCAGGTTCCATTTCAATTGAATAACCAGGGATTAAAAGTTAGTTACATCACGCCACTTATTTCCAAGCGGATCAACGAGGTCAACAGTAACTAAAATCAAAACAGCACGCCGAATCGTCTTAGTTCCATTGCTTTGGAAGTAGCGGCCAACAAATGGAAGCGATCCTAAAACCGGCACCTTGTCATTAACTACCTGTATCTCCATACGCGTCACTCCAGCAAGAGCTACAGTGGCTCCATCAGCAATAGTAACATTCGTTTTCACTGTGATCTTCTCGAATATAGGCATCAATATATCATTAGGAGTAGTTTCCAGTGCCACAGGCCTTCCTGTAAGTGGATCTGTGCCCAAGGCCAGGATCGGAGACCCATAGTTAATAAAACCAATAAATTCAGAAAACTCAGGTTCAAGGCTCAATGATATGTAACGACGCTTTGGATCGACTACAGGCTCAACATCAAAGATCATTCCTACTGGACGCTCCTCGAAGGCTGTCGGCATAGCTGGAATAATTGGAGGATTCTGCCCAGCTCCTACATTATCAGGAATCTCTGGTGGATCATACTCAGTAGGGTAGATGAACAATCTTGTTTGCTCTAGACGAGCACGCTGACCAGGCATGGTTGAAACGGAAGGCGACCAAATGCGCGAATCGCCCTTCTTTTGCTCCACTCCACGCATAATCATTTGGACATGAGAATCATTCAGAAAGGCAGTCGTTTGCAGAATGGCAGGTGACCTCTGTAGGTTTTGACCAATCTGAGACAAGTTTGACACTTGATTGATTCTCGAATCCATTGAGTCTAGAGGAAAAGCACCGCCGCCACTACGGTTTCCTGCTGTCATAGATCCACCACTAACAGGATTTTGGTTACCCAGCTGAATAGGGTCGATCGCAGTTCCGTTACCAGTATTACCACCACCGATCCATAGTCCGTTGCCTCCTCCTTGAAGTTTGTTCGGTGCTAGTAACCAATCAAAACCAAGTTCTTCAAGGTCATCTTGTAAAATGTCGATGACTTTAAGACGCACATTAACCACTACATTTTGTTGCATTTTCAGGTCAGCAATGGCCTGAGCAAGAATACGCATATTCTTCGGGGTATTCGTGACCGATAAGCGGTTGAAGCTTGCTGAGTAGCTAGCACGAGAACCTTTAGGGAAAGTTAAGCCAAAACCTTCAAGGTATTCTTGTGTTGAAATATTGCGACGAGCAACGCCACCTTTTGAACCTAAGTCTGTGAAAATATCATTATTTCCCTTTCCCTCAAGTGGTTTTTTTAAGAAACCCGCCGGGACGCTAAATTGACGTGTGAATAATTGGTCTGACACCTGACCATTCGGTAATACTGTCACAGAGAATTGATCAGCTGACCACTCTGTCCCAGATTGCTTACAAATGAGGTCAAGTAACTTGTCTGCCGGAATATTCGTGAGACTGAGTTTGAATCTTGTCTTACGAATAGCAACACCCTGTAGGTTCAACTCTCCACCTAGGTTCAAAACGACGTTTACACCCTTCTTAGTTTGGTCAACTACAGGGTCATTGTCCGCGACCAACTGACGAAATCGATTGAGTGCTACATCAATACTAACATCTTCGACATCAAACTTAGGGATAACAATTTTAGCAAGCTTCTCCCTCAAATCCTGAAAAAGGGATGTAACACCTTCGCGACTCTCGAGGATTTCAGTAGCACCAAGATAAAAATCGGCTCTTGGCTTAATTTGCCAGGACTTATCAATATCAGTCAGCATACGTGCGCGTGCTTCATCATGAGCAGCACGTCCATACGCAGCACGTTCGTTACTAAGTCGGGTCATACCACGACGAGCAGCCTGGTTATACTTATCAATTAATAGGATAGCCTCGTATTTTTTAAAGGCTTTGTCGTAGTCACCTAATTTATAGGCACCATCTGCAACATAGAGAAGTTTTCTCACTTTATCCACATTCGCTGCATGCTCTTTCGTCACCGAAGGATTATTACGAATAGGATCAAGGAGCTTTGTGTCAGCATCTGCAACAAGTGGGTCGCTTTTGTAGACCTTACTCTCCATCAAGTTAGCCACCAGTGCTTTAGACTCCTTATACTTACCTTCACGGTTTAGTTCCGTGCTATAGGCAACCACTGCCTTAGCATAACGATCCTGAACAGCTTGTTTATACTCGGCAGTT
>CAXMOB010000297.1:0-13281 GCA_964194815.1 Vicinamibacteria bacterium | reverse complement strand
ACATCTATAACTTCCTGCCAATCCCACTTCACTTCATCTAGAGAGAATGGAATATTCTGCTGAGCTTCAGCGGTCACTAGTTCTTCAATACCAACCCCATCCAAGTTAGGGAGCAACACAAAACGTGTGAATACGGACTGTCCTGAGACAGCGTAACTCACACGATCTTTCACGTCCATCCTATGTGCTAACTCCAACACCGCCATTTTAATTTGGGCGTTGCGTGAGTTTGCTGCTGCAGGGTCTGCGAGGATTTCAGTGCTTTCGTATCCGGAAAGGACTAATTGTCCTTTCGTATTCTTAAAGCGCGCCATCCCAACACGTTGGGCTCCAATATTGAGCGCTACGATTGAATTTTTATCTGCCATAAATCTTATTATGTATTCGTTAAGGTGAATAATTTAAACTCTATCGAGCGACTGCACTAGCGGGCTTTTTGTCTGAGGCTATCTCAGCATAACGATCCCACCAAAGGAACTTGAAAGGAGTTTCGTTTTTATCGTGAAGTTGCACACCTTTAGAGTCTGAGAGTGCTGGAGAATACCAGAATGGCTTTTTCTCTTTACCAACCTTTACAGTATCATTTTTAGAAGTGAAAATAGCCTTAAGCTTGCCATTGAAATAGATCTCACCGCCAACACCAAAAATAAGGCGTTTGCTAGCAGCATCACCACCACCGGAAAGACGACGCACTCCGCTAGGAGAAATGTAGACAGATGTGTAAATATCTTCGCCGATAGGAATGTTAACATGCTTCACTTCCTTAGTAAGACGAACATACTTCCCTTTGTTATTAGGATCTTGAGCTACTACGAACCACTTCACGGTCAACTCAGGCAGCGTCTCATCTTTAGGTATCTTAGGCTTCACATCTTCAATCACGAATTTCACTTCCATTTCAAGCCACTCCTTCTGATTCCACTTTTTAGATTTTGTGTTCGCAGAAAAATCTGGTGATTTCAAATCCTCGAAATCTGGTTTGTCCACTTCAAGCTTCACATCTGTGATTTGAACCTTAGGTGCTTGAGCGTGTAGCACGGTAAATGAGAGACCTATTAAACTGGCAATGAGTGTCTTTTTAAATAATTTCATCGGATGTGTAGTAGTGATAAAGGTTGATTTAAACTAGCCTAACGAGTCAAGGTTGAGTTTGGCGAGTATAAACATGATAAATCTTCTATTTTTTTCGCGTAGGGAAACACTCTTCTAGTGCCAAAATAGACCTCGCCACCGCCCCATCGTGTGTCGTCAACACCTGTAATGCCTCTAATGAGATAGACTTACACATCTCACCATCTTGAAGCAGCCCCTCCACAGCTGCTGTAATCGCCTCCGTGGTCTCAAGCCTCAACAAGCCTCCATTCTCAACTAAAACAGTCACTAAAGGCTCGAAATTATCCATTCGAGGTCCAACAATCACAGGAACCTTCGCTGCAATTGCCTCCGTGGGGTTTTGCCCGCCTTTGCCAATCCAACTTTTGCCAATAATAGCGATGTCTGCATGGGCCGTCCAATCTCTCAGCTCTCCAGTGGAGTCTACCACTAGACAAGACGGCCCCTGCCCCACCAGCTCACCCGAACTACGTAAAACTGAGGTATACCCCACCGATTGCAGATCGGCACACACCTCTGTGCGTCGCTCCATGTGTCTTGGCACTACCACAAAAAACACCTCGTCCCTAAGGGGCATCAATGCTTCAGCAATGGCTTTTTCTTCACCCGCAAAGGTGCTCATCGCCATAACGACTGCTTTACCGCCACCATGAGCTGTAAGTATTTCGGCAAACGCCTCTCGTCGCTTTGGCTTTCCGCCGCCAGTGTGGTCAAACTTGATGCTGCCAGTGTGAATCAGCCTGTCCGCAGCCATCCCGATCGATTCCCAACGCTTAATATCACGTTCTTCCTGCACTAAAACATGCCCAACCATATCAAAAATTGGGCTGACCACAGACTTAAGCTTGCTATACCGCCTCTCGGAACGCGCTGACAATCTAGCATTCGCCAGAGCTACAGGAATCTCCATTTTGTCACAACAATTGAGTAAATTAGGCCACAATTCAGACTCCATCAGCACCACTAATTTAGGCTGAAAACGTCGCATCGTCTTCCTCACCAGAAAACCAAAGTCAACGGGACTATAAATAACGCGCACCCCCTCTGGAGCTTGGTCTCTCGCTACAGCGTGACCAGTAGCAGTCGTTGGCACTAATACAAAATGCTCATCAGGACGCTTCACCAACCACTGCCGAATCAACTTTAGCGCAATAAACACCTCTCCCACACTAACCGCATGAATATACACCCCTCCCTTTATTTCATCAGAATCGGCACGATCGTATTTGCCTAATCGCTCTTCTAAACCTGTGCCAAAGCCACCACGTCTCCGCATTTTCAGCACCCAGCTAGGGAATGCCAAGACAAAGCCGATAGGCAGCAACAAATTATAGATAGCTAAGACAATGCAACGGCTCATCTAATCTCCCTTTTTTTGATAAATAGCAATCCCACAATTTCCGTATTTTCGCTCAGAAATAACTTCCCAGCCAACGGGAGCTGTCGCGACGCGGCCCGCTGGTGCCTCTGCTACAAAGAATCCATCATCAGCTACAATTCTAAATAAATCTGAGCTACTGATCAATTCCTGAACAAAATCACGATCGCCAGCTTTCTTCGCATACGGTGGATCAGCAAAAACAATCTCAACACTGCCAGCTTGAATCCCCTTTAATTCAGTTGCATCGCCAGAACGCACCTGCCCTCCCTCTAGGCCAAGCTCCTTCAAGTTCCCCTGCACCGTTCTTACGCTGCCTCGGTCTTGATCGATAAAAACACAGCTCGTAGCACCTCGACTCAAGGCCTCAAGACCAAGTGCACCAGAACCAGCAAATAAATCTAAGCAACGAGCACCTGGGACAACTGCATTGAGCAATGAAAACAAAGCCTCGCGCGTCCGATCCGTCGTTGGTCGAGCAACCGTTTTCGGCACCTTTATATTTCTCCGACGCGCGGAACCTGCAATAATTCTCATAGATTCAATATACTAGAATTCCCTTAAACAACCTCTGCACTATCCACATCCGCTCGTAGGTTCTCGATAATGAAGAGCTGACGGTCTGGTGTGTTTTTGCCCATGTAGAATGCCAGCATATCTTTGATACTACGCCCTTCCTCATAAATCACTGGATCGAGGCGCATTTCCTCACCAATCATGAAGGCGAATTCGTCAGGGGAAATTTCACCCAAGCCCTTGAATCGTGTGATCTCTGCAGCTTTACCACATTTTTTCACCGCCTTCACCTTTTCGTCATCACTGTAACAATAGAATGTTTCCTTCTTATTACGCACACGGAACAACGGGGTCTGTAATATGAAAACATGCCCATCACGCACTAAACCTGGGAAAAACTGCAAAAAGAACGTCAGCAGCAATAAGCGAATATGCATGCCATCGACATCGGCATCCGTTGCCACCACTACCCGCTTATAACGTAGATCTTCAAGATTCTCTTCGATATTTAATGCGTGCTGCAGCAAGTTAAATTCTTCGTTTTCATAAACCACCTTACGAGTTAAACCAAAGGAGTTAAGCGGCTTACCTCGCAGTGAAAATACTGCCTGAGTTTCAACATCTCGGCACTTGGTAATAGAACCACTCGCTGAATCACCTTCCGTAATAAACACTGTCGTTTCATCACGACGTTTATGCTTAGAATTGAGGTGAGCACGGCAATCACGTAACTTCTTATTGTGAACCTTCGCCTTACGTGCTCGCTCACGCGCCATCTTCTTAATCCCTTTCAATGCCGTTCTTTCTCTTTCAGCAGCCTGAATACGCCTCTGGATTGCTTCAGCTATATCCTTATTACGATGGAGGTAGTTATCTAAATGCTCTTTAAGAAAATTAAGAATAAAGGTACGCACAGTCTCACCATCTGGCGAAACAGTAGCACTGCCTAACTTAGTCTTCGTCTGACTTTCAAAAACTGGTTCCTCTACACGAATGCTGATCGCCGCTTCAAGGCCTGCTCGAATATCGGACGGATCATAATTCTTTTTGTAGAAATCTCTGAGCACCTTCACAATAGTCTCACGGAATGCCGCTAAGTGAGTTCCACCTTGGGTAGTGTGCTGGCCATTGACGAATGTGTAGTAATTCTCTGAACTCGAAATTTTATGCGAAAAGCAAACATCCATGTCATACCCCGAAAGTTGCACTGGTGGATACAATGGCTCTTCTTCCATTTCCTCCTTCAAAAGATCTAAAAGACCGTCCTTAGACTTAAACTTCTTCCCATTGAACACAACCGTTAAACCGGGGTTCAAAAAGGCATAGTAACGGCACATTTTTTCAACAAAGCGATCCCTGAAACGGGTCTTCGGCGGAAAAATAGAACGATCCACTTCGAATGCCAATCGTGTGCCATTGACGCCCACGTCTTTACGAGCTCGTTTCATTTCTGACACCACCTCACCTTTCGAAAACTCGATCGCTCTAGTCTGACCATCTCTCCATGCCTGGATCTCGAAAAATCCAGAGAGGGCATTGACAGCTTTTATACCTACACCATTCAAACCAACTGACTTCTTGAACGCTTCTGAATCGTATTTAGCACCAGTGTTGATCTTGGCAGCACAGTCCATTAATTTGCCAAGTGGAATACCGCGACCGAAATCTCGCACCTCGCAGCGACCTTCTTCATCGATATTCACATGGATTTCTTTACCAAATCCCATCACGTGCTCATCAATCGAGTTATCAACAGCTTCCTTCAAAAGTATGTAAATACCGTCATCAGCACTGGATCCATCGCCCAACTTGCCGATATACATCCCTGGGCGTAGGCGAATATGCTCTTTCCAGTCTAAGCTCTTGATGTCGTCTTCCGTGTATTTTGCCATATGATCTATAAATCTACAGATTGTTGCCAGTTACGTTACTAACGCGACTAGGACTTAGTTAACCTTACTTAATTAACTAGCCTTGGCAATAGAAACCATCTAACAAATTAGCAATGGCAAATACTCGTTCACTTTTTCACAAATCGGAGATAGACGATTCCACTACAACTCGCTAGAAGCTCTTCGTGCCCGCTCCATCCTTACCAAAAGTATTAATTGTCTCTGCCTGCTTTGGCGATGGACACAATACAGCCGCACGCAACATTGCCACAGCGTTGAAGGGGATGGCCGAGGTCATGGTTGCCGACCCCTGCATGGAGGCTAAGCCAAAACTGAATAGACAATTGAGTCGTGGCTACCAACTCATCATCAACCACACCCCTACTCTATGGGCCGGATTGTATTACAGCTCCGACATGGTTAACTTCTCTAGCCCCTCGAGAATGCTTCCACGCAAACCCGAGTTACGCATGCAGCAACTCATGCGTGACTTCCAACCAGACGCTATCGTCAGCACCTACCCACTCTATCCTTATTTCATTGAAAGAGCCTTCGACAAACTACCACGAGTGCCAGTTTTTACAGTCATCACAGATTCCTTGAAAATCAACAAAACGTGGACCGGAGCTCCATCTGACCACTTTCTCGTCACCGATACATTCACCAAAGAGGTATTAGAAACGACAAAAGGAATACCAAGCGACAAAATCGTTTCGTGTGGCTTCGCAGTTGACCCAACTTTCACCACTCTGCCGAAACTCTCAGCCGAAACTCCAATCGAGCCCTTTAAGATTCTCTATTTCCCCACTGGCCAAACTCCAAAACTACGCCGCAACCTTCGTGCTTTACTCGCATTACAAGAGGTAAACATCGAGATCACCGTCGTGCTTGGTAGAAATTTCCGTAAACTCTACAAGCAAGCGCGTGAAATACAAAAAGAATTCCCCCATCAAGTGACCATCAAGGGCTGGACCAAACTGGTGCCGGAACTCATCTGTCAACACCACCTCGTGATCGGTAAGGCTGGCGGAGCGACATCCCATGAATGCCTCTCCGCCACCACACCAATGCTCGTTCACTACCTTCTCCCTGGACAAGAACAAGGAAACCTAGAGCTACTTCAGAAAATTGGTGGCGGTGACCTCACCAACACTCCTGAAAAATTAGCCACTAAGGTAAAACAACTCATCGATAACGACGGCAAGCAATGGAGAGAGATGAAAAAAGCACTACAGCGCCACTCTAAGCCAAATGGAGCCCAACTCTGTGCCGACTACATCCTCGACCAACTCTCATGAAAACCATTCTCTTCGATATTGGTAACGTCTTGCTCGCCTTTGATTTCAAACCTGCTTTAGCTAAAATCACTGGACCCAATGCCTCCCCAAATGCATTTGAACAAATCATCCAAGCCAAAGATTCCTTCGAAGCTGGTAAGATGGAAAAAGCAAACTACATCGAATGGGCATCAAATATCTTAGACTTTTCAGGAAACCAACAATCGTTCGAAAATGCTTGGACCAGCATTTTCACATCCATTGAGCCGATGTGGCAACTCGCAGCCCAACTGAAACAACAAGGCCACCGCCTCATCCTCTTTTCTAATACAAATTGTATTCACGCTCCCTATTGCCTTGATACCTACAAAGGCTTCGATCTTTTCGACGGTGCCGTCTTCTCCCATGAGCTTGGTGAAATCAAACCAAACGACAATTTCTACCTTCGAGCGATTGAAATGTATCAGCTCACACCTGAGCACACCTATTACATCGATGACCTCCCCGCCAACATCCAAGCGGGTAGAAAGTTTGGCTTCACCTCCTTTCAATACGACTCTGAGGAGCACGAGAGCTTCCTCAAGGAATTTAGGAATCACCTCCCCGTTTAGCAGAAAATACCTCTTTTTTCATCTATTCCTCTCGCTTCGACCGGTGGATAATTATTTTTTTCATAAAAAAATGGGCAATCGAGCGTCCAGCGGTAGTAATAAAGTAGAGGATAATTTTACTTCCTATGCCAAATCAACCGACAGAAAGACATTTTTTAGCTGAGTTCAGCGGTGTTCATAACCGCCTGAGAGCATACCTACGGCAGCTATTGCCGACCCGTTTTGATGTCGATGAGGTGCTACAAAATACCAGTCTTGTACTGTGGAATAAATTCGACCAGTTCGATCCTGATACCAACTTCTACCACTGGGCATGCGTCGTCGCAAAATTCGAAGTGCTACGCTACCGCCGTAAAATGGCACGAGACCGACACGTTTTCAGCGAAGATCTTCTTTCCCTACTTACTGAAGAATATGAGGAGGAAGAGAGTAGACTTGAACTCATGAAGGTTGCCCTAAAGCGTTGCTTTGCCAAGCTCCCAGCAAAACAACAAGAACTACTCAACCAAGTCTATTTAGAAAGAGATCAAATCAATACCGTCGCCGAACGCGAAGGCTTCAGCCCCACCGCACTCTACAAGCGACTTGCTCGCATTAGACAAACTTTAAAAACCTGTATCACACAGTCATGAACCCTATCGAAGAACTCATTGCTAAGTACTCTGAAGGGCTTACCACTCCAGAAGAAAGCAACAAACTTGAATCCCTACTCCAGGAAAGCCGGGAGTATCGAGATCTCTACCGTGAATACATGGCGATAGACTCAGGCCTAGTGGACATCGTCGAAGAGCAAATGGAAACATCTGAAACTGATACTCCATCGAAGGCATCTGCCAGCCCAACTAATCTCATCCTCCTCTCTACAGCAGTTGCGGCAGTCATCGCACTATTAGCAGTGCTCATCCTCAAGCAAGAACCGAAGGAGACCCCGGTTACAACAATAGTAAACCCATCGCTTGAGCAAGCGGTGACTAAAGATAAAACCATCTACTCGATCGCTGTTATCTCTAAAGCTATCGATCTCAAATCAACTAAGCTGCAACTGGGTAAAGGTTCATTGATTCGCACAGGTGTTTTTGAAATCAAATCTGGCATCGCTCAAATAGAATTCAATTCAGGTGTCACCATGGTGCTCGAAGGCCCAACAAAATTGGATATCCCGCACCCCAACTCAGTCGTCTGCCATCACGGAAAAGTCAGCCTCCACATCCCAGAATTCGTCACTGACTTTGAGCTCACTTCTGGCGGCATGCTCATCACCAATATCCAAAACGAAATTTCCTTAACCAGCGAAAATGGTGCAACTGAGCTATTTATTTCCAAGGGCTCTGCCTCTATCATCAAAGATTCAAAGATCATCGATCAATTGGTCACCAATGAGGCTCGTTCATGGAAGAGTAACGATCTCATCACTAAAAAATCGCTAAAAACACATCACTACGTGTCGCACCGCGACTTATCACCACTCAGCGATAGCTACGACCTACGTAAACTTGATCAATGGGGCCAACATATAGAAAAATTACGCCAAGACTCTGATACAATTCTACTTTATGACTTTAATGAACCCGAAGGCTGGAGCAGGCAAGTCACGGACAGATCTCGGAATAGCTATGACGGAGCTATCGTCAGTGCTCAATGGACTGAAGGTCGCTGGAAAGGTAAAAAAGCCCTCGATTTCAAAGGAATATCAAGTCGAATCAGGCTCAATCTTGAAGGGAATTACAAGCAGCTCACACTCGCAACTTGGGTACGTATTGACAGCATGGATCAATGGCTGAGTTCCCTCCTCTTATCCGATGGCTACAATCCTGGGGCTGTTCACTGGCAGCTCAGTGACACTGGCGAAATGATTATTGGCATGCACTCAAACCGTGGTGGTCAGAACGCTTTCTCCCAACCCGAAATCACACCCAACCTTTTAGGCCAATGGATCCACTTGGTTACCGTCTATGATGCTGACAATAAAAAAGTACATCATTACCTTAATGGTAAAGTCATCCACAGCGAAGACATCACAGTCTTACAAACGATCCACATGGGAATGTGCGAAATCGGTAATTGGTCAAATACATCAGGTGCAGACCTCATCCGTAGCTTCAATGGAGCAATGGACGAATTTTTCATCCTTTCGCGTCCGCTTTCTGCACCCGAAGTAGAAGCCCTCTACCAATCAGGTCGTCCGTAGCATACATCTACATCTCAACTTAATCTCGCTATGAAGCAATCAATCATTAGCATACTAAGCCTATGCACTCTACACTCTAGCCATGCTGCAGAAATTAACTTCAACAGGGACGTTAGACCTATCCTATCTCAAAAGTGTTATTTCTGCCATGGTCCCGATGCTAAAGAAATTGGGGGAGAACTGCAACTCCACACCTTTGAATTAGCCACCTCTAAGCGTGACGGTAAAGGGGCCGCTATTATCCCCGGAAAATTCGACAACAGCCTGTTTGCTGATCGTATCCTCACCAACAATCCAGACGATATCATGCCGCCGCCGAAAACGCATCGCGAACTCACTAAAAAAGAAATAGAAATACTGAAACAATGGGTGAACTCCGGAGCAAAATATGAAAAACTTTGGTCGTTTGTAGCGATTCCAAAAACCATTCCAACACCAAAGAACACGAGCGAGAAGCATCCGATTGACACATTCATTGCAAAGCGACTTCAGCAAGAAAAACTCAAGCTCAATGCTCGTTCAGCTCCAGATAAATTACTGCGTAAAGTCCACCTTACTCTCACTGGTCTGCCACCCACAATAGAACAAGTCATCGCATTCACCAAAAACCCTAGCGAAGATGCTTACCTAAAAATAGTCGACACACTCCTCGCTACCAAAACTCACGCGGAGCACTTAAGCTCAGAATGGATGGATGTAGCACGCTACGCCGATAGTTATGGCTACCAGCAGGATAGAAAACGACAGGTCTGGCCCTACCGTGACTGGGTCATCAATAGCTTCCATAGCAATCTAAGCTACGACAAGTTCATCACGGATCAACTCGCTGGAGATCTAGTCGCCGACACCGATGACCAAAAGAAAATTGCCACTGCATTCAACCGCTTACACATGCAAAAAGTGGAAGGTGGCAGTGACCCAAAGGAATTTAAAGCGGAATACATCGCAGACCGCGTCCACACCACTGGCACTGCATTCATGGGATTGACCATGGAATGTTGCCGGTGCCACGACCACAAATACGACCCCATTTCGACCAAAGAATACTACAGCCTCTCTGGGTTCTTTAATAACATTGAAGAAGAAGGTCTCTATTCATTCTTCACCAATGCAGTGCCGAGCCCATCGATGCCTGTGATGAGTGCTCAGCAAAAAGCAAAAAATAAAAGCATGGCCGGGCAGATCACTTCCACTCATCAAAAGCTCACTGCCCTCAAGGTATCAGAACAAGAACTCAAAAATTGGCTCACCTCATCCCCTGCCTTCAAACTTAACTATCAAGAACGTTCTTTTGATTTCAGCAATGCAAATAAAGGTAAACTTCCAAACGGCAAAAATCCCAAGCAAGCGGGTAGTTACAATCAAGAGTATTCAAAGGTCATCAAGAACACTGCGGGCACAGGTCTCCAACTAGATGGCGACCAAAGTATAAAAGTAGGGAAACCTAACGAATTTTATAGATGGAGCCCATTTTCATTCTCAATCGACCTACTTGTCCCAAAGCAATACCAACGAGCTAATATCATTCACCGCACCAAAGGTCGATTCGACGCTGGTAGCCGAGGCTACGCCCTTGAAATCATCGACGGAAAATTACAGTTCGCTCTCACCCACTTTTCCCCAGGAAATGAACTACGTGTCGAGGCAGTTCAAAAGCTCGCGATCAATCAACGACATCAAATCACGGTCACCTATGACGGTTCGTCGAAAGCCAAGGGGGTCAACATCTACATCAATGGTGCAAAACAAGCCCTCAAGGTGCATCACGATCACCTCACCAAAAATATTTTTTACAATACAAAAATTAGCACGCCACTCGAGATCGGTGCTCGATTCCGAGACAACGGTCTCACCCAAGGGATTGTCTACCAAGCGAGTTTCTACAACGAGGAACTCACAACACTTGAGGCACAGCTACTCCATGGAAAGAACACTGTATTCACTGACTCTCAAAAAGCGGAGTATTATAAAAAACATCACCACGCCCCAGCCCTTGCATTACGTAAACAACTAGAAGCACAACGCAAAGCATACGCCCAACATTACGATGCACTCCTCCACCTCATGGTGATGAAGGAGAAAAAAATACCCACCAAAACCTACGTACTCACTGGCGGATTATTCAGCAATGTCGACAAAAGTGAAGAACTCAGCCCATCTCCACCACAAGCTCCATTAGCCTTTGGTAAAGAGTTTCCCAAAAATAGACTTGGACTAGCCCAATGGTTAACCCACCCACAACAGCCACTGACAGCCAGGGTCACCGTCAATCGCTATTGGCAAATGATCTTCGGCCGTGGACTAGTCGACACCTCAAACGACTTCGGCTTCCAAGGGAGCTACCCATCGCACCCACAGCTCTTAGACTACATGAGCAGAAGTTTCATCGATTCAGGCTGGGATCTGCGTGAACTTCTTCGCCTCATGGTCACCGCTAAGGCCTTCACCCAAAGTTCAAACACAACACCAAAAATTCTAGTTCAAGACCCGTATAACAAGCTACTGTCACGAGGTCCATCGAACTTCATGACCGCCGAAATGCTACGCGACAGTGCCCTTTTTTCAACTAATGCACTAAGTTTGACTTCGGGTGGTGTAAGCATCCACGCCAACCATCTGTATCAAGGCAAATACCGCCGTAGCCTCTACAGCCAATGGATGCGCAATAACCCATCGCCATCTATGCTTATCTTCGGTGCACCGAGGCGCCAAGTCTGCTCGGTGAAACGAGAAAAAACTGTCACTCCATTGCAGCCTCTGGTGCTTCTCAATAGCCCCTTATTCATCGAAAGCTCAAAGCTACTCGCCATTGAACTAAGTACTAAGTTAGATGACGATGCGAACATCGACACCCTTTTTATGAAGTTGCTATCACGTAAGCCTGCTGCCAACGAACACAAGATCGTCAAACAACTCCTCAACGAACAACGTCAATATTTCAAAGCTAAGCCAAAAGCAGCTGAGCAAATTCTTAAAGTAGGAAAACTCAAAGGTGTCACAAAGACCCCTATCGAAACCGCAGCGTGGACCATCACAGTCAACACTCTGATGAATACCGATTCCTTCTACATGATCCGTTAACCCAACACAAAAACCATGAACAAACGAGACTTTATGAAACTCCTAACTGCAACCAGCGCTGGTGCATTTAGCAGTCGTGCACTGGGCGATCAATTAGGCACCGAACTCAACGGAAAACTCGGTCACCATAGCGCCCCTAAAGCGAAACGCGTCATCTACCTCTATATGGCTGGTGGTCCATCTCAGTTCGAAACATTCGATCACAAACCCGCTATGCTACAACATCAAGGCGAGGAGCTACCTGTGTCTATTCTGAAGGAACTTCGCCCAACGGGAATGTCAGCAAACCAATCCTCATTACCCATAGCAGCTAGCGAATACAAGTTCAGTAAACATGGTGAATGTGGCATGGAAGTCAGCGAGTTATTGCCACACACAGCGAAGATAGTAGATGACATCGCTCTTGTAAAAACAATGTATACCGAAGCCATCAACCATGGCCCCGCGAATACCTTCATGCAAACTGGCTCACAAATAGCCGGCCGCCCATCACTAGGAGCATGGCTCAACTATGGTCTAGGAACTCTCAATGCCAACCTTCCATCCTTCGTTGTCCTCCGCACAAAGAATAAAGGAGGCCAACCACTGTTCGCCAGACTTTGGGGAAACGGTTTCCTCCCAGCACATCATCAAGGTGTCATGTTTCGACCAGAGGCATCTCCCGTAGTCCATCTCAGCAACCCTTCAGGAATCAGCCGTGAAGCTCGCCGATCAGTGTTAGATAAAATTCATCAGTTAGAAGAATTTCGCCAACAACATATCTACGATCCCACCATTCAATCACGCCTTGAACAATACGAAATGGCCTTCCGTATGCAGGAAGCCATCCCTCAAGCAGTTGATCTAAAGAATGAACCAAAAAGTGTCACCGACATGTATGGTAAAGATGCCCTCAAGCCGGGAACATTCGCTAACAATTGCCTAATGGCACGCAGACTAGCAGAACGTGGAGTAAGAAGCATCCAGCTCTATCACCAAGGTTGGGATCAACACAACAACTGCCCAGGTGGCGTGCAAAAACAATGCAAAGAGGTTGACCAAGCATCCGCCGCACTTATCCAAGACCTCAAACAACGTGGCATGCTAGAAGACACCCTTGTTATATGGGGTGGCGAATTTGGTCGCACCGCCTATTCTCAAGGAAAGATCAAAGGAAAGAACTATGGACGCGACCATCACCCAAATTGTTTCCCGACATGGTTTGCTGGTGGTGGTATCAAAGGTG
>CAXMOB010000296.1:0-1744 GCA_964194815.1 Vicinamibacteria bacterium | reverse complement strand
GTTACTCAGTCGGCAAACAAGATTTATCTACCTACCAATGTACTAGATCACCTGTACGAGGAAGTTCTCAAAAGACTAATAACATAAATCGTCCCTACCCAGTAGCAAATAGCTTGCTCGCCAGCGTTGCTGCAATCAGTGCATTTCCATCTGGCCAGTTCTCACTTGTATCATCTCTCGGCCTCTCTATAAATAGTAAGCATGATTAGAATTCTCAATCACCCCGTCATCAATTCAAAAATTTCCCAACTGCGTAGCAAGACCACTAAGTCAGCAGAGTTCCGCAGACTCACCCAGGAGATATCCATGATGATGGTCCCTGCGGTTACTGAAAAATTTTCCACCGTTGATATTGAGGTCCAGACTCCACTCGATAAGTCATTCTTTCCCACCCTCTCCACGCCCATCGTCCTAGTCCCCATACTTAGAGCTGGGCTCGGGTTATTACAGGGCTTCCACACTGCTCTTCCAGAGGCCTCAGTCGCACACATCGGCATGGCCAGAAATGAAGAAACTCTGAAGCCTGAAATCTACTATCTCAATGCCCCGCAAGAACTCTCAGTAGCGGAGGTCATCGTCCTAGACCCCATGCTCGCCACAGGAGGTTCTGCCATTGCTGCCGTCAATGAGCTTAAGAAAAGGAACGCAAAAAAAATCACCTTCGTTGGGCTTCTCTCAGCACCCGAAGGCTCCAGTGCTCTGAGCTCTGCTCACCCAGACATCGACATCATCATCGCCACCCAGGACAGCAAACTCAACGAGCAAGGCTACATCTACCCAGGCCTTGGCGATGCTGGTGATCGCATCTTTGGCACAACCTAACTTTGTTCTTGTGATACCGAGACGCCAAACCTAAGGTCTTCAAAAAATTATGAAATCAGTCCTTACCTCAATTTCCTTTATTTTCTCTCTTGTCTTAAATGGTCTTTCCGCTGAGCGACCTAATATAGTGGTGGTGATGGTCGATGACCTCGGGTTTTCCGACATCGGTTGCTACGGTGGTGAAATCGAAACGCCAAACCTAGACAAACTTGCAGCAAACGGCTTGCGCTTCTCGCAGTTTTATAACACCGCAAAATGCCACTCATCTCGGGTTTCTCTGCTGACGGGTCAGTATTGTATCGCCGCGGGCGACGTTGCACTCACCCACGCGGTAACCTCCGCCGAGGTGCTCAAAGAAGCCGGCTATTTCACAGCAATGACCGGAAAGTGGCACTTGAAGCAGGAACCTACTGACTTTGGTTTTGAACGCTATTTTGGACATCTAAGTGGAGCCTGCAACTTTTTCAAAGGAGACAACACCTTCCGCTTGAATGGTGAAAAATGGAAAGTTCCGGAAAAAGATTTCTACACGACTGTGGCCGATGTTGATTTCGCACTAAAGTTTCTCAAGGAATCCAGAGAAGTATCCAAGCCTTTTTACCTCTATGTCGCGTTCAACGCACCACATGCCCCACTACACGCCCTACCAGAGGATTACGCGAAGTATAAAGGTCGCTACGATCTCGGCTGGGATAAGATGCGTGATGCTCGTATTGCCAAGCTGAAGAAGCTGGGCCTTTTGCCAAAGGATTTGAAAGCGAGCCCGCGGCCATCCCATGTTCGTGCTTGGAATAAGCTGATGCCTTGGCAACGTGACTTCGAGATCAACCGCATGGTCACCCTCGCGGCGATGATTGATCGTGTGGATCAGGAAATTGGCCGTCTGGTCAATGACCTGCGCAAAAATGACCAGTTGGATAAT
>CAXMOB010000295.1:0-6926 GCA_964194815.1 Vicinamibacteria bacterium | reverse complement strand
TGGTAGTGAAGTTGACCCTTATAGCTGCTTATACCAACTCAGAAAACTTTCTGGTAAATTTATTTTGATGTAGGTTAGATGATTTGGCTTCGCATGCTGTAGATGACGTTTCGGCATATTAACTCCAAATTCAGCGTTAATCATCGGTTGAGGAGCACGCTCCACGCCCTCTTCACGCCTCGAAGTTGAATTAAATCTACTCGAAAATTCTACCAGATACTTCTCCTCATTGGTATAACCTATCGATCCAGGATAACGGTGCAGATGGCTTAACCAATCTCGCACGCCAACAGGCTACACCAGTGACAATAAAAAAGCGGCACGCTCACTAGAGCATGCCGCTTAAATTTTATACTGTAAGTATCAAAACTTACGCTTCAACAGGGTCGCCAGCTTCTTCTGAAGACTCAGCAGCTGCAGTAGCCTTCTGGTCGCGAATCACTGCACGGAGTGACATCTTAACACGACCTTTGTCGTCAACGCCGATGCACTTAGCTGTAACTGATTGGCCTACTTTAACAACGTCTTCAGCACGCTCAACGCGTCCTTCAGCTAGTTCAGAGATGTGGATCAGACCATCCTTGCCTGGAATCACTTCCATGAATGCACCGAACTTTGTGCAAGAAACGATCTTACCTTGGTAAGTCTTACCTTGCTCAACTTCAGCGAACATAAGCTGGATCATGTCCTTAGCTCGATTAAGTGACTCAGTCTTAGATGCGTAGATGTGAACTGTCCCATCATCTTCGATGTTAAGATCAGCACCTGACTCAGCTTGGATAGCTTTGATGTTCTTGCCACCAGGCCCAATAAGCATTCCGATCTTGTCTGGGTCAATTTTCACTGACTCAATACGTGGAGCGTACTCAGAAATAGGTGCAGTATCAGAAATTACTGAAAGCATCTTTTCGAGAATCACTCCGCGACCTTCTTTAGCCTGGTAAACAGCCTCTTCGAGGATGCTAAGTGGGATTCCGTCAAGCTTGAGGTCAAGCTGGTATGAAGTCACACCGTCTGGAGTTCCACAAAGTTTGAAGTCCATGTCACCATAGAAATCTTCAGAACCAATGATGTCGAGGAGACGCTCGTAGCGCACCATTTCACCAGCTTCGTTGAAGTCAGTAACAAGACCAACTGAGATACCTGAAACAGGAGCCTTGATTGGAACACCTGCACCGAGAAGTGACATTGTGCCAGCACAAACAGTAGCCATTGAAGATGAGCCGTTTGACTCAAGAACTTCTGAAACTGTGCGGATAGCATATGGGAATACATCTTCGTCAGGAATCACTGGTGCGATTGAACGCTCAGCGAGGTTACCGTGACCGATTTCACGACGGTTAAGACCACCGAAACGACCTGCTTCACCAACTGAGAATGGAGGGAAACTATAGTGAAGGATGAAGCGCTTGCTGTCTTCACCACCTGCGTAGTTGTCGAAATACTGACGCTCGTCTGCTGGAGCTAGTGTAGATACTGCAAGAGCTTGTGTTTCACCACGTGCGAAAAGTGCAGAACCGTGAACGCGTGGAAGGAGCCCCTCTTCAGCGAAAAGTGGACGTAGGTCAGCTGGCTTACGGCCGTCTGCACGAACACCCTTTTCAAGGATAGAGATACGGAATGCCTTCTTCTGAAGGTATTCAAATGCTTGCTCGATCTGGAAATCCGTTGTTTCAGGGAAACGCTCCATGATGGCTGCTTCAACTTCCTTACGAAGTGCTCCAACTTTTTGAGCACGCTCAACCTTAGAAGCTGCATAAATAGCACCTTCAATGCGGTCACCCGCGATCTCATAAGCGATATCGAGGAGATCCTGTTCTGCTACTGAAACTGTGTAATCACGAGTTTCTTTACCAGCAAGAGCCTTGAGCTCTTCCTGTGCAGCCACGAGGAGTTCTACCTGTGTCTGAGCGAAGTAGAGAGCCTTTACGAATTCCTCTTCAGGAACCTGGTCAGCACCACCTTCGATCATGATTACGTTTTGCTTGTCACCTACGTATACGAGGTCAAGGTCAGACTCTTCACGTTGGTCGAATGTTGGGTTCACTACGAACTCACCATCAACACGACCGATACGCACAGCACCGATTGGGCGAGCGAATGGGATGTCTGAGATAGAGAGTGCAGCAGAAGCACCGTTCATTGCAAGGATGTCAGCGTCGTTTACAGCATCAGCTGAAAGCATCAGTGCAACGATCTGAGTTTCGTAAAGGTATCCCTTAGGGAATAGTGGACGTAGAGGACGGTCTGTCATACGGCATGTGAGGATCTCCTTCTCTGTAGGACGACCTTCACGCTTGAAGTATCCGCCTGGGAATGTTCCAGCAGCGAATGCTCTTTCTTTGTATTCAACTGAAAGCGGGAACCATGACTGGCCCGGCTTAATTTTAGTGAGGGAACAAGCAGTTACAAGAACTGTTGTTTCACCTGATGTGACAACTACTGCGCCGTCTGCTAGTTTAGCCATCTTGCCTGTCTCGAATGAGATAGGGTTCGAGCCAACCTGGCTCGTTACTTTATGTATATTCATTTCCATCTTTTTTTGCTTCTTTCTTTTTGTTTGCTTCTTAAAAGCCATTTTCGCACAAAACATCAACGTTTCGATTCCCAAAATGACCCTATTAGTGATTTCTAAAAAGTGAAATCACACGGAGCGAAGTGCTCCAATAGTATTTATCACTGAGCATTATCTGCTAGTGACGAGAGACTTCTAGCACCAATTGTGAATAAGTCAACGGAGGATTATAGGCTAGTTACTTACGCGGACTATATAGCTTTTCTAGGCGATCTAAATACCCACCCATTGTCTTGTTTTGACCAGGTGCTGCACCTTTTACTGAGTTCAACTTGTCGAACCCCTTAAAATCTCCTGCTACTGAGCTAGCAGTATCAATCGAAAACCAATCCAAATAATCACGTGCCCTAAGTGCCGCCTGCTCTTGTAGACCACGTTCTTGAGCTATCACATGGATAGCCTCGCCCACTCCCTTCGTGGCCCCTTGGGACAAGGCGTTCAAGATGGTACCATAACGAAACAGCATAGGCCGATAAAGAGGAAAGCAGCGATAATTCAACTGCACTAGCTTTTTACTCGCCAATGCCACAGCAGACCTCCGCTTGAGATCGTCGACCTTCGCCAATGCCTCAAAGTCTGTGATACCAAGCACTTGCTGAACTCCCTCATCATTAAGATAGCGAAATTCGAGAGCTTCATCTATGCGCTTTTCAGTTTCCAATATCGTCAGGCTATCAGTCAAAGGGGCCATCGACATCTCATTAAGCTGAAGTAACCAAGCTACCCTCAGCCCGTTCTTGCCTTTATTCACCTCGGGAAAATAACGCTTCAACAAATTACGAATATCCCCTTGAAACAAGGATAATTCCTCTAGCATATCACGCATTTTTTCAAGTCCATCTGGGTGATTCAACAAGGCCATCACCATCGCCCCTGAAGCAGCTCGATATGAATTTACCGATGCTGCGTCCATTTTTTCAAGCTCTTGTCGCTGCACTTCAAGCAATCTCGCCAGATCAAATAATTTGGGATTTTTACTCAAGCTTGCATAATCTCTTCTCTCAGAACGCTTCGCCCTCCAATCCATAACTTCTAGTAAGCCGTCCACCAACCAAGGGTGGACCACTAACTTTAAATCATCTGGCAGCGATTTTTGAACGGATAAACAACGTTCTAGGATAATCATTTCCGCAAATGCTGTACGTAATGATTGCTGGTCAAATTTGCGTTCAAGATGAATGCCTAGTCGCAAATATCTTTCCCCAGTAGCCAACGTACCGAAACGACGAACAAAAGCTGGGCCTTCGGATTTCTTGCGAGGGTCGCCAACTAATTCCACTTGAATAGGTGATTTTATCTCATGTAATTCGTCACCCTTTAGCTCCATGTGTAGCTCTGCGAAGACAGACTCGGCAACTATCACCAGCTGGCTTCTTGACGCAGCATCGCCACCATATAGTTCGAAGGCCTTGGTAACGGACAATGTCACACCAGGCAATTTAAGCTCGGTCTTATCTACCTTTTTTAGAGGTACATTGGGTGATAATGTAGGGGTTTTCAGTTTAGGATCCGCTGTTAAATCAGGAATTGCTTCCTCCTCCTGGCCATGAATAAGGCCAAAATTTAACATCACCAATAAACCAACGATGATACAGCGCATTTATTTCGCCTTCCCTGACTCAGACGGTTTCGCTCTCACCACGATTTGGGGTCTCGCATTCATCTCAATGCGTCCGTCATGTACATGCACTGACGTCATCTGACTAAACAACTGCATTTCTTTTTCCATCACTTTACGTAAATTATCAAATGGCATCTTGGCGACGGTAGCGAAAAGACCCGGAGTAGGCACTCCTCCAACGCTACCGCTACCAGGTGTGAACACTAAGTTGAGAGCTCCGGCTTGGTCCTCCGTAGTTTTAATACCCAAACTAAAACTGGTGATATGATCCTGCTTTTGAATTGGTTGGTCGTCACCATTTTCGTCCTTACCTCCACCCCAACGCACCTCACGCTCAAGATAAAACACCACTGTGTCTTTCTTTAATTTAACCCAAATCCCTTTCACATCCAACTCAATATTCGCATATTCGCTAAGCTTGCCTGCCTGCACAGCTTTTACACGAGAAGCTAAATAGTGATTTAGTTGTGACTCCGAAATCTCTGCCGTTTGTTGCGCTTTAATCTTCATCTGAACATTGTCAAATAGCGGCCCAACCTTCACTTTTTTATCCATTACTTCCTTACGCCCAGATATTTCAGGTAGCTCACCCGGCAAGGTAAACAAGTAAATCACAGTGCCCATTCCAGTAATGATTAACAAAGTTAACACCGTGATTGTTAGTTTTAAAAATTTCCCCATCCCCTTTTTAACTAGCAGAACCTATGGCGATTGCAATCTTGAATCTCAAAAAGCTATTTCGACATCTTGAAAAAAATACACCGCATTGACATTTTTTGCGTGCCAAACCTCCCCTCATGCTCTTCAGTGTAGGCTATACGTTTATATATAACTTATGGCTACACCATTTTATCCACATATTGATTCCTACCTACTCACGGTGGCACCAAACGCTGACAAGTTCAACTGCACTGAACTGAAGCTCGTTGCTGGCCACCCTCCACTCTGGCAATGCAACGGAGAGTATTCGCCTATTTGGGCCGATGCTGAGCCGCTCACTCCGGAACAACTCGAAGAACTTTCTCGGTCCTTTTTATCCAACCAAGAACTCGATGATCTCGCTGCTGGGAAAGCTCAAGCAGCCTACACCAACGATGCTGGCTCATTCACGATAACTGTCGTGAACACCGAAACCGGGCTCGACATCAGCGTGCCCATCGACGCGGGAGCTGCTGCACCTCCAACGCCAACAGAGGAACCTGCTGCGGAAAAGGAAGAGGAAGAGGAAACTCCACCGAAAATTGAAGTAACTGCTGTTGCTGACGACAGAGACCAAACGCACCACGCCTTTAACCCAGTCCTCGAAGACTACCTAAAGTACGCTGTAGACCAAGATTGTTCCGATGTCCATTTCTCCACTGGCTCCTTGCCAATGTGGCGTCGTTATGGTCGACTCGAACCCATCTACCCAAACTCTGACCGCCTCACTGGCGAGCAAGTAAAGATTCTCTGTGAACAATTTCTAGGACCACGCGAATGGGCTGACCTTGAAAAGACTGGAGACGCCGACTACGCTCACGCCACTGATTTTGCACGATTCCGTGCCTCAGTAGTACGTCAACGCCTTGGTCTAGAAATTGTCATGCGGATTATTAATGCCCAGATTCGCACAATGGAGGAGATTAACCTTCCGATCAAATACATCAAACCAATGGCTCGTTACCAAAACGGCCTCATCCTTATTACAGGAGCAGTGGGTTCAGGCAAATCGACGACCATGTCAGCTATCATGGACTTCATTAATAAGGATCGTGACGACCACATTCTCACCATGGAAGATCCGATTGAGTTCGTGTTCGATCCAATCGGCTGCCACGTAACTCAGCGAGAAGTGCACCTCCACACGGAATCATTTCCAAGAGCTCTTCGCGGTGCCCTTCGTCAAGACCCCGACATTATCCTTGTTGGTGAGATGCGTGCATTAGACACCATTTCACTCGGACTGACTGCAGCAGAAACAGGCCACTTAGTAATGGGAACTCTACACACCAGTTCAGCTCCACGAACACTGGACCGTATTCTTGACGTATTCCCACTCGACCAACGAGAACAGATCCGAATCATGGTATCAGAGTCGCTCCGAGGAATTATCTGTCAGCAGCTTTTACCACACAAATCCGGAAAAGGCCGAGTCATGGCAATGGAGATGCTCGTTAATAACCCAGCGGTGGGTGCGTGTATCCGAGATGGTAAAACCTTCATGCTACCAGGCGTCATGCAGACAGGTAAAAACGTCGGCATGGTCACCATGGACGACAACCTTCAGCAACACTATATCGATGGCACAATTTTTGACGTAGATTGTTACCGTCGCTGTGAAGACAAAGCCACCATGAAAACTTTTCTTGCTTCTCATGGGGTTGATCCAAAACAGTTCGCCTAAATCACACTTTAAAAACTTACTTAACAATTCTATACCAACATGGCTGAAATTGACAAATATTTCCAATCGCTCATCGATGAGGGAGGATCCGATCTCCACTTACAACAAGGTCGCAAACCGAAACTACGTGTTCACGGCGGCGTCCACGAAATCGAAGGGAGCGCCGAGCTTACCGCAGATGAAATGGAGCGCGTCCTCCACGAAATTTGCCCCGATCGTCTATGGCCCGACTTCATGGAAGACGCCCCTGACGGCGGCGGCGACTGTGACTTCGCATACGAAATGAACAAAGACACTCGTTTCCGTTGTAACTTCCACAAACAACACACCGGTTTAGCTGCAATTTT
>CAXMOB010000294.1:0-6201 GCA_964194815.1 Vicinamibacteria bacterium | reverse complement strand
GCCAAGAAGGTTATCAAAAAGAAGCCTGCTAAAAAAGTAGCCAAGAAGGTTGTCAAAAAGAAGCCTGCTAAAAAGTAGCCAAGAAGGTTATCAAAAAGAAGCCTGCTAAAAAAGTAGCCAAGAAGGTTATCAAAAAGAAGCCTGCTGCTAAGAAGCCTGCTGCTAAAAAGCCTGCTGCTAAGAAGCCTGCTGCTAAAAAGAAGAAGAAATAATCTTAAGCAGATTACAATTTAACAAAAAGGAACCTCTTGAGAAATCAAGAGGTTCCTTTTTTCGTTTACCCAACCGATAAGAAAAGAGTAAAAGTAACGCGTATGAAACTTGTGAGATTTTATAAAGAGGCTGGTATTTGTCAGGGCGTATTAACCAAAGACGAACAACTCAATGATGTTAGTCACTTTGGAGAGGACTGGAATAGCCAATTTTTTGAAAGTGATGGCATCGCACGTCTCCGTGAGTGGCTAGAGTCACAACACA
Source organism: Vicinamibacteria bacterium (assembly GCA_964194815.1). Taxonomy (GTDB): domain Bacteria; phylum Verrucomicrobiota; class Verrucomicrobiia; order Verrucomicrobiales; family Akkermansiaceae; genus Rubritalea. Next base: position 5,724 of record CAXMOB010000294.1, on the reverse strand, counting down.
ATCTAGATGTTATCCCGTTCGAGTCGGTAACCCTCGCCCCAGCTGTCGAACGCCCACCAAACATTCATTGTATTGGGCTCAACTATGCAGACCACGTCAAAGAGTTTTTACGCGAAGGAAAAGAAGCTGACCTTCCTGAAGAACCAGTTCTTTTCAATAAGTCGACAGCATCCTGGTCAGCACCAAACGGTAATATCATCATTCCGGCTGACTCTGATCACACTGACTGGGAAGTTGAACTCGCTATAGTCATCAAAACACATGCAAAAAATGTATCTGCAGAAAGTGCACTCGATTACATCGCTGGCTTTGGGGTGATGAACGACTATTCGGAACGTCATTGGCAAAAAGAATTAGGAGGACAGTGGGTGAAAGGTAAATCTTCCGACACCTTTGCTCCGTTCGGTCCATATCTCGCAACACCTGACGAAATCAACGATCCACACCAACTGTCAATTTGGTTAAAGCTCAACGGTGAAACCATGCAAGATGGAAACACCAACCAATTTCTATTCGACCTTCCCTATATTATTTCCTACCTCAGCCGCTTCACCACCTTGCTTCCTGGCGATGTTATTTCTACAGGGACGCCATCTGGCGTGGGCCTTGGTCAATCACCACCACGCTTTCTCCGTGATGGCGACGTCGTTGAATTTGGAATCGATGGCTTAGGCTCTCAACGCCAAGTTGCAGTAAAAGAAAAAGCTAAGAATTAGCCTAGAGGCTTCAACTTAAGCTCATCTCACAAATTCTCGGCTATGTTGACTGTGGTGAGCATAGCTATGCTTCACTGTTTCGTTGTCACCCCTTAGTGGAATGTGACAGAACACCGCTTTATAAGGTGCATTTCCAATCTCAGCTTGTTCAATTACTTTTTCTAACCACTCAGCTTGAGCTTGCAGCATTGGCTCACAAACAACACGGCCAACTAAATTTGAGATATCATCGTCCTTATCTTCACCAGTATCCATGCAAATGAATGCCACTGGAGCTGAACCGAATACAAACCAAAACATAACTAAATACGCATTTTTGAGATGAGCCAATCCTGCCATCAGCTCACTTGAAAAGCCCTACCACAAATTCTCGCACAAGAAGCTCTAGAAAGTATCACTAATTGCCTGCGTGGTGAGAGTGTCCATATCAATCAGAGTGCCCTAGTGAATAGCGCAGTCAGGCAAGTCATCCCAAAGACTAAATCCCTCCGCCCACTAAGATAATCCATTGCGAACTGAATATTCGCTTGAACCCATTGAGAAGACACCGTAAAGATTTCCTCTCAATTCTTTTCAATAACATGAATCACCTACTTTCAATCGAAGAACTTAATGCCGATAGACTCAATGCCCTTGTGGATCTAGCCACCAAGCTCAAGGCTGAACGCGGTCATCACCAAGATTTACCTCTCAAAGGACAAACTTGGGCGATGATCTTCGCTAAGTCCTCAACACGCACACGTGTTTCTTTCGAAGTTGGTGTCCGCGAACTCGGTGGGTCTGTCATGTTTCTATCATCAAATGATATTCACCTCGGCCGTGGTGAGCCAATCAGGGACACTGCTCGTGTGCTCGGACGCATGGTCCACGGCTGCATTATCCGCACCTTTGCTCAACAAGATGTGGTCGACTTCTCAAAATTTGGTAATATCCCAACGATCAATGCCCTCACTGACGAAGAACACCCATGCCAAATTTTGGCTGACCTTCTCACCATCAAAGAAAAACTCGGCACTTGGAACGACAAGAAAGTCGTCTTCATTGGCGACGGTGACAACAACATGTCACGTTCATGGATGTGGGCAGCCAAATACCTTGGCTTCGAACTCGTCATTGCCTCACCTACAGAATGCCAACCACCTGCAGATTTTATGGCTCGCCTCGATGCAGCCAATGTCACACTCACTGATGATGCCATCGCTGCCTGCACAGGAGCCGATGTCATCAACACCGATGTCTGGCTCTCCATGGGCCAAGAAGGCCAAGCTGAAAAAGAGGCACTCTTCGGTGCTTACCAAGTCAACGACTCCCTTCTCAGCCACGCTAACGAAGACCACATCGTGCTCCATTGCCTTCCGGCCTACCGTGAAAAAGAAATCACAGAAGCTGTCCTCGAAGCCCATTCTGACACCATTTTTCAACAAGCCGAAAACCGCCTGCACGCCCAAAAAGCAGTCATGGCAACAGTGGCGAAGCAGCTGTAAGGTAATTTTAAATCGTCTTTGCTTTCAGTTGCTTGGTATAATACTCGAAATTCTTACCACTCTGCCCAATCCACTTAGGATTCAAGTGCTTTGGTTCATCGAGCAAGTGTGTGATCGAATCACCGGGCATCAAAATATCATACCTCGCTTGCTTCTCAATCTTCCCATTCACCATTTCGTGTCTCGCATTATCCCTTGTGACAACATCTGCAGAAAAGGCACTAGAACATAAGGAAACTAGTAATAAAAGTAGAAGTAATTTTTTCATATCGATAAATCATTCTGCGTGATCCCCCTCAAAGGCAAATTTAAAAGAGCACCAATCCGATGGTTTCATTAACCTAGCTTTGCTAGCATTATTTAAAGCTGATCAGCCCTCACTTAGTCGACTCCCTCATGATCTCCGCGTATTTAGCACGCTAACTACGCACTTTTGTCGTTGCCAAAGCACTTTGCATTAGTTAATTAACTAATTGATCCTGTCTTCGATACTACACACACATTGAAAGGACAGCCACATCACGTTACATCCATGCAACGCATTCATCACATCATCGCAGCAGTTCTATTGCTTGTCGTCACACTCTCAACCGAGGCATCGGCCAATGGGTGGGACCAACACACATACAATAAGAGCAAATATGTGACCTTGAAAAATGTGAAGGAATTTTACAGATTCTCCACTATGTCAGTTTCTGGCAATAAGGTGACCTTAGAGAATCCGGCTGTAAAAATCCAATTCGCAGTGAATAGCCACGAATGCATCATGAATGGCGTGAAATTCATCTTGAGCAAGCCAATTGCTCTGATGAATGGTAAAACCCTCATCTCTCAGACCGACCTGATCAAACTTATTGATCCGGTATTGCGTCCTAACTACATCCGCGACAAAGCGCTATTCAAAACTGTCGTCATCGACCCCGGCCACGGCGGTAAGGATCCTGGTGCAGTCAACAAATTAGGAACTGAAGCTGGCTACAACCTAAAAGTCGCACTCCGTGTCCGTAGCTACCTTCAACAACGTGGTTTCAATGTTGTCATGACACGCAGCAACGATACCTTCCTCAGCCTGACCGAACGCGTCAAGCTAGCCAATCGTCACAAAAATGCGATTTTCGTATCCATCCACTTCAATGCAGGTGGTGCAGGTAAAGCTAAGGGATTAGAAACCTTTACACTTTCCCCACAAGGAGTCGCTCACCACGGACGTGGAGTCAAAGCTAGTGATAACCGTGTGCTTCGTGGCAACCATCAAGATTCTCAAAACATCGCTCTTGCCACCGCTATTCACGGCAGCTCTATGATGCGCTTAAAAGTAGCAGATCGCGGCATCAAACGCGCCCGCTACAGTGTGCTCACCAGTATTCAGCACCCAGCTATCCTCGTTGAAGGTGGTTTTATGAGTAATGCAGAAGAAGGCCGCAAGATCCACACCAGTACTTACCAAGACAACTTGGCCAAAGGGATCACTGAGGGTATCCTCAAGTATAAAGCTGCCCTCTCTCGCTCAGCTAAGTAAATTAAGTCTGCGTTTTGATTATACATGCTGACAGTGATCTTTAAGTCACTATCCTTAACTGATCCGAGACAGGTCTCCACATCACCGTTTTGCTAAGCATTAGAGACTTCACTAGCTCCTTCAACTTCCTTTACTTTCTCAAAATCGGCTCTATAGATCTTTTCAACGATGAGCACTGACGATCTTAGCTACTGTCCTGACCTCTTTTCCTATGCCCGCCGTGAATCCCGCGAGGTGATGGTGGGACATGTTGGCATTGGTGGAGGAAACCCGATCCGTATCCAATCGATGATCACCTCTGACACGCGTGATACCGATGCCTGTGTCCAAGAAATCCTACAACTAGCAAATGCCGATTGTGAAATCGTTCGCCTGACCGCTCAGACAAAAAAGTATGCGCAAAACCTAGAAAACATCCGCAATGGTGTGCGTGCTGCTGGATGTAATGTGCCACTCGTGGCAGACATTCACTTCAAACCAGATGCCGCTCTCGAAGCCGCTAAATGGGTCGAAAAAGTGCGCGTCAACCCAGGCAACTACGTCGACAAAAAGAAGTTCGAAATCCGCGAATACACCGACGACCAATACGAGAACGAACTTCTCCGTATCCGTGAGCAATTTACCCCACTACTCGACCTTTGCATCAGCAATCAACGTGCCATGCGCATCGGCACCAATCATGGTTCCCTGTCAGATCGTATCATGAACCGCTATGGCGACACACCACTCGGTATGGTAGAGTCAGCCCTAGAATTTGCCCGCATCGCTCGCGAAAGCAACTACCATAATTTCGTCTTCTCGATGAAGGCATCCAACCCGAAGGTGATGATCGAAGCCTACCGCTTACTCGTCGCACGCCTCTACCAACTTGGTGGCGATTGGAACTATCCTATCCACCTTGGTGTCACCGAAGCTGGCGACGGAGAAGATGGCCGCATTAAATCTGCTATCGGTATCGGTTCTCTCCTTTCTGATGGTGTCGGTGATACTATCAGGGTCTCGCTCACAGAAGATGCTATTCATGAGATCCCTGTCGCCAAGGCATTGGTAAAAAGCATCGATCAGGCAATGCAAACGGAGTCACAACATGCTACGCCCGAAGTGGTGCTCCCCTACGATCCCTTCAGCTACCAACGTCGCCAAGCAGAAAGCCTCATATTCGATTCTCTCAAGTTAGGGGGTAACGCCGTTCCCGCAGTTCTCACCACCCAATCAAAATGGGATGCTCTCGTACACAAGATCGATAAGCTAGGAGACTTCACTCCTGAGCTTGTGCTAGAAAAATCTGGTGTCGTTGAAATTGACCCGACAGATGACGCTGCGATCGCACAACTCAACCAGCGGACAAAGGCTCAACTAGTCACTGTGGCAGACAGCTGCTCGATGGAAGTCATCCACGCCTTCCGCTTACTAGCCTGTAAAGCCGATAGCCGACACCCTATTCTCCTCAAGGACACCTTCACCGCGTCCACCGACGCCAGTAAGGATTTCCAAGACACCTTACTCACAGCAGCCAGAAATATCGGATCACTTATCTGCGACGGCGTAGGCGATGCCATCCTCGTGCAAGGCGAACACGCAGCAGGCCAAAGCCTGCGTCTTTCCTATAATGTCTTACAGGCATCTGGTGCTCGTATTTTTAAAACCGACTACGTCGCCTGCCCAAGTTGTGGTCGCACGCTATTTAATCTCCAAGAGGCAACCCAAAAGATCCGCTCGGCCACAGGCCACCTCAAAGGGGTGCGTATCGCCATCATGGGCTGCATCGTCAATGGACCTGGAGAAATGGCAGATGCCGACTTCGGATACGTCGGTGGTGCCCCAGGTAAGATCAATCTCTATGTTGGCAAAACCGCAGTCAAATTTAACATTCCCGAAAGTGAAGCTGTAACACGCCTCACCGACCTCATCAAAGAGCACGACAAATGGATCGATGCTCCTACAACCACAGCAGACGTGTAACATGATATCTCTACTCGCCTCCATCGACCCTCAGTGGTTTTTA
>CAXMOB010000293.1:0-7025 GCA_964194815.1 Vicinamibacteria bacterium | reverse complement strand
GGAAGATCGCAGCGAGGGGATAGCGGGCACGCATATGCCTAACGCGCTTGCACGCAAGATGCCGAAGGCGGCGGAAAGTTATGAATGGTTTTGGCTATTTCCCGCCAAAGACCGATCTGTCGACCCCGAGGCTAAAGTGATTCGTCGACACCACCTCAACGATCAGGTCTACGCCAAAGCGATAAAACGAGCACGTAATGCAGCTGAGATCCATAAAGATGCTACATCCCATAGCCTGCGGCATAGTTTCGCAACGCATCTCTTAGAGGCAGGGACCGATTTAAGAACTATTCAAAGACTGCTTGGGCACCGTGATGTAAAGACCACCGAGATCTACACCCATGTTGCCACTGGAGCCAACGGACTAGGAGTGAGCAGCCCGCGGGATAGATGAGCCCTGCGGGTGTCCCGCAGGGAGTGTTCAGAGTTCAGTCAGACAGTTTTCAGTGGCTCGGTTCTATGCAATGCGGTGCTGGGGCTCCACGCTCCCAAGGAGGGGTGTTAGTCCGCCCATTCAGGGCTCGGTTTTTGGAGGCTATGTATTCCTAGGGCGGTGCCCTAGGCTGAGGAAAGCTCGCCTCGTTGAGGCTAAAGAGGGCTACCACGGTACGGGCCTAATTCCTTAAATTATCGTTCATCCACGGGAGTGAGGCTTCGTTAATGTCATCGATGACTAAGCGAATGTGATTCACTGCAAAAATAATTTCGCCTAGGGCTAGGTACAAAGATGGCAGAAAAACGACTTTCACTCCCATTGTCGCCACAATAATACCACGTTGTAAAAGTCCTACGCACACGCGTTCGACCTCCTCAACACTGGCTAGTTCAATAAAGTGAAAGGCTCCAACGCAGCCGATCGTTTTCCCCTCCATACAATCGTGGAATAAGCCTGATAACTCTAAGGACTGCAAATTAATCGTCCGCATCAAATCACTATCAGCGTAGTTCTTTGCGATCATTACTAAGTCAGCAGATGCTAAATCTTGCTTTATTCGGCTAAACAGAAGATCGGTCGACTGCATTCCTTGGCCAGCCAATGAAGTTAGAATCACATCTGGATTATGTGACGCACTGGCAAAAGGTTTACCACAACGGAATAGGCCAAAATCTCTTTCGTCTACCAACCAGCGTAAGCCATGTTGCTGGCACCAGCTAGCGACGCGTGACAATGACACGTCATCGAGGAACTCAGCTTTTACCACAACAATATCAAATTCTCCAGGATCCGTATCCACTAATTCAAATAGATCGACCCCTTCCTTCTCCACAATTGGAGCAAAAGCACAGGCAATACCTGCACCTATCTGTAAAACGCGCAAGTTCGCTAAATAATCAGCTACTAGATGATAGCCGTGGTAGCCGTCGAACTCCCAGTCGAGCTCTCTCAGTTCGACCAATCCTTCATCCACTGACCCAAACGGTAACAATCCTCCACCACTGGTCATGTCGAGAAATCGATTTCCATCGAGATCCCATACATTCGTGCCTTCCAGCTTTTCGGTAAAAATGATGCGGCTAGGATCGATCTTCATCGACTCCGGTCCCGGCACCCGTGTTAGCATTTCGGCAATCATGGCTGAGTCGCTAGCTTTTTATATTTGGCATACTCATCATCGAAAATTTCATCGCCACCGAGCGAATGGGCGAGCTTCAATTCATCAACTCCGTTTTCATCACCATGAACTTCGCATTGGCATTGGCCACGGCGCATACGCACAAAACCGTTTTCTTGGTATTGCTCGTCTAGTTCAATCACTTCATCCAACAATGCTAGTGCTACAGTGTAATCTTTAAGCTCGTAGCAATTATCCGCCACCGACGCCTGCATCCAAGTATAGGCTTTCCATTCATTTTTAGGCTCTGGTAACAATTCCAGAATCTTCCTAAAGGTGCGGTTTGAGGCTTCATACCGTTCGATATCTGCCTGCTCAACCGCTTTCTCACAAAGTGCGACTACCTGCTCTTTAAGCTCAGCTTCTAGATCTTTTAATATCCTCACGCACTGGTGATAATCAATGCGGTGATCTGGGTCAACCCCAAGTCACAATGAATCTTCCATTCGATGTCCTTCAACTGAGCTAACTTATACCAGTTGCATGTATTGCGCACTCTGCGGGAGCCTAAGTCTTCGCGACGCCTTGTTTTAACAAGGAGTGCACCCTAAATGCTCTTATTTTTGATGCACCGTATGGCCTACACAATCATGCTATGGTAACGATCTTATACCACTTAGAGTTCGTTTAGCTAGGTCGACCCATTAAATTTTCTTGCTGCTCGACGCATTTAGCGTAACGTTTCCACGTTATGAAAACTATTACACTCACAGCTATCGGAGCTCTATTGGTGTCACCACTAGTAGTTGCTGCTCCTGAAGCAGCAGTTGCACCAGCTGCAGCTCAAAAAGAATTCAAGTCAGCTAATGATGTTTCCTCAATTATCCTTGATGAAATGATCTCGATCTTCAATGAACTTGGTAAAGTAACAGACCTTGCAACAGCAAACAAATTTGCTACATCTGTCGACGCTAAGACAAAGAATCTCACAAGTCTTGTCACTAAACTTAAGACATTCCCGAAGCCAACTGACGCTGAGCTCGAACAGTTCGCAATTAAGGCATTCACAATGGAAGCTAAGGTTCAAGGTGCGATGCAGGGCATGATGGCGATGATGATGCAGCCAGAAAATGCTGAAGTCGGAAAGATCATTCAAGGAGCAATGGGCAAGATGGGTGGTCAGATGGAAACTATGGGCAAAACTCTTGAGGAATACTACCCGGAAGAAAAAATGAAGCCATTTATGGAGAAGTACAAAGCAGAAGCTGGCGGCGGTAACATTGATCCTAACGGCCCTAAGTAAGCTACTCAGTTCTTCATTCTCTGAGGTGGTGCAAAGCATTAACTCAGCTTAAAATTTAATACAAATGGCTACCTCACTAGAGGTGGCCATTTTTATTTATATAACATTCTCGATCTTAGTTCTTAGGCAAACTCGATGAGGTCTCCCTCTAGCGAGGTCTTGATCACATCCCCGTCGACATACTTCCCTTCTAATACCGCCAAGCTGAGTGGATCAAGCAAGTAACGCTGTATCGCACGTTTCAATGGCCGGGCTCCATACACTGGGTCATAGCCACGATCGGCGAGGAAGGCTACGACCTCATCGGTGAGCTCAATACGTAAACCTTGCTTTCTCAAACGCTCTACTACCCTATCCAATTGGAGTCTAATGATCTTAGTTAATTCCTCCTTATCAAGACGATCAAAGATAATCGTTTCATCGATACGGTTGAGGAACTCTGGGCGGAAATGCGACTTCAGTGCTTCATTCACTAATGCTTCACGTTGCTCTGCATTTGACTCACCCATGATGAATTGACTTCCAATGTTAGAGGTCATGATCAACACGGTGTTACGAAAGTCAACTGTGCGTCCTTGTCCGTCAGTGATACGTCCGTCATCTAAGACTTGTAGCAGCACGTTAAATACATCTGGATGAGCTTTTTCAACTTCATCAAATAAGACGACAGAATATGGCTTACGTCTAACATGTTCAGACAACTGACCGCCTTCATCATAACCAACGTAGCCAGGAGGTGCTCCGATCAATCGTGAGACCGAATGCTTTTCCATGTATTCTGACATATCGAGTCGCACCATAGCGTTCTCATCATCAAACAAGAACTCAGCCAAGGCTTTAGATAATTCAGTTTTTCCTACCCCTGTTGGGCCTAGGAATAAGAAAGAACCAATCGGTCTATCCTCGTCCTGCAGTCCAGCACGCGCTCTACGTACCGCATTTGACACTGCTACGATCGCCTGATGCTGACCAATAACACGTTCACCTAGACGTCCCTCCATTTTGACCAGCTTAGAGCGCTCGCCTTCTTGGAGTCGATCCACAGGGATACCAGTCCAGCTGGCAACCACTGTCGCAATATCAACTTCTGACACCTCTTCTTTAAGAATGCGTTCACCTGACTGAAGATTAGTCAACTCATCATGAGCAGCATCCAGTGCTTCTTGAGCGTCAGGAATTTCTCCATAAGTGATTTGTGATGCCCTTCCAAGGTCACCGATTCGCTGAGCTTTCTCGGCGTCGTTCTTAAGTTGTTCTAACTTTTCCTGGTTTTCACGCACCACATCGATGATGTCTTTTTCACGCCTCCACTGTGCCATCAAGCCTGACGATTGTTCCTTCAAGTTGGCCATTTCTTCTAGCACTTTCTCTAGACGCTCAGCACTGGCTTTATCCTTTTCCTTTGCTAAAGCTTGGCGTTCCATCTCAAGTTGCATCACTTGACGTTGGATTTTATCAATCTCAGTGGGCATCGAGTCGAGTTCGATCTTTAAACGCGAGGCCGCTTCATCCATTAAATCCACTGCCTTGTCTGGTAAAAATCGATCGGTGATATAGCGATCTGAAAGCGTCGCTGCAGCAACCAAGGCAGAATCTGTGATGCGCACACCATGGTGAACCTCATAGCGTTCTTTCAATCCACGCAAAATTGCAATCGTGTCTTCCGGCGTCGGCTCCCCTACGTTCACAGGCTGAAAACGACGTTCTAATGCGGCATCCTTTTCAATATACTTTCGATACTCATCCAAGGTGGTTGCACCAATGGTGTGAAGCTCTCCTCGGGCCAATTGAGGCTTGAGTATATTTGACGCATCAACAGCTCCTTCAGAAGCACCAGCTCCTACAATCGTGTGTAACTCATCGATAAACAGAAGGATCTGCCCCTCAGCCTCGGTGACTTCCTTTAGAAATGCTTTGAGGCGTTCCTCAAATTCACCGCGAAACTTTGCTCCAGCAATCATGCCTCCAAGATCCATCGAAATTAATCGTTTTCCCTTCATCGATTCTGGCACATCACCACTGACAATGCGGCGAGCTAGGCCTTCCACAATCGCGGTTTTACCAACACCAGGCTCGCCGATGAGCACCGGGTTATTCTTGGTGCGACGTGATAGCACCTGCATGATGCGGCGAATCTCGTCGTCGCGGCCAATCACTGGGTCAATCTTACCAGCACGCGCTCTGGCGGTGAGATCCGTACCATACTTTTCTAATGTTTGATATTTACCCTCAGGGTCCTCATCTGTGACTTTCTGACTTCCACGAATATCCTTCAAGGCAGCTTCCAAAGAATCTTTGGTCACACCGACTTCTTCTAAGAGTTTGCCACAGGGTGACTTCGACTTCAATGAGCCCAGTAAAAAATGCTCCACTGAGAGAAACTCGTCTCCCATTTTATTCATAATTTCCTCAGCCTCATTCAAGGTCGACTGCAATCCATAGCTAATCGATGGCTGACTGGATGCTCCAGAAACCTTGGTTTCTTTGTCCAAGGCTAATACTACCTTGGCTTTAATCTTGGAGATGTCGACTTGAGCATGCTCCAATAAAGGCACTACAATTCCCCCATGCTGCTGGAGTAATTCATAGAGAACGTGGTTGCCCTTCAACTCAGGATGAGACGACTGCATCGCGAGACGCTGTGCCGACTGGAGGGCTTCCTGTAATTTGATTGTCATTTTTTGCATAACTGTATTTTTTGGTATGATGCTAGGTATTCCCCTAACTTAATCAGCTTATCATAGCAGATAGTTTGGTCAAATAATTTCTTGGCTTAAGTCGTAAAACGAATCAGCTATCATACCGGAATAGTCTTTCAATCGAATAAAAAGTTGCTACAGAGAGCTCAACGGTCACTCAACCGCACTTGTGGAACTTTCATCAGCACATCTACGCCAAGGTCTTCGCGGCCTACTCAAACAGCGATTCAATGATAACCAGAGATTTCTCATCCTGTGTATTCTATGTGGACTGTGTTGTGGAGTCTCGGCCGTATTACTGCATTGGTCTATTCACTATCTATTCCACTCGCTTTGGCAGTGGTCACAGGGAATGCCCCCAATGCACTTCATCATTGTGATGCTGATGGCACCAACTGTTGCTGGACTCATCGTAGGATTTATAGGATACAAATTTGCCCCAGGTGCCATTGGCTCAGGTATTCCACAAACCAAAGCAGCCTATTTCAATAATGGCGGCAAAATCGCTGCTAGCACCGGCTTCTGGCGATTCGTTCTCACCACCATTTATTGTGGACTTGGTAATAGTCTAGGTCGAGAAGGTCCTACCATTCACCTAGCTACCGCGATTTCATCTAAGCTAGGAAGGATATTCTTCAAAGACCCAGCACGCATCCAATCAGTCACCCCAGTTGGCATGGCAGCTGGTATAGCAGCAGCTTTCAATGCCCCGCTCTCTGCGATCACCTTCGTGTTCGAAGAATTGCTCGATAACTTCTCCATGAAGTCACTCGGCGGCATCGTTATCGCGGTGGTCACAGCTGCTGCAGTGAGTAGAACTCTGCTCGGCGAGGACCCCATTCTCTCTTCCCACCTCGCAGGTCATTATGAAACATCGAGTTGGATGCTCGTTGCCATCCCTCTTGGCTTCGTATCAGGCTTACTCGGCCATTGCTTTGTGCAATCGGTCCTCAAGCTCCGTGGATTTTTCAATAATAGAACGACTTGCCTCAAATGGCTTAACCCAGCAATTGGTGGTCTCAGTTGTGGTATTCTTGGTCTAGGTGCATTCTACCTCACTGGCATCATGGAAAATGGAAATGCCCAACACAGTATCTTTAGTATTGGTTATGAAAGTTTAGAATTAGCATTCGAAGCTAAGCTATCTGTCCAAATCATCAGCCTGCTACTGGTTTTTAAATTCATCGCGGTGGTTCTCAACTACGCCACTGGCGGTAGTGGTGGTCTTTTCTCCCCCACCCTATTCCTCGGCGGCATGCTGGGCTCTATTGTAGGCTTCGGCATGGTGTGGCTCAATGACATTGCGTTTCACCTTCCCGATTTTCCAGCGTCCGAAAAAGTGATCGGCGGTTGTGTCCTTCTCGGCATGGGCTCGATGTTTTCTTCTGTCATCCGTTGCCCTTTCACCTCATTGATCATCATCTTTGAAATGACTGGAAACTACTCGCTGATCCTCCCTTTGATGGCGTG
>CAXMOB010000292.1:0-17524 GCA_964194815.1 Vicinamibacteria bacterium | reverse complement strand
TCTCAGGCAGTGCCAGACTCGGACTCGTCAACCTCGCCATCGGATAGGCACAATAATCCGCTGCTAGATAGGCTCCTGGCCTATAATTGCCACTCTTACCAGAACCCCCAAAGGGAGCTGATCCTACGGCTCCAGTGATTTGACGATTCCAGTTCACCACCCCAGCAGAACATTCCTCCAGCAGCTGCTCAAAAAGCTCTTCCTTGTCCGACAACAAACCTGCAGCTAGGCCATACTCAGTTGCCTCAGCCTCTATAATCGCTGCTTCAAAATCTGCAACTCTCACCACTTGCAACAAAGGTGCAAATATTTCTTCATCTTCCCTATCAGCAATCGCTGTCACATCGACAATTCCTGGACTCACCAATGCCGCACACCTTTCACTGCGTCGCATCCCCAGCAAAACTTCTGCCCCCTCTTTTTCTAACTGAACTTGGCCATGCAGTGCTTTCTCCGCTGCTGCCGATGAAATCAACGGCCCCATGAATGGTTCTTCCTTGTCTCGCGGCAAACCCAGTCGAATCAATCGCGTTTGCCTCACCAACTCAGCAAGCACTCGATCACCCTCCTCACCATCACTAATAATCAAACGACGCGCACAAACACAACGTTGGCCAGAAGTGATAAAAGCCGATTGGATAATCGTATAAGCCGCGGCCTTGATATCCTCCACCTCCCAAACTAACAGTGGGTTATTGCCACCCATCTCCAGTGCTAACATGCGTTCCGGCTGGCCTGCCATCGCTTTGTGAATCGCTCGCCCCGTCGGATAACTGCCAGTGAATAGAATTCCTTTCAGCCTAACATCCTCTACCATCGCCACTCCTGTATTTTTCGCACCTTGAACGAGATTGACCACCCCTGCAGGGATTCCAGCCTCATGCCACAGCTTTACCATTTTCTCACAACTCGCCGGAGTTTGTTCACTCGGCTTCAGCACCACCGTGTTACCCGCTAACAAGGCCGGAATGATATGTCCATTCGGCAAATGCACAGGCAAGTTAAAAGGTCCAAAAACGCCCATCGGACCAATCGCACGAAACGAGGTCGAAGACCTCACTCCTCCTGCCATTTCTTTATGCCGCTCATAACTACGTTGCTCATACGCTTCCACCGAAACCACTAACTTTCCGATCGATGCCGCCACCTCAGTCAATGCCTCCCAATAAGGTTTGCCCGTTTCATCGGCAATCAACCACGCTAGTTCTTCCTTATCCCTCTCCAATAATCCCTTATACTTCTCAGCAATCGACAGCCTCACCTGCCAACCAGCCTTCTTCCACGCTGGAAAAGCGGCCATCGCTGCCTCTACAGCGAGTGCCACATCATCACTATTCGCCTGAGCACCCGACCACAGAACCTCGCCACTTGCGGGATTGGTCGACTCCAGCCTCTCGCCTCGACCCTCGATCCATCCTCCATTAATGTATAGGCTCACGACATCACCTCCTTCACCGTTGCTTCAATGATATCACAGACCGCATGCACATCAGCTTCCTCGATTGCAGCAATCGGTGGCAAGCAACGTATCCGCGTCGGACCCGAGCCCGCAATAAAGGTAATCACGCCATTCTCAAACAAGCGCGAACTGAACTTCTTCGCCAATTCAATCGATCCATCCCCCACCGTCATTGCAAACATCGCACCTAGCCCATAACCACCCGACACGTGATCTATTTTCTCCATACGCTCAGTCCACACTGCATTCATTCGCATGTTTTTAACTAACAAATCCCCTTGGGCTAGTCCCCTCACCGTATGCAAGCCTGCCTTGATCGCTTGACCTGACGAAGTGAAGGTTTGTGATAACAATCCCGGCTTCGCTCGGTAGGCATCAGTAAATAAAGTAGCACAAATTTGGCTCATCTTGCCGATCGTCACCACATCCACTAATCCATCTAGTCCAAAATATTGGAAAGCAAATGGCTCTGAGAGTCTACCAAAGGTCTGCACTTCATCAATCCAAACCGCCACTCCATGCTCTATCAGCACCTCAATCAATGCTTTAAAGAAGGCTTCACTACCGATGTTATAGCCTCCCTCACCTTGGATCAACTCCATACACATGCCGGCGTATTGCCCTGGAAATCGAGCCAAATGCTCTCGCAATGCCCCTAACGCTTCGGCGGTCGACTCCTGCGGTCGCTCAGCATCATAGAAAGGAATATAGTCCACCGCCATCGCGTTGGGTAAACCGACCCGATACGCAGCCTTATCGGTCAACTGAGCCAGAGCCAAGGTCCGGCCCGAAAAGCATTTGTAAAAACTCAACATCCGAGTGGCCGGAGCATTTTTTTGAAACATCATTTTCAATGCGTTCTCATTCGCCATCGCTCCAGAGGTAGAAAGGAAGCAATGTGCCATATCACCACCATTTTTCTGAGCCAATGCCACTAGTTCCTCCATCAGCTCTACCGAATCCGTATTCTGCTGCAAATGCCCTTGCTGAATGGTATCAGCTAATGCCGCATCCACCCCACAATCTAACATTTCATCATGCGAGTGCCCATAGTAGTGCACTCCAATCCCTGAAATAAAGTCATACTTCACGCTACCGTCGGCCAATTCCACTAACGCTCCATTGCCGACACCACTGCCCAAAAAAGGATACCAAATATTACCTCCACGTGATTGATTCGCACGAGCAATCCAATTTGCATAGCTCTCCTTCAACTCACCACTCGGTGCTTGCACGCCTTTCATTTCATTTTTCACATCTGTCAAAGCAGCAAGCAGTAGTTGCTTTGCTTCCATCACCCGTGGGTCCTCCATCAATGTTTGAGCCAATAGTCTTTTCATCACCCCACAGCATAGCTCATTACCAGCCTAAGTTAAATAGTAAAAACCAATCGCTCTACTGATAGATAATCCCTATTTGGAACCAAATTCCAACCTTGATTATTCTTGTAGTCGACCTCCATTAATTATATAATGCACGCTATATCATTAGATAATCTCACATGTCTATATTCTCCATCGAACAACTCCCCCTAATCAAACTCCACGGCACACCTATGCAGATGGGCCAACAATTTGGTGAACAATCACGCGACGAAATCCAACGGCTACTCCAGATTCGTCTTAACTCAGCCCTGAAGCACGCCGCAGCACGAGGTCGCAGTTATGACGAAGTCACCGCCCTCGCGTTAGCCCATCAATGTGCACAAGCGGTGAATGATTTCGACCCTACGATCCAACAAGAGCTTGTGGGCATTGCCAATGGAGCAAATATCTCCCTCGCCCAGTTATTCATCGTCCAAGGGCTCACTGACTTCCGTGATTACCTTTCTTGGGGCGACCTGCCAGATGGTTATGGCTGCACCTCATTCATTCTTCCTCGTGATCGAACCGCTAATAAATCCCTTACTCTAGCTCAAAACTGGGATCTTCTCACCTCCAACATGCCCTTCGTATGCCTAGTCAAGCGCCAACCAAATCAAGGCCCATCAACCATTAGCCTCACCATCACCGGCGGCCTATCAATGATTGGAATGAACAGCGAAGGCGTCGCTATCGGCACCAACAACATCAAAACCACCGATAGCCAACCCGGCGTGCACTACCTCCACCTCATTCACAAGGCCCTTTCCTGTAGCTCCGCCAAAGAAGCAGCTGCCACAATCCAATCTGCCAAGCGTTGCGGAGCCCACTACTATCTAATAGGCGATTCCTCAGGTGACTACTACGGCCTCGAATGCTCAGCCACAACCTCAGACTTACTCCCCGCCACCAAAGGCTTCATCAGCCATTGCAACCACCCACTTTCTCCAAAAATCAATATGCTCAATGCCGAAGACATGGGCGAATCCACCCAGCACCGTCAGCAACGTATCAATCACCTGCTCGACCAATCTAACCTTTCGACAGATGACATAAAGTCAATTCTATCAGATCACAATGGTGATCATTTAGCCATCTGCCGCCACGATGTCGGTGAAGGAATCAGCACCAACGGATGCATCATCATGGAACCAGAAAACGGCACCCTGCACGCCTGCCGAATGTCAGCCCACGAAGGGTTTTGGAATACATATGCCGTTTCATAGACACCCGTCAAAAAGCACAGCTTCAGCACCACTGATTCCCAAAGCTTCCCACATGCCTTAGCTTCTTGATAATCGGCTTGCATGTTAACCCCGAACAGCTACAACGCTGAGCATGTTCCGAGGCACATTCACAGCGATCACTACTCCATTCAAAAATGGTCAAATTGACGAGCAGGCATTCCGTAAGCATATTGAAATGCAAGTAGCAGGCGGCGTAGAAGGCATCGTCCCGGTCGGCACTACTGGAGAATCCCCAACTGTGGACGAAGACGAACACCTCGAAATCATCCGTATCGCAGTTGACGCAGCCGCTGGCCGCCTCAAGGTCGTTGCTGGAACTGGAGCGAATTCCACCTCGGAGGCCATCCATCTCACCGAAGCTGCTGAAAAGCTCGGCGTCGACGGCACACTGCAAGTCACTCCATACTACAATAAGCCGCCACAAGAAGGGCTTTACCAACATTTTCGTGCTATTTCTGAGTCCACTGAGTTACCTATCATGCTCTATTCTGTGCCAGGCCGCTCCATCATCGCGATTGAACCTGAAACAGCAGCACGCCTCGCTACGGACTGTGATAACATCATCGCCATCAAAGAGGCTGGCGGAGATCCAGATCGCGTAGACCTACTCAAAGCTGCTTTGCCTGAGGATTTTCAAATCCTTTCTGGTGACGATCCACTCACTGTCGAATTCATGAAGCGTGGTGCCACTGGCCTCGTTTCCGTAGCTTCCAATATCATTCCTCAGCAGATGTCTGACCTCGTGCGTCACATGAATGCTGGCGAAGTCGACCAAGCCCAAGCGATCCACGACCGTTTCGATCCGCTCTTCAACATCTTGATGGGCATCGAAACCAACCCAATCCCAATCAAAGCTGCGACCGCACTTATGCAAATTTGTTCTGAGGAAATTCGCCTACCGCTCATCCCACTCGAAGGGGAAAAGCTCGAAACTCTCCGTTCTTGCCTCGCTGACTACCAGCTCATTTAATTATCACTTTACTGTAGACCATGACTAAACTTCTTATCACTGGCAGTTCTGGCCGCATGGGCCAAACACTCATCCAAGCCACCGAAGAAAACCCTAAGACCGAACTCGGTGCCACCCACGACCTAGGCGGAGACCTTGCGGCTGCATTCGCTCAAGTGGATGCTGCGATCGACTTCACCGTGCACCATTTCACCACCACTGTGATCGATGCCGCAATCGCTTCCAACACACCACTCATCATCGGAACCACTGGCCACACAGACGAAGAAAGAGCAAAAATCACGGAGGCATCAAAGACTCTCCCTATCGTTTTTGCCCCAAATTTCTCGATCGGTGTGAACACCCTTTTCTGGCTCACCCGTAAGGCTGCAGCTATCCTCGGCAACGACCGCTTCGACATCGAAGTGACTGAAATGCACCACCGTCACAAGATCGACGCTCCCTCTGGAACCGCTCGTAGACTGCTTGAAATCCTCAACGAGGAAACCGACACCTCATACGAAGATGACATCGCACACGGCCGCTTCGGCAATATTGGAGCTCGTCCATCCAAGGAAATCGGCATGCACACCCTGCGTGGTGGTGACGTCGTGGGCGACCACACCGTCATGTTCGCTGCTGAAGGTGAACGCGTTGAACTCACACACAAGGCATCAAGCCGCATGACCTTCGCCTCGGGCGCAGTCGAAGCTGCAGTTTGGATCCAAGACAAGCCTGCAGGTCTCTACGACATGCAAGATGTGCTCGGTCTCCAATAATGTGATACATCATGGCCTGCGTAGGAATTGCATTAGGTTCAAACATGGGCAACAAGCTTGCTCATCTTAGAACTGCACGGGAATTTCTCGAGCAGCTCCAGCCGCGTAATGCCAAGTTGCTCTACGCTCCCTTATTTCAAAGCTGTCCAGTCGACTGCCCAGACGACTCGCCAGACTTCTACAACACTGCTGTAGAAATCATCTACGAGGGCACACCTGAACAGCTTTTAGCAAAAACTCAGGAGATCGAACGCCAACTGGGCCGACTGCCGAAAACCAAATTCAATGAGCCGCGTCCCATTGATGTCGACATCCTCTACTACGACGATCTTGTCATTCACACCGAGGCTCTTGAACTCCCACACCCACGAATGGCACAACGCCGATTTGTGCTCGAACCGCTTTCAGAGATTTGTCCACATAGGATTCTCCCAAACGAGACCTTGACTATTCTTGATTTATTGGAATGTTTAGACTCTAGCGAACCGCCACTCCGGCAACTTCAAACGACTTGGTAAAGCATGGAATCTGCACTCAATAAAGCCCAAGCCATCCGCGACCGCAAGGTAGCTCAAGGTGGCAAACCAATCAGCTGCCTCACCGCCTACGATTACGCCACTGGCCGACTCCTAGACGAAGTGGAAACTGATCTCATTCTAGTTGGTGACTCACTCGGCATGGTCGTCATGGGCTACCCTGACACCACCCACGTGACCATGGAGCACATGCTGCACCACACTGAAGCAGTAGCTCGCGGTGTCGAACATGCAATGGTCGTTGGTGACCTTCCGATCTACTCATACGATGACGCCGACATGGCTGTCGCTAACGCCCGGCGCCTCCGCAAAGCAGGAGCCGACGCGGTAAAGCTCGAAGGCGGTGTGAAGCAATACGATAAAGTCTGTGCAATCGTGGGAGCTAGTATCCCAGTTCTCGGTCACCTCGGCATGCTTCCACAACGTGTTAAAAAAGAAGGCGGCTACAAGAAAAAGGGCAAAACCAACGCCGAAGTCGATCACCTCATCGAAGGTGCCCTCAGCCTGCAAAAAGCCGGTTGCTTCGCTATCGTTCTCGAAAGTGTCATCCCAGAAGTCGCCCAACAAGTGACCGATGCTATCGATATCCCAACCATTGGAATCGGCTGTGGCGAAGTCACATGCGACGGCGAAATCGCAGTCATTTCTGACGTGGTCGGCTCTTACCCATGGTTCGTGCCACCCTTCGCCAACGTGCGTGCCGACGTAGCTGGCATCACCAAGCAAGCGGTCAGTGAATACATCACATCCGTGCAACAACGCCCATAATCCCCTTTGCTTTGAACGTGATGAGCCAGTCGCTGGACAACCTTTTCCCAATAGAAATCGATTCGCCTGAAGCGATGATCGAGTTTGGAAAAACCATTGCCCAACACCTTCGTTCAGGAGACGTGCTGGCTCTCATCGGCAAGCTCGGTGCTGGAAAAACTCACCTCACCCAGGGAATCGCACGCCACTTCAACTACGATGGCCCCGTCACCAGCCCTACCTTCGGCCTAGTCCACGAATACGCCGGCACCAACCTCATCCACGCCGACCTCTACCGCCTCAACGACCCTCACGAACTCCTCTCTATCGGCTGGGAAGACTACCTCGAACGCGACGCCATCCTCGTCATCGAATGGGCAGATCGCTTCCCAGAACTCATGCCAGAAGGCACCCACTGGATCAAAGTCGACCACACCGCCACCGGCCGCAAGCTCACCTACGCCCTGCATTAAGGCCGCGGAAACACGGGATATTAAAAGACTGGCACTTTCTGTTTACTTGATCTTGGATATAGAACCCTGACCTGCACCGACCCCGTCAGAGAGAGTCCTATAAGGACGCACTTTCATAGCCCAACGGCAACGCCTTGGGTAGAAGACACATCAAAATAACCTAATACCATTTGAATAGTTAGATTGTCGGAATGACGTCGAATGTTTGGATGGTAGCAAGGCACAAGGAAGGAGCATAGCGGGCTATGTGACTGACGCACAACGCCGCTAGAATTCAATCATTCGACGTCCTTTCTCTCTCAGCTCCGCTGACTATTTCACCCCAACGTTAAAAATCATCATTACGCTAAGATAACTGTTCAATTGGTATAAGCCCTGAAAGGGCGACCTATCCAATGCCTCATTCCATCCCAGCCATTTCTGTGCTTTCTGAGTATTCCATCCATTCTGTGGTCAAAACCCATAAGCTATCAACAACAGCCGCAGTGCTCGGAGATCCCCGCCTACCTAACTTCTCTACTCCGCTAACTTACTCCAGTGGATCTCCTCTAAACATCCACCGGCGAACCAAAAGTAGATCCCCAAATCTTCAAAGCCAAACCCTCCGTCTTCGTCCGTTGGTGTCCCAAGCTTGAGCTTAGCGATCGCCGCTCGCACATCGCTCTCCGATTTCTCAATAAGTCGTTCACCTAATAGCGTCACGTGCTTGTCCGATACCTCCATGCTCGACAGCGTGAAATCATCGGACTTATCAAAATCCAACGACAGCCCGATCTCCCAGTAGTCCCAAGTCATCGTAACATCATCCTTAAGGTCGAGCTCGTTCTTACTATCCGGTTTACCAAAAAGCTTCTCAACTTCGTCTTGAGTCACCCCAAACGGCAGATCACTCAGTCCCTTACCAATGATAATTTCCTGAGCCTTTCTAGATTTCTTCGCCATGCCGAAACCATGTAACTTCCCCAAAAAATGGCAAGTCCGAAGTGATCCAAAACCCGCCGCTACTTCAAGCATTGTAAAGAATAATTAGTTCCCGTATTGCCTCTCTTTTCTTCTATTTCATTATTCCCACAGTACGTTTACCAGCCTATCATTCTGTCCTAAAAAGCACGAAAGAGTGATAACACTTTTTATTTTAAACAGTGGCTAAGCCAACCAAAGCTACGGTGCCAAACGATCAATCTGCCAGCCGCCAGCTTCTTGCAGAGAATAGCGGAAACGATCATGCACACGTCCTTTACCACCTTGCCAGAACTCGATACGTATCGCCTTCACGCGATAGCCTCCCCAGAACGATGGAATCGGCACATCCCCTCCTTTAAATTTTTGAGTGATTTCCTCCCACTTATTCATCAGTAGAGACTTTGAATCAACCACATTGGATTGGTCTGACACCCACGCACCGATTTGGCTCTCGCGTGGACGCGAAGCAAAATACTTTAGTGACTCCGCCGCACTCACCTTTTCTACTTCACCCTCGATACGCACCTGACGCTCTAGCTGTAACCATGGGAAAAGCAATGACACCTTCGGGTTTACATCGATCTCCTTTGCTTTAGCACTGCCATAGTTGGTGTAAAACACAAATCCGTCCTTATTAAAGAACTTCAGTAAAACCATCCGTGATGCAGGGAAACCATCTAACCCAATAGTCGACACACTCATCGCATTCGACTCCGTCAACTGAAGCTCTCGAGCCGTCGCAAACCACTTCTCGAATTGAGCAATAGGATCAGCCTCTAAGTCTTCGCGTCTCAACGAATGACTACCATATTCTTCTCGCATTGCAGCTGCTGCAGCCGCTTGATTTTCAGTTTGCTTGCTCATGATTCTAACCAATTAGTTTAACTCATTAATAGGCCACGCAGTGCCATGTAGCAAGTAGAAGTCACATCTTTACAGTATAAATATTGACGCAAAAACGATAGAGTATCTAGACCGAGCTCCTTTTTGCAGTTAAAGAAATTCAGAAAAAATGCTTCGGATGCAAAAGCTACCTCACGCGTCCTGAGCGACGTGCCGCTTGGTATTTTAAAATACCGTTGCCAATCCCTTCAGCCACCTTCTGTCGCCAAGATCCTTTTTTCATGCGAGCACGCTCACGTGAGTTGCTGACAAATCCGCACTCTACAAGAACTGCTGGGTTCTTGGTATGACGTAGCACATAGTAGCTACCATACTTAGCCGTGCGGTCCACTGCTGAAACTTTTCTCAACACACCAGACTGCACATATTGAGCCAGTGGCTTACTGCGACCTGAATAATAAAAGGTTTCCACCCCGCTGACATCACGCTTCCATGTCCAGTTATAATGCACAGATACGAAAATAGAATTACGATAGCGGTTCGAAATCGAAGCACGCTTTGCCAAGGAAATAAACACATCTGACTTGCGCGTCATCGTCGTGCTCACTCCTTTTCTCTTAAGGTAATACTCCAAACGTAAGGCTGTATCTAATGCCAAATGCTTCTCATACACCAATCCATGGTTGCCTCCGACGTCCTGATCACCGTGACCAGGATCGATGATCACACGGCTAAATGCTCCAGCATGTAGGCTGGCGGAAGAAAACAAAACGACTGCTCCAACGAGAACAGCCTTCATCAAACGAGATAAAGGTAGAGAAAGATTCATGGCTAATGGGCTACATTCAGCTTTTCAATGCGACAAGATACCTGCATGGCGACCCACATTGCTTAGTGCGAATAAACTATTACAAGTAAATGACTAAACACAGTCAGGATCGTCAAGGAAATTACTTAAGAAACCCGAAATAACACCCCTCTCTCACCATCATTGCCATTGACCTCGTATCATTTCCGTTTTTTACTCCACTCATGAGTGCGTTACCGTCAATTGCAGTTTTTGGAATGGGGATCATTGGATCTCGTTGTGCCGACAACTTAATCTCGGCGGGATATGAAGTCACCACCTGGAATCGCACGGCGGGTAAACATCCTAAGCAAGTGGACTCAGCGACCGATGCCGCCAATGCCGACATCCTTTGTCTTTACCTAAAGGACGGCGGTGCCTGCCGCGATGTCTTCGAGGCCATCGCAAGCCAGATCGACTCCACCAAAACGCTCATCAACCATTCTACTATCGACCTCGACACCTGCCTCTGGCTTGCCGATCAATGTGCCCAACGTGGGGTCGACTACCTCGATTGCCCATTCACCGGTAGCAAAGACGCTTCAGCTGGCGGAAACCTCGTTTACTACGCAGGTGGCAATGTCGACCTCATCGCGAAACACCGCTCACTGCTCGAGGCCACTTCAAAAGAAATCCACCACCTTGGGAAGGTTGGCGATGCCACCATCGTGAAGATCACCACCAATCTGATTTCAGCCTCAACCATCCAAGCGATTTCCGAAGCGATGGCCATTTCCTCCGCCCATGGGATCGACCCCGCATTGTTCACCTCCGCAGTATCAAGCAATGCCTGTGGTTCAGTGCTCTCAAACATGAAAATGCCTTCCATGTCAGGTGCAGAATACGACACCCACTTCTCCCTCGACAACATGCTCAAGGATAGCAAATTTGCACTCCAGCTCGCTCAGCAAAAACAAATCGCCGCCCCTGGAATCACAACCACCTCACAGCAAATGCAAAGTCTCTCCGACGCTGGCCATGGCAAGCTCGACTACTGTGCCATCTATAAACAATTTGATACCCAAGCCTAATCATGAGCTCTAGCACTAACCACAACCAACTTCCAGCCGGCACGATTGTCGACCTTTCTGACCGTGCCGTTTTTCAACTCTCTGGACCCGATGCCCAACGCTATCTCAATGGCCAAATCACTCAGGATGTCAAATTAGCAACGACAAATAGAGCCGTTTACACCTGCATCACCAACGCCAAGGGCAAGCTCCAAGGCGACGGCTTTGTCCGAAAAGCCGAAGACAACTACTGGGTCGACTGCCCAGCTGAACTCCGCGATGCCATGCTACAACGTATCGACATGTATTTGATCGCTGACGATGCCGAGCTCGTCGACATTTCAGACCACACCAAGCTTTACCACATCATTGCAGATGAGGCACCAGAAGGCACATGGGCCTGTAATCGATTCGGAGTCGCTGGCTACGACACCCTCATCAAACCTAAGGGCGAAATACTCGCACTGGCAGATCTCGAAGCCACCCGCATTTCAAACAAGGTGCCACGCTGGGGAACTGAGCTCGATGAAACCACTCTCCCGCCAGAAGCCTTGCTAGAAGCCACCGCAGTTTCCTACAATAAGGGCTGCTACATTGGACAAGAAGTGATATCCCGTATAAAGTCCTCAGGTAAGGTCAACCGCTCGCTCACCGCATTTCAGCTTTCCGAACCAGTAGAGGTCCCATTCACCATTCCTCATCCAGAAAACCCGGAGGCTAAGCCTGCTGGCATCATCACCAGCCAATGCCAGCACGGTGGCCAAACCATCGGACTCGGATACCTCAGCCGTAAATGTGCTGAGATGAAACACTTCGTCATCGAGAACGTAGAAGTGAATACAATTTAGTTAAGCTAAGCTCCGCCAACCAACGTGGCAGTGCAGCCAATGAATAAAATTTAATCAAAACCGTCACAACAACATGAACTTCAGATCTATCATCGCAGCCTCTACCACAGCAGTAGGGATCCTCTTTTGCTCAGCCAATGCTCAAGAAAGCTACATCGTTCTAGACTCCGTTTCAGGCAAGGTCTTCTTCGCCAACCAAACGGAAACGAAACGCCCAGTGGCAAGCTTAACCAAAGTCGCCACCGCTAAAGTCGCCCTCGATTGGGCTACCGTCACCAAGACATCGCTGGGCACCAAGTTAGTCATTCCTCCGACTGCAGCAACCGTCGATGGCTCAAACCCACTCAAGTTACAACCGGGCGATTCACTCAGCATCCGCGATGCGCTCTACGCCAGCCTCCTAGCCTCTGACAATGTTTCAGCCCACAGTATTGCAAATTTCATCGGCTTCTACCTCAACCAAAAACGCGGTGCTAACACGCCCACCATCGAAAGCTTTGTGCGTGAAATGAACCAGCTCGCCAAGATGCTAAAGATGAAGAACACCACCTTCGTCAATCCACACGGACTCGACCCCGCCGCAAAACAAGGCACATCCACTGCTACCGACATGGCATTACTTGCGATGTCTGCCATGCGCAACGACGGACTAGCCTTCATGGTGAAGCAAAAAATGCGTAAAGTCACTGTCACTCGTGCAAATGGAAAGAACGAATCATTCACCCTCAGAAACACCAACACGCTGCTCGGTAAAAATGGCGTCGTAGGACTCAAAACTGGCACCACCGCTGCCGCTGGCCAATGCCTCATCACCGTTATCGACAAAAAGCCTCTGGTGTTCGAGGTCGATGGAAAAAAACACCTCAGGCCACGCCAACTTGTTGTTGTCATTTTAGGCAGTAACGATCGCTTCAACCGCACCAGCAAACTCATCACTGACGGCTGGGCAGGTTATTTAGCATGGGGCAATGCTGGTTTCCAAGTGCCTGCCGATGGCCTTGGACTGCTCAAGCTTCCTGCTCCTGTCGCACCGAAGGCTCCTGCCCGTCCTCCCGTGCCAGTGCCAACACCAACACCAACACCCTTACCGGTGCAATAAGCTTCACGCCTAACATTCTATGGATTTGTCCACCAAAGACCAAGCCCTGCAACAACAGCTGTTCCATAAGGTGCAACAGCAAACATCCTCGCCACTCGGCCAGTTTAACTGCCACAACCCAGAAATCGCAGCGGCGGTCAAATCGTCCAATTCCTTCCAGCCTGTCTTTAACCTGCTAGAAAAACGCGGCTCTTTCGAATTCAATGTCGAAACCATCGATTGGTTAGACACCGATGGCGAATCCCGACAGCTCACCATCAATCGTGCCAGCAAAACCCACATGTGGCCAATGGGCACGCACTTCTGGGTGCGCGACAATGCCCTCATCGCTAGCCGCTTGCTCAATCTCGACTACGACCAACAAAGCTATCCACTCGAATGGTTTCAGCAAGGCAAAGAACTATTGCTCTCTACCCTCACCATCATTTCATCAGTAGCTCAGCTCAAACGCTTCAATAACATCATTGAGGGCAAGGTAGACGCCTCCGACCCCCACCAATGGCCACACATTTTTCTCACCATTGAAACTAACCTCAATGCGGCAATCGATGAACCATGGATGCACAAACAAGATGCCTGGCAAATCATCGCCTACTGCACCCTTGAAGCACTCGAAAAAGGATTCATCAAAGCAAATGAACTGAGTGACAAACAATGCTCTTTCCTCAAACTCATCTGCCCGTTCCTCAAAGCAATCAACTTCACCGAGTGCATGAATGGTGGTTCATGGGAAGAAATCGAAGCCGTCCGCACTTCAGTCATCTCTTGGGAAACCGCCCTACTCAACAAAGTCCGCCACTCAGACTCATTCGGACACCCCGATGCGCAAGCGCTTTTCAAACAAGGCATTGATCATCTCAGCAAGTCACTGCCACATGAATCCCCTGGCTATGCATCAGACGCTCCGCAATACCGCGAAGCCGACGCCTCCTTGCTCTACTTTTTTCTGCTAGAGCTCGACCAATACCTCCCCGAATCGCAACGTGATGAACTCATCGCTTCGACTCTCGAATCCATTGAGTCTCTCGTCTCAACCCACGGCATCAAACGCTACCAAGACGATCCCTACCAAGGGCTGAGCTACTACACCAATACCGTCAGCGACAAGCTCACCCAACTCTACAATAGCCCCTCAGGCGATAACTCTGGCGTTGAACAATTCATCCAACGAGGCGAGATCGTCCCAGCTGGCCACGAGGCCGAATGGAGCCACTTCGTCTGGCAGCTTTCCTCAGTCTACGCTCAACTCTATCAACGTTACCAAAAGGACAGCTACAAAGAGAAGCAAACCCACTATTTTCTTTTCGGCCTCTCCCTCATCACCGGCAACGATGCCCACTCGATCCAACAAGATGACGCAAATGACCAAAAATTCATGGCCATCATGCCTGTCCCAGCATTCCAAATTTCCGAATGCTACAACTCAGAAAAGTGCGAAGATTCCACCTTCCACTACCCTTCCATGCACACGCCACTCTATTGGTCGATCGCCGAATGCCTCGCCGCATTTGACCAGATCCTTTGATCCCTGCACACACCTCAAAGAGGTGAAAAACTTCACAACTAACAGAGTTACAGTCGTTTAATTAACATAAAATAGGCAATACAGCATTCCTTGGTTGCCAAAGCTCAGCCATTCAGCTAATTAATGAAGTCTATCTGCAAATAACTCCATGAGCGAAAGATTTAAAATTTCACGCCTAATCGGCAAGAACGGTACTGGTGGCATCTACGAAGCCATCGACACCGAACGCGACCAAAAAGTTCTCCTCCACCGATTTTTTTCGGAAAAAGGCGACACATCTACTCGTGGTTGGGACTACCTTTTCAAGGATATTGGTCGCCAGTGGAAGATCATTGACTACCCTGGTTTCATGAAGCTCCACGAGGCTGGCATCGATGACGATGGCGCCTACATGTCAATGCACTATTTCGAGTCTTCACCATTATTGACGCATTACCCCAGTGCTATGCCGATGGACGAGTTTTACAACTTTGCAGTCCAAGCATTGGAAACAATGGACACTATCCACGAAATGGGAATCGTCCACGGGGCTCTCACTCCTAATTCCTTTCTTGTCTCTCTTGAAACAGTGAATTGGAACCAATACATCTTGTCTGACCTCGGACTCACCGCATTGGTCCCCAAAATCAATCGTCGCTACTCGAAAGACTTCCTTCCCTCAGACCCTGCGATCCTAGCTCCTGAACTATTTGAACGTCTCGACCCAGTCTTCGTCACCGACATCTACATGCTCGGTCACATTTTCTACTACATGCTCGCTGGTGCTCACCCACTCGCTGACCTACCACTCGATGAAGTCGAAGACCGTCATTTTCAACACGATTTCCCTCGCGTTGATGAGCTCCGACCGCAAATCCCTGAAGAGGTTGCCACTTGGATCCAAGGCATGATGCTACCACATCCAGACGACCGATTCCAAGAAATGCGCGACGTCCTCAACAACATGCCCGCAAAAGAGTCTTTTCTCCAAGAGCTGATGTGTGAGCCGGCGTAAAGCTGCTAAACATCAGCGCATTTTCCTCGATGCTCTATTGGTTCACCCCAATAGAGCATTTATATTTACCGGAGGTTGCCTTCATTCTTAATTCCTATTTCTCTGTCAATCTGACGCGATAGATTGACAGATTAAGATTGCATCTTTTCCATAACTAGCAACCCTTACGCATCAACTATGTTCGACGTTAAAGAAAAGCCAGAAATGGTGGAACGCGCTCTGCTCGTTCGCCTCAATTTCAACCGCCGTGAAGAAGATGAAGGTATTTGCCTCCTCGAAGAACTCGGCGAGCTAGTCAAAACCCTCGGTATCGAAGTCGTCGAGTCCATGTTCGTGCACTCGCGCTCGATACATAAAAAATTCCTCTGCGGCACCGGTAAGGCCCAGCAAGTCGTCGACTACGCGAAGGCACACGACTGCGACGTCATCGTCTTCGACAACATGCTTGCTCCTGGTCAACAACGTAACTGGGAAGAACTTGCTGACGAATGTGTGATCGACCGCGAAGAGGTCATCCTTGATATTTTTGCAGCACGTGCCCAAACCAAAGAAGCCAGCCTACAAGTCGACCTTGCTCGCATGCAATACGCCCTACCCCGCATGGCGAGAATGTGGAAGCACCTCGACCGAGAAGGTGGCTCAAATGGCGGATCTGCCGGAGCCTCACGTGGCATGGGCGAACAACAAATTGAGGTCGACAGACGCCTCGCTCGTCAACGCATCGAACGCATCAAAGCCGAACTCGAAGACGTCCGCAAACAACGTGCCACACGCCGGAAAGAACGCGAGCGCCAAGAGACCCCATCAGCTGCAATCGTTGGCTACACTAACGCTGGCAAGTCCACCCTGCTCAATCAAATTTCTGGTGCTGACATTTTCGCCAAAGACATGCTTTTTGCCACGCTCGACACCACAACCCGTCAAATCGAACTCCCTGACGGTCAGCCGCTACTCCTGACTGACACCGTTGGTTTCGTGCGTAACCTTCCACACAGACTTGTCGAAGCCTTTAAAGCAACACTAGAAGAAGCTGTCATCGCGGATTTTTTGATCCATGTGGTCGATACCTCATCCGCCGAAGCGATGAAGTTCTACACCACCACCATGGAGGTTCTCAAAGAACTTGGAGCTGACGAACAACCTATGATCACCGTGCTGAACAAAATCGACATGGTCGAAGACAAGAGCATCATCGATAATCTCATAGAAAAATACGACAACGTCATCTGCACCTCAGCCAGCAAAGGCATTGGTATGGAAGAACTTCTGAACAAGTGCTCGGAGATGCTTGAGGACAGAGTGAAACGTCATCGCTTCCGTATTCCACAAACCCGTGGCGATCTAGTTGCGATTCTCCATTCTGGGTGTAATGTCCTTCTGACAGAGTACGAAGGCAATGATGTTATCATCGAAGCCTCTGTGCCTGCTTCCATCGCCGGAAGACTAAAAGACTTTATCCAAACCACATGAGACAACTTATTCTCTTCCTCGCCTCAATTGCCTCCGTATTAGGAGCCCTCTTCCTCGTAGCGCTTACCTTTGGCCTCATCGTCAAAGGCAACCCAGCCTACGGCATGATCTGCCTATTCCTCGGCGTGCCCTGTTCACTCGGCATGGCCATCGTCTTTGACTACGTCCGCTCACGCATGGCTCTCACAGATGACCCTAACCTCGACGTTGACATCATTAAACCAAAGTTCACCAAATTTGGTGGAGGAAGCTGACGCTAATTTTTTCCCACTGGAGGTCTTCCAGTACCATTAACCATTTTATCTCATGTTCGAATTTAATATCTTCAGAATACCCGTCAGAGTACAGCCTATGTTCTGGCTCTCCATGGCACT
>CAXMOB010000291.1:0-6528 GCA_964194815.1 Vicinamibacteria bacterium | reverse complement strand
TAGTGTCTATCGTGATGCTTTTGAGGGCCTTACTGGTCATACACTTTCGCTGATTCACAAGAATGTCAAAGAGACTCCATCACGTGAGTCCGGAAGGTGTAATAATGAGTATTGCTCCATTCTGTTGGACTCCAATGTTTGCACCCAACGCTGTGTTGACCATACCATCAACTTGGCACGAAATGCTCAGAAGAAGTCATTTACTGAGTCGTGTGAAGGAAATATCACCACTTCTTTGATTCCTGTTAAAGTGAAAAATGCTGTTGTGGCCTATCTGCGTGCCGGACAAATTAAGCTTGAAAGTAAGGTTTGTGCTGAGGGTCTTATCGATGAGTTAGCAACTAGACTACCTGAGAGTGTGGTGGATGACTTACGCGATTCGTTTGCAAATTTACCTAAAATTGATCGTGAGACCTATGTAAATCAATTGGTTGTATTAGGAGCATTTTCTATGCAGTTATCACAAATTTCAGCGAAAATATTAGAAGGGAAATCGAGTAATTCTATTATCACCGATAAGTGCAAGTTGTATATTGCAAAGCACTTAGGAGATAAAATATGTTTAGATGAAATGGCTAAATATGTTGGCGTTACCAATAGTTACATGTGTAAGCAATTCAAGAAGTTCACTGGGCTGACACTGGTTGAGTATATCAATTTACACCGCATTGACCTTGCCAAAGAGAAGTTAGCAAGTGGAATTGAGATGAAGATCATTGATCTAGCCTATGCCTGTGGATTCCAGTCACTTTCACAGTTTAATCGAACCTTCCAAAAGTTTGTGAGCCAGTCTCCTTCTCAGTATAGAGAAGAAAACCGCTAGGGTGCGATGGGTAGAATCAGCCTGCACCAAGCATAGGACATAACTGGTGCGATCAAGATGAAGAGCACTCCAAGTCGTGCGAAATCTTTTGTTTTTAGATAGCCTGTAGCGTAGCAAATAGCATTTGGTGGTGTTGAAACTGGGAGTAACACAGCACAAGAACACGCAAAGGTGGCGGGGATGATCATTTGAGGTGCAGAATCGCCAGCAACTGTGATGATAAGTGGTAGGAGTGCATTTGCCGTAGCTGTATTACTCATGAAATTCGATGTGATAATAGCAACTAAGGTGAAGACAAGACCTGCTACAGTGAGTGAAATGCTAGCTGGAAGAAGTGATGAAAGGTAGTCTGCTAGCCCACTCTGTGAGATTCCTTTGCCCAGTGCTAAGCCACCTGCCATCAGTATGAGAATTTCCCATGGAATAGATTTTAGTGATTGTGATGTCAGAATTCCGCCAGTGGTCAGGATAGTGACCGCAAGAAAGACAACGATGGTAGGACTGATGTGATGGAGAGCTTGGGTTATCCACATGAGCACAGTGGCAAGAACCACAATGAGCACAAACCAACGTCGCGTGGTCTTCGCTAGCGATGGTGGTGCTTCGCCATCACTATCTAGTAGCTTTGTGATATCTAGCGTAGCTCCCTTTTCATGTCTAAAGTAAACTTTATAGAGGTAGAAAAATGTAAGAGCGAGAAGGCTGAGTGAAAGCGGGGCAGCCATTAAGGACCACTTAAGGAATGAGATGTGATAATCGATCGATGCTAAACTAGCAACAGCAACAGCATTTGGAGGTGATCCCACTATTGTGACCATGCCACCTAAATTTGCAGCTACAGCAAGGGACAGGAGTAGACCTCTTCTGGAGGTGTCGAACCCTGTGTTTTTGAGAAGCGGTGCGATCAGGGCAATAACTACTGTTATGGTCGCTGTGTTGCTCATGAACATACTTAAAACGTAGGTTAAAAGAGTGAGAGCGATAGTGACTTTGAGAAAATTATCGCCAGACCACTGCAGAAGTTTTCTCGCAGCTAGTGCATCCAAATGGACAGATCGAAAGGCTTCCGCAATGAGGAAGCCTCCAAAGAATAGCCAAATTAATGGCGATCCCCATACGGCTAACAAGTCAGACCATTCCCATAGGTTAGAGGATCCTGCATTGGTGAGAAACATGATCTCCAGTGCCATGACTAACATAGCTGTAGCAAACGCAGGAATGGCTTCTGTAAGCCATAGACCAGCGGCGAGGATCATGATGCGCAACATCCACAGGGCTTCTGGACTGAGTAGACCTGAATTACGGGCTTCTTGCACTGAGGGTAGCCAACTCACTGAGCAAGCGATGGCAACAACAATGATCCAGCTTAAACTCGCACGTAGAGGATTGAACGTGTATTTTTTCATCCAACGCATTGCGTTGGCACGTGTTTGACTATCCCCTAATTTAGAAAAGTTGTTTCGATGCATAGCCTAGGGAATGTAGAAGTAGTTTGGAAATGCACTAGCGAGAAAGGGGACCCGAAGTTTTCTACGGATCCCCATTCAACACTGAAGTAGAAACTAGCTGTTGACCTTAGACCGAGGAGCTGTCGCAAGTATTTCAGGCGATACACCCTCTGCAAACTGTTCAAAATTAGTGTTGAAGAGTTGTGCTAGCTTGTTGGCGGTAGTTTCGTAGGCATTGTTGTCGTCCCAGCTATTTGATGGGACGAGAACTTCGCTTGGCACATTTGGGCACTCTATGATGGTTTCAAAGCCAAAGATGTCGTCTATTGATGTTGGAGCATTGTCTAATTTGTGTTCGCAAATAGCGGAGATAATGGCACGCGAGTAAGCGAGTTTGATACGTGATCCAATACCATACTGACCACCTGTCCAACCTGTATTGACAAGCCAGACTCGTGCACCAGTAGAGGCAATTTTTTCACTTAAGAGCTGAGCATATTTACCTGGATGCCACACCATGAATGGAGCACCGAAGCAGGCAGAGAAAGTAGCAGATGGCTCTTTTATCCCTTCTTCCGTTCCTGCCACTTTAGCCGTGTAGCCTGAGATGAAGTGGTAAGCCGCTTGTTCAGGAGTGAGCTTAGCTACTGGTGGTAAAACACCAAATGCATCACAGGTCAGGAATACGACGTCAGTTGGTAACCCTGCCGTACAAGGTATCTTAGCATTACTGATGAAATCGATGGGGTAGGCTCCACGTGTGTTCTGAGTGATCGATGTGTCTGCAAAATTAATACGATGGTCCGTGTCGTAGGTGACATTTTCTAACACTGCACCGAAGTGTAAGGCGTGGAAAATATCTGGTTCTGATTCCTCTGTGAGGTCAATAGCTTTTGCATAGCACCCACCTTCAATATTAAAGATGTTGTTTTCGGTCCAAACGTGTTCGTCATCGCCAATGAGTCGTCTGTTAGGATCGGCTGAAAGTGTCGTTTTACCTGTGCCAGATAACCCAAATAGCACCATAGAGTCATCGGTGTCCTTCGCTGCAGTGGCCGAACAATGCATCGAGAGGTGACCTTCTTTAGGCATGAGGTAATTCATCATAGTGAATACTCCTTTCTTCATCTCGCCTGCATACTCTGTGCCTAGTATGACCATCTCACGTTGTTCGATATCTAGGTCAATAGAGGTTTTCGAGGTCATCCCTTCGGTAAGGCGATTTGCTGGAAATTGTCCTGCATTGATGATGGTGAAATCTGGTTCACCAAAATTTTCAAGTTCTTCCTTGGTCGGACGAATCAGCATGTTGTGCATGAAGAGGGCGTGGTATGCACGAGAACAAATAACACGAATTTTGAGGCGATGATCGGTATCCCAGCCAGCAAATGCGTCGATGATATAGATACGCTCGCGCGTTTGTAAATAATCGAGAGCACGTTCTTTGTTAATCGCAAAGTGGTGTGAACTCATAGGGATGTTGATCTCACCCCACCAAATATCGTTTTCGCTAGCCTCGTGCTTTACGATGCGTTTATCTTTTGGCGAGCGTCCTGTTTTTTTTCCAGAGTAGGCAATCAAGGCACCTGAGTCAGAGAGTTGTGAGCCCTTGTCGTGGAGAATTGCTTCCATATACAATTGCGATGGTGCTGCATTATGAAAGATATTCTCTGGAGTTAAATTGTAGGGTGCGTTCATCAAGTGTTAGGTTTTTAATTCTCGAGCATTTGCTCAACGGTATCCATAGACGTTTCAATTTCGTTTGCTCTTTCAGTTAACCACGCGATAGCTTCAGTGAGGTCTTCACCGTGTAGATTTGGTAGCTTCTTGAATGATACTTCGAGTGCCTTGAGTGTGTCGTCGTCATAACCTTCTTCACGCAAATCTGCACTGAAGTTCATGAACTTGAGAACACCACGATAGGTGTCACGCATCCCGCCACAACGAAGGAATCCAATGGTCTGATCTTCATGATGAATGGGAACGAGAATGTGAGTCAGCCCTGAAATTCCATTTGAAAATTTGACATTTTTACCATGGACCTCATTACGCATGGTTTGGTGTGAGTTTTCACAGCGCTCACGCAGCGTGTCATCCTGGATGAGTGTGGCGTAATATTCACTGGCAATTTTAGTATCAGCATGTGGGTCGTCGGCATCTGTGCTGTCTAGCCAGAGGTCAAGACCTGTCATGCGCTTGAAGGTGTCACGCGTGAGTTTAAAGTTTTTACTTTCACGGACTTGCTTGAGTAGTTGTTCAGATTTCATGATGTTTTTATTGGGATAGTTAACAGTATGTAATATTTATACCGTGAAATCAACATCCGACTGTGCGTTGATGGTTTAATGGAGAACAAAATGTGCGTGGTCGATGTTGTTAACAAGTGGCAATGTTCCACTCTTTCAGAGCGTAGCCAATATGACTAGCTGTGTCACTTGTGATGAGGGATTCTTGGTATGTATCTGAAGTTGCTATTTCAGAAGCACGTCCACAAAGCCAAGCCGCCATAGAGGCTGCATGGAGGGGCGTGTACGATTGTGCCATTAAGCCAGAGATGACACCCGTGAGGAGATCTCCTTGGCCTGCTGTCGCCATGCCAGCACAGCCAGTGCCATTAACATAGATGGGGGAGTGGCCTTGCTTGATCAGGGTTCTTGACCCTTTGAACAAAATAACGGCGAAACAGATATCTGAAACGGCGTTCAATACACCTTCTCTTGTTAGTTTGGGAGCATCTGGGTAGAGTCGTGCCATTTCACCAGGATGGGGAGTGATCACACATTCTCTTGGGAGTGATTTAAGAAGCTTGTGCCGAGCCACGAAGTTGAGACCGTCAGCATCGATCACGATGGGGCATGGAGGATGAGTGATGATTTCAGTCAGCAGCGACTCTAGTTGGCCAGCCGAGGACTGAGGAGTGGATCCTAAGCCTGGGCCAATGGCTAGTGCATCAAAATTCTCAAAAGTGGACATTGGGGTGGTATTGTCGACGACGCAAACCATGACTTCAGCTGGAGCTTTTATCGATAGATGTGGGGCTATGTCTTCATGACAGAAGATCGTCACAAGGCCTGCACCCGCTCGTAAAGCCCCGGTTGCAGTTATGACGGCTGCACCGAGCATGCCTTCAGAACCAGCAATGACGCCCACTCTACCAGCCATGCCCTTGTGTAAGTCGAATGGTCTGTGATGCTTTGGATAACTCTGTGGTGTTATCAGTTGGTGGCCAGTGGTAGTAGGGCTGTTGAGTGCAGATAAAGATGTGTGGCTGATACTGCCAACATGGTTGATGGCGGTTTCACTGAGGATGCCCACTTTGGGTAATGCTACAGAACAGGTGTGGTCGGCTATGACAGCATGAGGAAATACTTCGCCAGTGTTAGCGTGAATTCCTGAAGGAAGATCCATGGCAATGGCCTTGGCTCCCAGAGAGCGGTAGAGGTTCATTTCTGTTGCTAAGTCAACTAGCGGGCTGCGTAGTGCACCGCTGGCACCAATACCTAGGAGACCGTCAAGAAGGATGACTGGTTCAATGGGAAGTGAGGCTTTGATGCGCTTCTCACAAATTGCTGCGGCTATGAGTGCGTCCTCGCCGAGAGCAGTGAGGTGTAGTTGAGGTAGCTCATTGAGCTGCTCGATCGAGTGTTCAGTTCTCACATGGATCTTCCATCCCCATCTATGTAAGTGCTTGAGAGCGACCAAGGCATCACCTCCGTTATTACCGCTGCCAATATAAGCGACTGACAGTCCTGTAATTGGGAATCGCTTACGTATTTCAACGGCGATGCCATAGCCAGCTTGCTCCATGAGCTCAGAAGCCTCTACACCTTGAGCGAAAGCATGCTGTTCGAGTTGCTGCATAGCGGATTGGGTCACTGCATCCATACATTTATATTAACCCTATTTACTTCGAAGGACTAGAGTATATTCGGTTTTGAAGCAAAAAAATGATACTAATTTTTAAATTGCACTAAGACCCTTAGGATAGGTAATGGGCACAAAAAAGCCACTGAAACTGGTGCTTCAGTGGCTTGTGTTTTTGATAAACGAACTTGTTATTTCTTTAGAGCCTTATTGACCTTGATGCCTTTGTTCTTGCCGCTGCTACGGCGTTTTTCATCGTAGGCGCCCCATGATTTCTCTTTGAGGGCATTCTGTTTAAATTTGAGGTTACGATTGTAATCGATGCTCTTCGGCTTGAGTTCGCCCCTGCCGCCCCCAATGTTGTCTGGAATTTCTTCTTGGTAAGTTTGTTTA
>CAXMOB010000290.1:0-2308 GCA_964194815.1 Vicinamibacteria bacterium | reverse complement strand
ACGCGAGGGATCTAGTTTCCACTCCTTGGCATGGGCACGTGCTATGCGAACAGCACGTTTGCCATCCGCGAGAGCATCAGCAACGACATTGTTTTTTCCATATCTAGTGCGGTATTTCAACCCAATCACGGTGATCCCTTTATTATTGAGATAGCTAACCACATTTCCCGCATGCAGGTTCATGGCAAGGTGTCCGTAACCACCACCAGGACAGATGATCATCGTTGTTCCTTTGGCGGATCTCTCTTTGGGGAACCACACGAACATCTGAGGTTTTGAGACGTTGCGGATACGGTCATTGACCACCATTTCTGACTTTCCACCAGAAACAAAACCAGGAGCATCTCCTGAATAGAGATCGATCACCAGCGAGGGCTTAGGCTTAACCCCCGGGATATCCTTCACTTCAGCATTGAGGGTGCAGCTTGAGAAAAATGCGACAATTGCGAGAAGCTTTAAATGGAACATCGTATGAAATTTGGGCATAATAAACTTACTGATCGTTGCAGTGGAAGAAGATGATGGCCGGAATGGCCACCGGAATGATGGCTTCACCCGCGGCATGCCACCCGGACACGCTGACCGCTGGCGACGCCATAGACTCCCTTATTTCTTCGGGATCTTGTGTAGAGTGTAATAGGCTTTCGCAAATTCTGGTGTTGATTTCTTAGCGAAGGCTGTCTTCTGTAGATCGATGAAATACACTCTTGAACTGTCCGAGCTGTTAGGGACGATTGGGTTTTTCTCTTTAGCTGTGTTGAAATTATCTATAGAAATGTTGCAGACTGTTTTGGCTTCATTCCAAGTGCGGGTCAAAATCTTTTCCTGACGCTTGCCCTGCTGTGGAGATCCGTATTTTTCACTATTAGAGTAATACCAAGATGAACATGCTAAGCCTTCGTAGTCGCCAGTTTTGTCCTGTGGCTGCGTGAAGTGAATCTCGAAGCCTGCCTTGGTCGCACGCACTGTTTTAATCGCGTTCACTGAAGCTTTGGGATCAAATACGATGCGTTGCAGAGCGAATTCGTTGCCCCCACGCGACCCCCAACCTCGGCCGGTCTGACCAATCCACAAGCTGGAATCTGCTGGATCAAAACGCAACCTCATCACTCCCGATTTAAGTTCTTCCGCAAAGGGCATGACGACTCCTTGTTCCTGGCCATCCACCACCTCAGTGTCAACGCGGTAAATGTTCGACCTTGTTTGGTCACCCACAAATATCTGATTCTGGAAAGGTCCGAATGTGATCTTATCCGTCAAAAACTCCGGTGATCCAGGAGCATTCATCACCTGACCGTGAGGTAATAAAACAACTGGTAACTCACGCGTGTCCTTGACCGCATCCCACTTCGACTCTGGGCTGTTCACATTCAAGCCGGGGATATCCAGCAGACCAGTCGGGTTTCCGTAAAACTTTCCTTTTGTTACTTTGAAGAGCTTTGATGTGCCGACGTATTCGCCCTGATTCTCGGTGTACACTATTTCGTTCTTAGGAGAGAGAGATAACCCTGCTGGGCTGCGGACACCACTGGCAAAGATCTCTGTCTTTCCATTGTCATCACAGCTAAGCATCCATCCTCGTAGGCCTCCTACGGTGCCCATCCAGGCACCACCAGCTTTATACATGCCAGCCACTTGATTCCCAAGGTTAAGGGAAAAGATATACTTTCCGTCACGCTTGATCGGTCCATGTAAATACTCGTGGTAGTCTCCGTTAAAACGGAATTGATCTGTGAGATTGATGCGTTTTTCCGACCAATTATCT
This sequence comes from Vicinamibacteria bacterium, assembly GCA_964194815.1. Classification (GTDB taxonomy): domain Bacteria; phylum Verrucomicrobiota; class Verrucomicrobiia; order Verrucomicrobiales; family Akkermansiaceae; genus Rubritalea. The sequence goes on along the minus strand of CAXMOB010000290.1, from coordinate 543 downwards.
CCATCTTTATCAATGAGGCGTGTCAGTCCTGTCTTTTCACCGATCACGATGTCACTTTCAGAGTTCACCACCATTCCGATGGATTCATAAGTGCCCTCTGCAAATAGATGCCACTTGTTATTAACAATTTTCCATATACCGGCAGTTCGGGTCGTTATAAAAGCCTGATCTTTATAAAACTCAATGCCTAGAGGTTCAAATACCAGACCGCGACCGAATGGATCTTTTGGTGCGCTTCCATCTTCTATTTGATAACCTTTGGGCAAGCGTGCCGCTTTGGTTGATTTCGTCCACTTGAGCTCCTGGGGAGCGTAGGATTCTGTAGCTGAAATATCAGAAGTATAAAGATCTCCCGCCAACTTAGGTAATCCGGCGGTAAAAGTGACGGATGCATGTTCGCCCGCTGGAACAGTCCATTTGCCTTCGCTGATTTTTCCAATAGATACCGAGACGTCCTTAAGTCCCTGTTTCGGAATCAAGAACTGCTGCTCACTCTTGAGGCTCATCTTAAATTTGGCCTCCAGTTGCATGCTCTTGCTAATG
>CAXMOB010000289.1:0-11543 GCA_964194815.1 Vicinamibacteria bacterium | reverse complement strand
GGTATTATTTTGAAAGTAATCGGTTCGTCGATCCGTACCCAACTAATGCAAATACCCAAACTAATGGCATGTGTAGGATTGATGTCGGCTGGACTTTTCACCCCACTCGCAGCACAGAAAATGCCAAGACAGGACGTCGTTGAGATTCCCGCCATCGGAGAGGGACTGTGCCTGCACAATCTGTTTCAATCAAATATGGTCATCCAGAGGGATAAGCCCGTCAGCCTGTGGGGCTGGGCAGATTCTGGCGAAAAAGTCACCGTGACGCTCTCTGGTAAGCAGGAGACTGTCACTGCCGGAAAAGATCGCTCATGGAAAGTTACATTTCCTGCAATGCCAGCCAGCTCCAAGCCAATTAACATAACGGTAAAGGGCAAGAGTAAGACCCACACACTTGAGAATATTCTCGTTGGTGATGTCTGGGTGCTAGGTGGTCAGAGCAACATGGAGTTCCCTCTTGCTAAAGTTGAGGACGGGAATCTTGAGATTGCCTCAGCTAATTTTTCCAATATCCGTATTCTTACAGTACCCAATGTCAGCGGACCCAAGCCAGTAAAAGGCTTCGCCCGGCTGCACGAGTGGAGTAGCTGGTCCAGTCGCCACTTCCGCAAGGGAGATTGGGACGTCTGCTCGCCCGAGATTGCTAAGGAGCTCTCGGCAATTGGCTACGTTTTTGCTCGGCGAATTCATATGACCAGCCAAGTGCCTATAGGTGTGGTTGATATTTCCGTGGGTGGAACTACTGTAGAGACATGGACTCCTGAGTCTGTGATCCGCAAAGCAGATACAGCTCCCTCTAAGAATCTGATAGCCACATGGGATCAGAAGATAGCAGACTGGGATGGAGCCGCGGACTTAAAAAACCAAATTAAACGCCATGAACAGTGGGTGGCGAAAATGAAAAAACAGGGCAAAGCTGTCCCTGCCGACAAAAAGGCACCGACGGAACAACGCCCCGGTCCAGCCTTTGATAGACAACGTCCTGGTAACTATTATTCTGGGATGATTGTCCCACTTCAAGGTCTTGCTGTGAAGGGTGTTATTTTCCACCAAGGATATAATAACTGTTTCGGCGGCACCGAAGGAGCGAAGATGTATAGGGATGTTTTCCCTAAGCTAGTAAGCGCATGGCGAGCAGCTTTCAATGACCCTGAAATGCCCTTTGGCATTATGTCACTCTGCACCTCTGGTAATAAGCAGAGTCTTGAGAACTACTCCGAGATGATGTCAGACACAGGAGCTTACATCCGCGAGGCACAGTATCAGACTTTCCTCGAGTTCTACAAAGCTGGCGACAAGAACATCGGTTTCACCAGCACTTACGACTTCCGCCGCAGATGGTATCACCCTCAGCAGAAACTTCCCGCAGGAGAGCGCGTAGCACGCTGGGCTCTCGCCTCACAATACGGTCAGGAGAAAATGTTCGGCTGGTTGCCACCAATGGTGGCAGAGATGAAGAAAGCAAATGGAAGTATTATGCTCCACATGGAAGGCGGCGCTAGAGCCATTGATGATGGTGGTCCTATGGAAGGATTTGCTATCGCGGGCAAAGACCGTAAATATCACCCAGCAAAGGCTGACTTCCTTGTAACAGGCAAGGACTCTCGCGGCAGAGAGCAGAAAGACACGAAAGTGATCGTGCTCACCAGTTCCATGGTACAGGAGCCAATTCACTTCCGCTACGCATGGAGTCGTAGCCCAATGGGCAATGTGCAAAATAAAGGCATACCTTTAGCTACTCAACGCAGTGATGACTGGCCAAGGGAAGAAGCTTTCGTCGATGGAGAGCTAAAAGTACTGGAAGGCAGGCAGATAGGTAATGAATTGCGCAAACTCGATCAAGAACGTGCAGCTCATGAAGCCAAAGCTATTCTTGAAGCAGCTAAGCCTAAAAAATAAAATCAATTCTATAATGCTGGCCTCCAGTATTGTAAAAACTAGAATTGGTTTCGCTGAAGGCGAACCTCACTTACCATCCTAGGGAAAGGAACATCCCTAGGAACATTACCAAAATATCAAGTTAGAGCTTGATATGGCTAATGGTAAATATGGGGAAAAGATGAGATCGATGGATGACGACGCCTGTAGGGCAGCTAGTTCTACTTTGCCTTTACAATCAGGCTAATACCCTCAGAACTCATTTCTGAAACATCCTTTTCTATAAAAAATGTTTTGATAAGCTCACTGGAGTTCATACGTAAATTAAACTGCTGCTGCCATTGGCAACGGCAAATCATTTAGACAGACCAATTTTATGCGATCATTTGCTTCCATCTTTCTCATTTTCATCCTGTGCGAAACGAGTATAGGTGCAGAAACAGTTGAAAAATCGCCCTCAAATTACGATTTCAAGGTTGCCCCTCACGCGAAGAAACTACTCAGTCAATATTGCTACGAGTGTCATGATGACGATTTTGAGAAGGGTGATGTCCGCTTGGACAACCTTGAGGAACTCACCCAGCCAGCACGCCTCGAATTACTTAACAAAGTACTGGAGCAGGTTTACAGCGGTGAAATGCCGTCGAAGAAGGGTGATCAGCCGACAGAAAAAGAGAGAGATGCACTGGCTAGTTGGGCATGGGACGAGTTAATTATCTTCAACGCCTCCAAACTTGAGGACAAGCTACGCTACTACCGCTACGGCAACTACGTGAACCATGATAAACTTTTCCGTGGCGACATAAAAAAGGCGGCATTCAGTCCACCCCGCCGCTGGAAAATCAACGAAATGATCTACCATGAGCGCATCAACGAAATATTTGAGCTGAAAGGCCGTGAACGGCGCAACTTATTCCATGGCGTGGTCAAGCCATTCAATCTTCCCACTGAATCTGGGGTGAAGTATTACGACAACCAGGCAATAGAGGGCAGTCAGTTTCTGACCCTGATGTCCAATGCAAAGTGGGTGGTGGACAAGCAACTTCGTGCTGCCCTCGCTAAGAGCGGCGAATTTAAATTCTCCAAAGCGTATTTGGACACCCAAGCCAATAATAAACGTCAGTTGTATCTCATCTTCCCAGATGAGCGCTGGAACCCGAAGTCGACCGCACAGGCATTTGAGCGCGTGATCACTCAGGGTGGAACACCTTCTGACACAGATTTTAAAGCTGCCATCACTCACCAGTTCAGCGTCGTGCTTCAGCGCGGGCCTACAAATGAGGAAATGTCAAAGTACCTTCGCTTCACTAAGGAAACCATGAAGCTCAGTGACAAGACGAGTGCACTCAAGAAAATGATGACTTCCGTCATCATGGAACCAGAGTTTCTCTACCGTGGAGAATTTGGTGGGAGTAAAACCGATGAGCATGAGCGAACCATGATCACCCCTAGGGAAGCAAGCTATGCCATCGCCTACGCACTGACAGATCTTATTCCCGATGCCCAGTTGGTTAAAGCTACTGAGTCAGGAAAACTAAACACTAGAGAAGATTATAAGAGGGAAATACTTCGACTGCTTGAAGATGATTCGATTGAGAAACCTCGTGTTTTGCGCTTTTTCCAAGACTATTTCGGCTACTACGGTATTTATGATGTCTTCAAAGACGAAGAAAGATTTATCGGCCACTACAACCCACACCGCGTAGTCGCCGCAAAATACATCTACAGAATCCCAGGTAAAATCTCAAGAGAGGCGGACACACTCGTTAACTGGATTTTAAAGCAGGACAAGAAAGTCCTCGAGACTCTTCTAACAACCGACAAATTTTTCGTCCACCACACCGGCGACAACGAGGAAATGATCGGAAAAACAAATAAAGCGATCGTCAAAGACAAGCAAAACCGCAAAACCTACAATGCCCTTAAACATTTAAAGGGTAAAGAATTAAGAAGTGCCGCCGAGCCCTACATTAAAAAAGGCTTACTCAGAGGGCGCTTCGATATAGACATGAATCTCTTCCGTATCCTATACGGTAAAGATGGCAAGCTAGGACTCGATAGACGTCCCATGCCTGCAGATTTAGTACGAGGCACGGACACAAGCCGCCATTCTGTAAAAATGTATAACCTAGACTACCGCACATGGTCTTATCAACCAGTCCAACCCTTCAAAATTAAGAATCGTGCCGGTATACTCACGCATCCAGCATGGCTAGTATCGCACTCGCACAACGCCGCTACTGATCCCATCGTGAGGGGCAAATGGATACGCGAAAAGCTGCTCGGCGGCTTCATCGCAGATGTTCCAATCACAGTGGATGCCAAGGTACCAGATGACCCGCACAAGACACTGCGTGAAAAGTTTTCCATCACCACAGCAAAAGACTGTCGACACTGTCACGAGAAGATGAATCCTTTAGGCTTTGTTTTAGAGAGCTACGATGACTTTGGTCGATTTCGCACACAAGAAGAGATCGAATATCCGGAAAATATCATCTCCACCGGAAACCAAATGGAGACGGGTAAGCATGGAGTGATCATCAATTTTAAAGTACCTAAATATAAGACGGAGCCTGTAAACCCACTAGGCTATTTACGAGGAACAGGAGATAAAACACTTGATGGCAAAGTAACGAACGCCGAAGACATGATGCACCGATTAGCTAAGTCTGACCGAGTTAGACAAGTCTTTATCCGTAATGTTTTTCGCTACTTCATGGGGCGAAATGAAATGCTTTCCGACTCGCAAACCCTCATCCAAGCTGATAAAGTATACCTTGAAAGTGGTGGCAGCTTCAAAGCCTTAATGGTGTCACTACTTAGCTCAGACTCCTTCATTTACCGAAAATAACCATCAATAATAATTAGCGTCATCATGAACGACAGAAGAAATTTTATTAAAACCTCGGCAGCTGGCATCATCGGAATGGCTGGCCTATCCTCAGTCAACCGTTTGCATGCTAACATCGTCGACGCCACGCCTGGAACTCCTCGATTTATTTTCCTCAGAAAAGGTAATGGGACGTTCCCCTCAGAACTAGTACCGCCTTCCCTCAGCGAAGCGGACAAGAAAAAAGAAGCCGCCAAGCAGGCATTCGATGTGGATTTGAACAAACACGACCTTCCAAAATGGATGGATCCACTCACCGAACACAAGGCCAACCTAACCATTCTGCAGGGCCTTTCGGCAAAGATGTGCACCATGGGTCACTCTACCTATCAATCTCCACTCGCAGTATCGCGCTCGGCCGAGAGAGTCGCCACGATCACGCGAGCGTCAGTGGATGTGGAACTCGCCCGCATGTTCCCCTCTCCCTTCGAGCACATCGAGCTGACATGCTCAAAGAACCAAACTGGAGTAGTCCGAGGTATGTCATCAATTGGCCCTAAACAACCTAACTATGCCTTCGCTACACCCAGTGCAGCTTATAACAACCTGTTCCTTGCCGCTCTGGAAAAAAATAACGACCAAAAGGCTGACGACAGTCTCTACGACTTTCTTTCCAAAAATATCGCGACTCAAGATAACAGGACCCGAGATCTCTATGAATCGCAGAAAATTGGTACCTATGTTCATTCCGTAGACTCTTTGATTGCTAGGAATGTGAAGCTGCAGTCGATGTCAGATCAAATCAAAAAAAGCATCCCGAAAATTCAAGAAGCCATCATGCGCGACCAGTACAACACCGTCGAGCAGCAGTATGCCTTCGTGGACATCCTCGTTTCCTCGCTAAAAGCAGGACTGAGTAACGTCATCACCTATACTCTAGATGATCTTGGCACGCGATACAGTGGGCTACTTGAGCATGATATCGCATTACATGACATCGGACACAACAAAGCCCTCAAGGGAATACCAGCACTGGAAGTCCGCTCTAAATTGCGGACTCACCATATGGATCTCGTCGGCTTGCTTGTCAAAAATTTGAAAGCGATTCCTGAAGGATCAGGAAGCATGTTCGACAACACACTCATTATGTATCTTCCTGAGAATGGAGAGACTCACCACAGCAAAGGAACGGAAGTTCCATTCGTCATTCTCGCTGGCGACAAGGTGAAACTTAATCTTGGATCCCGTTACATTCGCCTACCTGGTTATAACGAGGAAGGGCACAAGACCCTAGGGAACTGGTACACCACCATCCTCAATGCCTACGGCAACCCGATCAAACACTATGGAGACTTCGACGTTGCCCTTACCATTGATCAAGCTGGGCCTATCAAACAGCTAATGTCTTAGATACTTCCTTGGTCTATATCACAAAAAGTTACGTTAACTTGTTGAATCCAGCTTATGAAAACATTACTATCCTTTGCCTTATTCGTATTTACCCTCAGCACAGCACACTCTAAAGAACAAGAACTCATCGAGTTGTGGCCAGAAAACGTCCCAGGGCAAACTGCCAAGAAAGAGCCGCCTGTAATCACACCAAATCCCAAGGCCGACTACGTCAAAATGTCTAAAGTGACGAACCCCGCGCTGGTTATTTACAAGGCTAACCCAAAGCGCCACAATGGAGCATCGGTGATTGTGTGTCCGGGCGGAGGCTATGGTATGCTAGCGATTGATAAAGAAGGTTATGAGATTGCTGAATGGTTAAGCGACCTGGGATACACTGCCTTTGTTTTACAGTACCGTGTCCCAAGAAATAAATTAGGCGCATTACAAGATGCTCAAAGAGCCATTCGATGCGTAAGAGGAATGGCCGAAAAGTGGAAAATAGATACAAGTAAGATTGGTATTCTTGGGTTTTCTGCAGGAGGTAGCTTGGCAGCTCGTGTCAGCACTCAATATTCGGCTAAGTTATATGATCCAGTCGATACAATGGATCGCTTGTCCGCTCGTCCCGACTTCACCGCCTTGATTTACCCTGCCTATTTAGATCAGGGACAAAACAAAAGCCTGACTCCAGAGCTGAAACTGGACGAAAACACTCCCCCAATGTTTATTTTTGTTGCGGCAAATGATTCTTATGCAAACAGCAGCCTTGTCATGGGTGCTGCACTAAGGGAAAAGAAAATACCATTTGAGTTACACATTCTACCCAAAGGTGGACATGGATACGGCATGCGTCCAGGCAAGCGTGCTGCAGAAACATGGCCCAAGCTCTGTGAAACATGGATGCAACTGACGGCCCAGAAGGTCATCGAGCCTAAAAACGCGAAGTAGCTAAGATCAGCTGCCCATAAGAACCAATGAGAAATTTTGGCTCTGGTGAATGATATGATACTCTTATTTTGCGAGAGCTGGTAGGCGAATATCGTCTTTGACTAGGCGGGCACGAAGTGTTTTGTAGGAAACCGATTGCACACTAGATTTACTGTCGATAGCTAAGCATGCGGCAGTACCGGCACTTTGGCCGAGAACCATGAAAACGGGTTCCATACGGATCGAGCCAAAAGCAATGTGAGTCGAGGAGAGTGCCCATGGCACAAGAAGGTTCTCGCATTCGCTGGCTTTAGGAATGATCGACCTATAAGAAATACCGTAGGGCTTACCGCCGAGTGAGCGCTGGATATCTCCTTCATTTTTCACCATCCCATTATGAACAAAACGTTGGGTATTGTGAGAGTCTAGGGTGTAAGCTCCCATCCCTACTGGATCAGCAACTGCTATTTTATTTTTACAGTGCTGTTCGGTCATAACTAAGGCAGACTTCATCCGTCTGGCTTCACGCACATAGAGATTGTATGGCCAGTTGCCATTCTCTTTATATTCGTCTTTAGCTAAACCCCACTTACCGTATGCAGTGCGTGTTTTTTCTGGTACACGCGGGTGGTTTTGAACAGTCCAGATCAATCCTAGTTGCCAGTCCCTATGCTTGGCAGCGAGGGCTTCACGTTGTGTGTGGCTGAGTGTGGCCCAGTTCCAGTCTTTTCCGTAGTTACCGCCGATCAGATCAGTGGAGATACCACCAGTATTATTAGAGTCGGTTTTACGATTTGGCAACATACTGGTTTTGAAGAAACCATACTTCTTCCCTTTCTCAATACTGCGGAAGAGGAGTTCGAAATCGGCCTCATTATAGTTGGCAGGTTTTTTAACAGTTACACGGTTGGCTTCCACGTCGGTGAGAGTCATGCGGTAGCAGTAGGCTTGAAGGCGGTGGTCGGCATCACCAACTTTACCTCCCATGTTTGGATTCACACCTGGGAGCAGACCGCTGGCAGGGTCTCCTTTCACAATGTATGGATCTATGCCATTAGGAAGTTGATTCTGGCGCAGTGGTCCAGTGTTACCGTTACCAGTCTCACCATATTCACTATTGGCTTCGCGGCCAATCATATACGACACCCCAGCGGCGGCTAGCAGATCACCTTCGTAAGAGGCATCGATAAACATCTTAGCTGTGATGGTGCTGCCGTCATCAAGTCGGATGGAAGTGATTCTGGTTCCTGATTTTTCAGTACCCTTCTTGAGATCAAGTCTACCATTGATGACCTGGACTCCAGCTTTTTTGATCATGGCATCAAATATTGCCTCGGCAACTTTGGGCTCGAAGGTGGAGGCTAATTCAGTTTTTGGGTCGAGTGCTCCACCGCCACCTTGTCTTTTATTTGCGTATTTGTTTCTGGCTTCGTGCTTCCATGCCTCATCATTCAGGTAATGCTTGTAGCAAGCGTGATAAAACTCACGAGACAGACCTCCCAAAATCGCGTTATTGCCAATATCAGAAAAACCCAGCCCACTGCTGGTGAGCCCTCCTAAATGACCGTATTGAGAGACTAAAATCACCTTTTTACCCATCCGGGCGGCCTGGACGGCGGCAGTAACACCCCCTGAGGCATCGCCGTAAACAACGACATCTGCTTCATGAGAGTCCGCTGCTAACGCTGGTGCTACAAGAGAGAATATACCTACAATTGCTAGAGCGATGGTATTTGTTAGTTTCATTGTAATTATTTTTTAAGTGTTTTGTTTATCGTTGGTTCGCCGCCACCCATAAGGTTTGCAAGACTGCGTCCCATAGCATCTCCCATCAGAATGAAGCACTTGGCACTGCCGTGATAGTGGAAGCCTTTGTTGCTGGTAGCACGCTTTTGGATCATGATGGCTTTTTCATATTCCGGTGTGCCTTTCTCAAACGAGTCTCTTACCTGCTTCAAGAGATCAAGTTCCATCGGGAAATACGGCACGGTATTGACGACATCCACAGTCCCCTTGAGCTCTGGCATTTGTGAAGCTTGAAGCATCCCCTTATTGGCTCCTAGTGTGAATTCTTGGGCTTTAAAACCAGCCATCCCTAAAGTACCACAGACGACGGGCATATTTGGAGTCTTCACTTTTTTACGGAAGTCTTTGATTAATTGAGCCAGAAGTTCTCCGTAGGCAGGGTTATCCTTATCACTATATCCTTGAAACCATACTAAGCCAGCGACTTCGTAGCCCACCTTTGGATCATAGTCGGGGTAATATTTACCAGGATCAGCGAGAACTTTCTCAACCTGAGGCATTACCTGGTTCCAGCACCAAGCAAGTTCACCTGTTTTCTTTGGTGCAAGCCTAGCGATATATTCACGACCTTCTTTTTTTGCAGCAGCTGCCATTTTTTCATTCCATGCCTCGCGCGTTGCCTTTTCTGTGGGAGTTTCTACACCATCAAGTGACGGAGCTCTCCAAGCTCCAGCGATTGAGGTGTTTCCCCATGAGCATTTTACCAGCAAGATGGGAGCATCAATATGACGTTCCAAAGCAATCCCGACTCCATATTCTGGTCCAATGGTAGTGATACTTCCGCCGTAACCCACGCTGAGTGGACCTTGAGTGCTGCGATCGGTTCCACTTGTTCCTTCTGAACCATCAATAGCCCCATGTCCGAATATACGAGTGCGCTTAGCAATCGGAAGACCGAGATGTTCCTGTGCTAGTTTTGCATAAATCATACGATTTTTTTCAGCGTCAGGACTTTGGTCCTTTGGTCCTATCTTTGCTTCTTTTACAGCAGCATTAAAAGCTTCAAAATCAGCATCCTTTACATCTTTGAGGTAAATTTCATTGGCACGTTTTACGTCCTCAGCGATTACTTTGTCACGAGCGATCAACTCTTTGTATGCATCATCGACTGTGAATTGATTTTCTTTGGCATCGAGGATGGTTTTAATTTTTTTGTAGATCCCCTCTCCCTCTGCTTTCTGATCGAGGAAAGCATAGACATTACTACGGCCTGATTTAGGTTTTTCGCCCCATTCTTTTTTCCACTCGACTCCGTTAGCACCTCTAATGCGTTGACGCCACTTCATGCGTGAGTCTCTGCGCTCTTGGACGAGGTCCTCTAACACTTGCTTTTTTGGTCCTTGATAGTAGCGGGCCCCGCTCCAGTAGAAATTCCAATCGAAGTACTGGGTTTTGAGTATTGTGGCTTCACGCGGTGGAACGTATTGAGGCTGTGTCATGTACCAAGCAGTAGGCACGGCGGCTAGGCCAACCATATTCGATTGGCCTAAACAGAAGACAATTTGGAGTTTTTCCTTCTTAACCTTCTCTGCAGCGGTAGAGCTGAGTGTGGTGCAGGCGGCAACGAGAGCTACGACGGGAACGACACGGGATAGAATATTATTTTTCATATAGGTGATGGATTATTATTTGGATTTCAGTGCTTTATTGATCGCCTTTGCTACTGCTTGAGCCAGTACCTTTTGTTCTTCTACTTTGTAATAATGCACATCCCAGCCTTTTCTGCATTGATCAAAAACAGCCGAATCCTTAACTACCTTACACAGGTCATTGATTTGGATTTCTGGATATTCCTTCATCACCTCCATTGCCGCTTTGTTGAAAGCTACTTCCGATCCCTTCTGGCGACCGTATTTCCCAGCACTACTCTTATGCACTGGAGTAGTGGTGCAAAAGACAAGTTTGGCTCCAGATTTTTTCAGGAGCTTAATTTCTGTTCTAAGGTTTGCCTTGTATGTTTCCAATGGCGTCGCATAGGGTCCCTCTGGGCCATTCTGTTTAAGGTCATGTAGCCCATGGTTGAAATGAATCACATCCCACTGAAACCCTTTTTGGGTGTGATTGCCGAGCCAGTAATCTGCATACTGGGTACCGTAATTTGATGAGTAGCAGTTGCCTTCGTTGCGGTGATAATTGACCACACCTTTGAGTGCCTCCTTTGCGAATTCTTCATAGTTCATGCTAATGGAATCTCCAATGACTAACAAGCGAGGTAATTTAGGGTCATCTCCTGCACGGGGGTCAGGTAGAGCTGTTAGTTCAACACGTTCAGCTATAAATTTCTTATCACTTTCTGCACCTGTAACTCTTGCCGACCAATACCCTTCGTTGATTATCTCCGATAGGACATTTTTCTTGGTGATTATTTTTGATCCGCGCTTGAATAACTTCACCTTGAGAGGTTTCGAGTCGACTGTTATCGTTCCGGCATTCGGACCATCAGGTGTGAACAATCCTATAATTTCACCTTCTTCCACTTTTATACCATCTACAGATTTCGCATCTGAGTACACTGTTGCCAAGATTGCTAGGAAATCAATTCCTTCCCCAAACTTTTTGACTTGATATGCGTTAGCCTTTTTAAATCGGACGATAACTGGCTTCTTGGTACCTGTGAAATCTTTGACCTCTTCCGTCTTTATAAAAACCGTATCCTTTGACCAGTACACACCATTCCAAGAACGTCCGATTACTTTTTGCACGTCTTTTT
>CAXMOB010000288.1:0-27528 GCA_964194815.1 Vicinamibacteria bacterium | reverse complement strand
AATTCACAATTTTCACTGGCGTATCCGGCAAAGCAGCCAGGAAACTTTTACCGTATGGCTTGGTCACCACTCGATTATCTAGGATAACAACCAGTCCTGAATCTTTCTTAGAACGGATCAACCTACCCACTCCCTGTCGCAGCTTGATCACGGCCTCTGGAACAGAAAAGTCTGTGAATGGGTTCCCCCCTTCTTCACGTATCGCTTCGAGCTTAGATTCAATCACTGGGTGATCTGGCACAGCGAATGGCAAACGCGTGACGATCACGTTAGAAAGCGATTCACCTGGCACGTCCACCCCAGCCCAAAAGCTATCGGTGCCAAACAACACACTATGGATATCCTCACGAAATTCTTGCACCATCTTGTGCGGTGGCATCCCTGATCCCTGCACAAATAGTCGCCACCCATTTTCTTCAAAGTAGTCCTCCATCTTCTCCGCAACGCCACGCATCACGCGATAACTGGTGAACAACACAAACGCTTTGCCCTCGGAATACTTGAGCACTCTGCCAATCCAGTGGACGAGAGCGTCTTCATATTCAGGATCGCGTGGGTCCGGCATCGACTTCACCACATAAACTTTCATTTGCTTCGCGTAGTCAAACGGGCTGCCTATCTTCACAGATCTTGCGTCATCGGCTCCAATTCGAGTGCGGAAATAATCTAAATTCTCATCGCCTACACCTAGCGTAGCACTGGTGAGCACACAGGTTTTACCTTCCCTGAACATCAAGTAACGCAAGCGATCCGCCACATTCACAGGTGCAGAATGCACACTGTATTCATCGCCTTCACGCCCTCCCTTTTGAATCCAATAAACACTTTCTTCATCTTCTTGATCTAAAAAACTCTTAATCGCCGCATGCGTTTCGCGCATACGATTCGCCCCATCCATCAACTCTGCTCGCACAGTCGATTCTTTATCTAAGCGCTCAGCTTCTTCCTCAATCGCCACCCACAACTCACGCAACGGTGCCGCCATATTATTGTCGATCAAATCTGCTTCACGAATACGTGACTCTCGAGAGTAGTCACCAAACTTGGCCGCCATAGAAAGTTCAATAAAGAATTCCTCAGCCGCATGCATCACATTTTCAACAGAGGAAATCCCTCGTGCACTTCTCAAGGTCTTCAATAGACCTTTTTGCGTCTTCGCGTTGTAAAGTCTCTGCACATCAAATCGTAGTCCTGAATGGGACACCCTCAAGCCCAACTGCGTGGCCGCCACATGTTCCATCGTGTGGGCCTCATCAAACACAACAAAATCATTCGGATAAATGTAGCCCATGTCATCTTCATCCTTATTGTTGTTCTCCGAGTCTAACAAAGTAAAAAAAAGAGTGTGGTTCACTACTAAAACTTGCGCCTTCTCGATCCTTTTACGGACATTTTGATAATGACAATGGCCTCTCGAACCACACGTCCGCTGGGTGCAAATATGCGATTCACTACAAACCTGAGACCATACCTTCGGCGAAGGTTTGAAATCTAAATCACTCAAGGTTCCATCTTTGGTATCCTCTGACCATTCAAGGATTGCCTTTAGTTCCTCCACCTCAGAACTGGTGAACAAATCGTTGCGTTGGTCCATCGCAATGCGAAGACGTAAGGGGCAAAGGTAGTTGCCTCGGCCTTTGAGAAGCACCGCATCGAAATCGATCTCGAGGAGCTTCTTAACTAAGGGTATATCTTTGCCCATCAACTGTTCCTGTAGGTTGATCGTATGGGTAGAAATGATCGCCTTGCGGCCTTGTTCCATTGCATATTTAACAGCAGGAATCAGATAAGCCAAAGACTTTCCCACTCCTGTTCCAGCTTCAACTAAGAGAACATTCTTCCCTTCTAAAGTTTCCGCCACCGCCACCGCCATATCTTGTTGTTCCTTCCGGAACTCGAAATCTGAAGATTTTGACAACACTCCACTATCTGAAAAGATGTGAAACACCTCTTCTGAAAGTCGGCTCCCGCCCATGTATCCGTCAACAATTCCGATCACGGGAAGGTTCTAGCTTAGATGCTATCGGCTAGCAATCGCTATCTTTGTTTTGCCAGCTCAAAGCAGCCAATGATACCCGCTTGGTTTCCTAATTCGGACGGCACTATAAAATCCTCAAGCTCAGGCCAATATCCACCAGTGTTCTTAGCAAACTTTTCGCACACCAATGAGAACAATTGAGTTTGCTCCATCACGCCACCGCCCAGAATCACCCGTTCAGGTGACACCACTGCTGTCAAGGTTTGCACCATTGCTGCAAGATATTCAGCTTCTAGTTCCCAAGCTGGATGATCTACCGCAAGCTCCCACGCTTCCTTGCCCCAGCGCTCGCTAATGGCGGTTCCACTTGCCAAACCTTCCAGACAATCGCCATGGAATGGGCACACGCCCTCAAAGTCATCGAATGCTGGTACCGTGATATGCCCAATATCTGGATGCAACATCCCTTTCAATGGACGTCCATTCACTACGATACCTCCACCGATACCGGTGCCCACAGTGACATAGACATACGTCTTCAAGCCAACTGCCGCCCCACGTTTCCCTTCACCCAAGGCCGCAGCATTGACGTCAGTATCAAAAACAATCGTCGCAGCTGGAAAGGCTGACTGAAATGTGCCAACAAAATCCGCCCCCTGCCACCCTAGCTTGGGGGTAGCTAAAATCTTACCATAGTCATCACGAGATCGATTCACTCCCGCTGGTCCAAAAGTCCCAATACCAAAGTGGTCTATCTTTCCATATTCGCCCTCGTGTTTTTTAAAAAAATTAACTGCCCGTTGCAAAGTTGGCTCAGGAGTTTCTGTAGAAAACCTTTCCTCTACTAACACATTTCCAGCACTATCACCGACCGCACAAACAAACTTTGTGCCACCTGCCTCAACTGCTCCAAATCTCACTGACTGACTCATACCACAACAGTTAGCCATACTCTATGAGTGCCACCAAGAAAAAATAACCTGTCCACTATTGGACCATTGAAAAAACTACCCTTCCTTCTCAGACTCACGTGCCAAAATCCAGAACAGGTCGGACAAGTTATTCAGATATCGTTTATGCAACAAATAGGTATTCTCCTCATCCCATGCCCAGAGTTGTCTCTCAGCCCGACGACATACCGTGCGGCAAACATCAAGGAACGCAGCAGCCTGCACACTACCTGCACCAGGCCTAGCCCAGCCCTTAAATTTAATGGCACCCTCGCCATTTTCGCCCGCTTGAAGGGTATCGACCACCCATTGACGGTCTTCTTCAGAAATTTTCGAATAGCCCTTTTCCGCGTAGGTAGCAAGATCTTCAGTCTCGGTCGCCACCTCGCCCATAATAGCAATCAAATGCTCTTGCACTTGCTTGAGAACATCTTTCACGCTTTCCGGAATAGCATCAGCACGCACCACACCAATGTGGGCATTGAGTTCATCCAATGTCCCACCCGCTTCGACGCGGTCATCTCCCTTGAACACCTTTTTTCCAAATAATAAATCGGTGGTGCCATTTTTTCCTCTACCGGTACAAATACTCATTTCGCCATCACCATAAGCCATCAATGCCCAGCGTCAACTAAGCTATTCTTTCAATCACCTTGCACTCCATCGACCACGCCTACACGTAATTTACTAGCTGCCGCATTCCACATCACACCATAGCCACGATTGACTATTGACTTCATCGCACGAAAAAGCCATCTCCTTTGTAGCTAATACCTTACTCAGTATGAAAAAGTCACTTTCCATCCTCGCCACAATTTCCGTCCTCTTTCTCACTCAGTGCACACCTCCACTTGAGGACAATACTCAAACCAATAGCGGTTACCTTGGAGCATACGATACTCAGCTGAATTCAGATGGTTCATTCCGTCGCAAAGGCTACTGGGATGGAGATGACCTCAAAGGCAAAGCTCAGATCCGCATCTCATTAGAAGAGCAACTTGCTTACTTCTACAAAGGTGGTGAACTTGCTGGAATTTCTCCAATTTCAACTGGTATGGGCGGCTACGACACACCTCGTGGCAATTTCAGGATTTCTCAGAAAAAGGATAAGCACAACTCCACACTCTATGGCGTGATCGTCAACGCAGCTACTGACCAACTCGTCAACGATGATGCTGATTCTCGTGAGCACAAACCAGGAGCCGGAGAAGTCTTCAAAGGTGCACCTATGAATTTCTTCATGCGCTTCAATGGCTCAATCGGAATGCACACGGGTTACATTCCTGGCTACGCTGCATCACATGGCTGTGTTCGCCTTCCTCAACACATGGCCAAGACATTCTTTTCTAATGCTCCTAAAGGAACCCAGGTGAAGGTCGACTACTAAGTAGACCGTCTCATGCACTCCCCGCACACCTCCCTTTCACAAATTGACCACCGACCATGGTCACTTCCCAATGAAAACTGGGCGTGGCGTCAATCGTGGTATGACTTAGCCTTCATCCATGTTCGCGTTCCACTAGAAAGTATTCGTGACAAGATTCCGGCGGAACTTGAGATAGACACTTTCGACGGTTCAGCATGGGTCGGCATTGTGCCCTTTAACATGGTCGATGTGATGAAGCGTGGCGTGCCAAGCATCTATCCCTTTGCCCATTTTTTAGAGCTCAACTTACGCACATACGTTACCCACGAAGGAAAGTCTGGCGTCTGGTTCTTTAGTTTAGACACCACAAATCTACCACTGGTGCTAGGGGGTCGTTATCTCTATGGAGTTCCCTACCATCAAGCATCGATGAAATATTCCTTTGATAATCCACCCCATCATTTCTATAGTCGTAGACGATTTTCTGGAGCCACATTAGAAACTGAGTTCCAACCACAGGGTGAAATTTTCACTGCCCAGAACGGCAGTTTCGAACACTGGGCTACAGAGCGCTATTGTCTGTTCAGCCTCTCCGTTTTTGGAAGGTTAATGCAAGTAGATGTCCACCACCACATGTGGCCACTACAACACGCTGAGGGCAAGCTGATCCAAAACGATTTACTCAGCTCGAAAGGAATTTCGACTCACGATGACTCCCCCTTATTCCATTTCAGCACAGGAGTTGACACCATCTCCTTCACTCCCCGAGTCCTCAAGTGTTGAAGCGTTATCCTCTTCTTTCTTTAATAAGTCTAATACTCCTACGAGTTCCTCTAAAATAGACGAGTCCCCACTAGCATATTCAGGACCTTCATCAGTTTCAGAAACAATGAGTTCAAGCCCTTCTCTCACCCAGTGACGGTAATGATGAGATGGTTTCCAGGCCACCTTTTCTTCCATCCATCCAGCCTCTGTCAGCCACAACTTAAGGGCTGCTGAATCAATCTGCCTGAATTCTAATCGCTCCCCTTCCACCGTGGCTAGATGCTTTTCCACCCACGCCTCATCATGCACCATTTCATGCTTGAGTTTTCGGCGGAACAACAACTCTCTCACCGAGTCAAGAGTCACAATTAAAACGAAGAGGCCCACTAAGGCTACAACCCACCACCACTGGCCAACAAACCAAACGGTGATTAAAAAGGAACTCAACCCCACTTGAAGCAATTCAATCCCACAGAATTCATCACGCACATAAAAATATCCTCGTAAAGTTGCATAGGGGATCAAAACTAAAGCAACTAGCCCCCACCAACCAGACTTTATCACACTGTAAAATGCAACCAACGGTAAGGAAAGCATCAGCTGAGCCACCGTTTCAGTCTCTTCCACTTTCCCACCTAATACCAAAGGAGCGACCAAACACACACCCATGACAGTTAACACGATGAAAACACGTACTGGTAATAGAGCTAAAGTGCGAAGAAATATATGAGGTGCGGATGTATCCATTACCGTGCTAGACTAATCTAATCTGCCACTATACGACCACCCAATTCTCTCACCATTTTGTATAATATTGGAGTAGTTCATGCTCACAAGCCACAAAAAAGGCGAGCGGCATGCACCACTCACCCTTAGAAAATTTAGACGTGTCGCCTGTCAATCACTCCCACTCGATCGATGCCGGTGGCTTCGATGAGATATCATAAAGCACACGGTTAATACCATCTACCTCGTTGAGAATACGGCTAGAAACCTTACGGAGAAGCGGAGTCGGAAGATCTACCCAGTCAGCAGTCATTGCATCTTCTGAAATAACAGCACGTAGGTTAGTAGCAAATTCGTAAGAACGTTCATCGCCTTTCACACCCACTGTTTTTACAGGAATCAAACCAGCATAAGCCTGCCATGTCTTCTGATACCAACCGCTTGCCTTAAGTTCATCAATGAAAATGGCGTCACAGTCACGAATGATGTCGAGTTTCTCCTTAGTAATATCACCAGGGCAACGCACAGCAAGTCCAGGTCCAGGGAATGGGTGACGATCAAGGATATCCTGCGGAATACCCATGGTCGCACCAAGTTCACGCACTTCGTCTTTGAATAATTCAGCAAGTGGTTCAAGTACTTTACCCTCCTTCTGCATTTCAAGAATACGATCCACACGGTTGTGGTGCGTCTTAATTGTAGAAGCTTTTGAGTTTTCGTTAGAAGCTGACTCGATCACGTCTGGATAGAGTGTCCCTTGAGCTAGTATTTCTGCATTGCCTACAGCATCCCAGAACACATCGATAAACATGTTACCAATGATCTTACGCTTCTTCTCTGGATCACCTTCACCAGCAAGTGCGGTGAGGAATCGTTCAGAAGCATCAACCACTGTGATCGGCACACCCATGCGCTTAAAGTTAGCTTCAACCTCTTCGGTCTCGTTCTTACGCATCAGACCTTGGTCTACATAAATGGCTTTAACATTAGCTCCAGCTTCGTTGAGAAGCACTGCAAGAACAGTCGAATCAACACCACCAGACACACCACAGACAACAAGCTTATTACCAACCTTCTCACGGATGCCTTCGATCAGTTCCTGCTTGAAGTCTTCGATATGGAATGGAGCAAGCTCACCTGCTGTATCGAGGAAGTTTTTGAGAATCTGAGTACCTTCATGTGAGTGAGTCACTTCTGGGTGAAATTGAATCCCAAAGAAAGTATCGCCCCACTGAAGTGAAACTGGTGTACCGTGCTGGTTTTTAGCGATAACCTTACAGTTATCAGCAAGATGATCGACGGTATCTGAGTGGCTCATCCACACTTGTGAATCAGCTGAAATACCAGCGTAAAGTCCTTCGCATGCCACTGGGAAAAGACCAGCTTGGCCATACTCACGATGCTTACTTGATTTAACAGAGCCGCCAAACTTGATGTTAAGAAGTTGCATACCATAGCACACACCCAATACTGGAACATCGTAAGCTTTGAGCATTTCGAAGTCGATATCCGGTGCGTCCACGTCACTGGTGCTTGATGGCCCGCCAGAGAGAATGATCGCTCCTGGCTTGCCAATTTCGTCAAGATGCTCTGGGTGATAGAGTTTTGCAAAACACCCAAGTTCACGCACACGGCGCACGATGAGTTGAGTGTATTGTGAACCGAAGTCGAGAACGGCTACGTGGTTGATTTCTTCCATGATTATTTTTGTGTAACGGTTAAAATGGGAAACCTCGCTTTCCTGCTGGAGTCCAACATAGGAGAAAACGAGGTGTCGTTAAAGTTGTGCTTGTTTAGCTAGAAAATGTCTTAGCTGAGTGGCTGATAGTTGGTTGGCTCCTCAGTGATAGTGATATCGTGAGCATGTGACTCACGAAGCCCACCTGCAGTGATCTGTGTGAACACTGCTCGTTCGCGAAGTGCATCGAGGTCAGTAGCACCGACGTAGCCAAGTCCTGAACGAAGTCCGCCCATCAACTGGAATACCACGTCTGCGAGTGAACCTTTATAGGGAACTCGTCCTTCAACACCTTCCGCCACCATCTTACCCGACGCATTTTGGCTGTAACGGTCTTTCGATCCCTTACGCATCGCACCGAGCGAGCCCATACCCCGATACGCCTTGAAACGACGTCCTTGGAAATGCACCATCTGTCCTGGAGATTCTTCTGTGCCTGCAAGAAGTGAGCCGAGCATCACCAAGTCTGCTCCAGCTGCCATCGCTTTCACAACGTCACCTGAATAACGGATACCACCGTCAGCAATCACTGTGACTCCCCGTTCGCGGCAAACTTTAGCCACGTTTTGGATCGCTGTGAATTGTGGCATGCCCACACCTGCTACCACACGAGTCGTGCAAATAGAACCAGGTCCTACGCCCACCTTCACTGCAGAAACACCTGCATCGCAAAGGTCAGTCGCCCCTTGCTCAGTAACCACGTTACCTGCAATAACAGGAACTCCGAGAGTAGCTAAGTTTTTCACTACCTCAATCACCACTTTAGTGTGACCAGTAGCCGCATCGATGAATAGCGCATCAACTCCAGCTTCAACAAGCGCAGTAGCACGCTCCATATGATCTGGACCAGGACCAACAGCAGCACCACAACGGAGCTGGCCATTTGAGTCCTTCGCTGAATGCGGGAAGCTCATGCGTTTCTCAATATCAGCACCAGTGATCAAACCGGCAAGCTTACCATTGACATCCATCAGTGGAAGCTTCTCGATACGGTTATCATAAAGCACACGACGTGCATCTTCGATTTTTGTATCAGCAGAAGCTGTCACCAATCGATCCAATGGAGTCATCACATCAGCAACATTGCGACTTTTGTTTTCAGCATGCCCCACGTCACGTCCAGTAATGATACCATGAAGGTTGTTGTCAGCATCTACTACAGGGAATCCTGAGAACCCTTCGTCTAAACTAATGTCACGCACCTCAGAGAGGGTCATTTCCTTGGTCACCGTTACCGGGCTGTAGATCACAGCATTTTCAGAACGCTTTACCTTCGCTACCATTGTAGCTTGTTCTTGAATCGTGTTATTGCGGTGAATCACACCGATACCACCCTCACGCGCTAAAGCAATTGCTAGTTCAGATTCTGAAACTGAGTCCATGGCTGCTGAAACAACTGGGATATTAAGTTTAATACCCTTTGTAAGCCACGATGATATGTTCGTCTCGTTTGGAATTACAGCACTGTGCTGAGGAACAAGAAGAACGTCGTCAAATGAAAGTCCGAGAGAAATCTCTGCCATGCGGGAGACAACAGCAAACCACCCCATAATGCAAGTCTGAAATGATCGAACCCTCAACAGACTTTGTGCATTTAGGTGAAATACGAGATTTACCCACCGACACTGCAGACAACTCACGCTAAGCCTCTGTGCTATTGCTTGCACACCCGCCTAAACTACCCACTCATCAAAATTGAGTTATCCAGCTAAGAAAGCTCACGCACAAGCGTTTTATAGACATGAACTTCTTATTCTTCCTTCTGCTACTCACCTGTAGCACACAAGCTCAGTTGGTGAAAATTATTCAACAAGCTAGTTTAGCAGCAAGCAATGGCAACTGGGAGACAGCCTACACGATCTGGAAATCAACTAAGTAACAGATGATTCACGGACACACACGACCACGTCGCCCCCTACACGATCTCAAGGGCAATTCTACCGTCATTGAAACGTCTTCTCTCATTGATGTCTGCTTCCTCTTACTCATCTACTTTCTTGTGACGACTGCAATAGCCGAACCGGAGTCAGATATTATTATTCAGCTACCAACTTGTTGCCCAAGTAGAGGCTCTCTAGTGCAGGTCGATCCTATGCTCTTCCATATCGTAGAGAACGGCACCATCTCACAACGTGCCCACCAATTTAACCGAAAAGTAACATCAACTGGCGACCATCAACTTCAGCATAGATCGACCAGTGATATGCCGGAACTGGCGAGGACGATCGGTGCGTATGTCGATATGGTAGGTTCTAAAGCAATGGTAAAAGTCATGGTCGATGACAACACACCAGCACAGTATGTCATCGACTTCCTGAACGTGCTCGAAGCTAAAAACATCAAAAAAATCACCTTCCTGTCTGCTGATTAATTTAAACCCTTAACATTTCTTTTCTAAGAAATCCCTGTCGCAACCCGTTCTTACTTTATAACCAAGCCACACGAACCCATGAAAAGAAAATACCAAGCCACCGACGACTCTCCCACCGTTGATATTTCCTCCCTCATTGACGTCTGCTTTCTCCTCCTCATCTACTTCATCGTCACCTCCACCATTGCAGAACCTGAGTCAGACCTCATCCTCCAGCTCCCCAGTGATAATCCGACCGAACGGAAACGGTTAGTGGTCGATCCCGCACGTTTCCACATTGCAGAAAATGGTGTCATTTCTCAAGTCGGCGTCACAGGTGAACAAAGAGTTTCAGGAGCAGGACTTGCTGACATCTCACACCGCACCCCAGAAGATATGCCTGACCTGCTAGCGCACGTCGACGCCTACTCAAAGATGGCGGGTGACCAAGCTGCAGTCATGGTAACCGCTCATAATGAAGTCCCCGCTCAGTATGTCATCGATTTCCTTAATGTGTTAAGCGAGAAAAAGATCACCAAGATCACTTTTACTCAATAAGCCATTATTTCACTCGACCAACAGGCCTAGTCGATTTCTTCAAAACGTTCAGCCGGCGGTTCAACAAGGAGATAAAGTAAAAAGCAGAAGAGCTTATGCTCAAAAAAAACGCAGCCCCGACTAGCGAGGCTGCGTTATTGATTTTGGTTTACCCAACCTAAGAATTACATTTCAATAAGCATGCGAGATGGATTCTCGAGACAATCCTTGATGCGAATGAGGAATGTCACAGCTTCCTTACCATCGACGAGGCGGTGGTCATATGAAAGTGCTAGGTTCATCATTGGACGTATCTCCACCTTACCGTTCAAAGCGATTGGACGCTGCTGAATAGTGTGCATCCCGAGGATACCTGACTGCGGCGGGTTAAGAATTGGAGTAGAAAGAAGTGAACCGTATACACCTCCGTTAGAGATAGTGAACACACCACCTTGAAGGTCATCAAGAGTGATCTTACCTTCGCGAGCTTTCATTGCATAGGCGATGATATCTTTCTCGATTTCAGCAAATGTCTTGGTGTCTGGGTCGCGAAGCACAGGAACTACAAGTCCCTTATCTGTGCCGATGGCTACCGAAATATCATAGTAATTGTTCCGAATCATGTCAGTTCCCTCGATCATGCCATTCACTTCTGGCACGTCCTTGAGCGCTTGCACAACTGCCTTCACGAAGAACGACATAAAGCCAACCTTGACTCCATACTTCTTGACGAAATCTTCCTGAACTTGCTTACGAAGCTGCATCACTGCTGTCATATCCACTTCGTTGAACGTAGTGAGGATCGCTGCGGTTTGCTGAGCATTGGTAAGGTGAGAAGCAATCTTACGACGAAGCATGGACATCTTCTTACGTGTCGTACGACCTTCAGCCACAACTTCTGACTTCACTGCACGATCTGATGAATCAGGAACGATGCTGAGGTCAGGCTTCACTTTGCCAGCTGGTGCTGCTTTTGTAGGAGCAGCTACCGCCTTTGGAGCTGCTTGAGCTACAGCTGCCGCCGCTACTGGAGCGGGAGTTGCTGTTGCCGCTGGTTTAGGAGCTACTGCTCCACCGCCTACTGTAATCTTAGCAATCACAGCACCGATACCAACTTCTTCACCTTCAGGCGTGATGATTTCAATAGTGCCACCTTGCTCAGCTTCGAGCTCAGAAGAAACCTTATCAGTTTCAAGTGTCACAAGAACATCGCCCTTTGCAACAAGGTCGCCAGTGGCAAAACACCAGTTCGCTACGTTTGCAGAAGTGATAGACTCACCTGCTGAAGGAACAATCACGTCGATCACTTCGCCTGTCGCTTGTGCTGCAGGAGCTGCTTCAGCAACGGGATCTGCTTGAGCAACGGGAGCTGCTTCAGCAGCCGGTGCCGCAGTTGCTGCCTGAGCAGGTGCCGCTACTGGAGCCGAACCGCCTTCGGCGATAGTGCCAATCAATGTGCCAATAGCGACTTCTTCGCCTTCTGGAACAGTGATAGAGAGAACACCAGATACCTCTGCTTCGAGTTCACTGGATACTTTATCGGTCTCGAGAGTCACGAGAACGTCGCCTTTATTGACGCTAGAACCATCTGCTACGTGCCATTCAGCCACGTTTGCACTTGTGATAGATTCTCCTGCGTTTGGTATGATTACATCAGCCATTGGATTAGGTAATTTAAAAAGATTATTGAGAATTAAACATTAAAAGCACCTTCGAGCAGAGCATTTTGCTCACGCTTGTGCATTGCTTTAGAGCCTGTTGCCGGGCTTGCACTAGCTTTACGACCAGAGTAACGGATGTGTGCACCGAGGGTTTCAGCAAGACGAGGAGTAACATAAGTGTAAGCACCCATGTTTTTCGGCTCTTCTTGACACCAAACAAACTTGGTTGCGTTGCCGTATTCGCTAACGATGGCTCTCACCATTTCGTCGTGGAACGGGTAAAGCTGCTCAACACGGATGACTGCAGTATTCGTGATACCACTGTCTTTACGATGCTTATCGAGATCGTAGAATACCTTGCCTGTGCAGAACACAATGCGTTCGACCATTTCCGGCTGCTCGTGGTTCAGTGAATCAGGAAGAATCTCCTGGAAACATGATCCTTCGAGAAAGTCTTCCTTCGATGACACTGCCTCAGCTCTTGAGAGCAAGCTCTTCGGAGTCATGATGATCAAGGGCTTACGGAATTGGCGACGCTTCTGACGGCGTAACGCATGGTAATATTGAGCTGGTGTCGTGAAGTTAGCCACGATCATGTTTTTCTCTGCACAGAGCTGGAGGAAACGCTCAAGACGAGCTGATGAATGCTCAGGCCCCATGCCTTCGTAACCGTGAGGAAGAAGCATTACCAAACTACTTGGAGTCTGCCACTTTGATTCCGCAGATGATATAAATTGATCAATGATGACCTGTGCTCCATTAGAAAAGTCACCAAACTGAGCTTCCCACATGACCAGCATGTTCGAGCAACCGAGGGAGTATCCGTAATCAAATCCTAGAACAGCTACCTCTGAGAGGTGTGAGTTATAAACACAGAATTTAGCCTGGTCATCAGTCAGGTTACTTAGCGGGAAGTAACGCTCACGAGTTTCTGAATCATAGAACACAGCGTGACGCTGAGAGAACGTTCCACGACGACAGTCCTGACCTGAAAGGCGCACTGGGTTTCCTTCTATGAGGAGTGAGCCCCAAGCAAGTGACTCAGCAAAAGCCCAGTCAATCCCTTCGCCAGTCTGAAGTGCTTCACGACGACGTGGAATAAAACGCTTATCAAGTGTCTTATGAAGATTGAATGTTTCAGGAATAGTTGTCAGTGTTTTACCAATGTGGTCAAACACTTCTGTCTTAATCCCTGTAGGAACTGGGGCGTGACTGTAAGGAGGTTGTGCTTCTGCAGTAGATCCAGAGAACACTGAGCGATCACCCCTCTCTTCCATTTCACGCATCTTCACGTATCCGGCTTCAAGTTGATCAAGAATACGGTTTTCAACAGCGTCAGCTTCAACCTGAGTTAATGCACCAGTCTCAACGAGATCGGCCTTGTAGGAAACTCCGATAGTTGGACGTTTTGAAATCTTCTTGTAAATGTGTGGGGCAGTGAATGCAGCCTGGTCAGTTTCATTGTGGCCCTGACGACGATAGCAATACATGTCGATCACGATGTCGCGGCCAAACTCCTGACGGAACTCAAGTGCGAACATTGCTGCCCAGACAAGTTCCTGTGGATCTTCACCATTAACGTGGAGAATTGGAGCTTCGATCATCTTCGCTACGTCAGTGGCGTATGCTGATGAACGAGCATCTTCAGGCATCGTTGTAAAACCAATCTGATTATTCACGATCAAGTGGATCGTTCCACCTGTGCGGTAACCCTTAAGCTGAGAAAGGTTAAGAACCTCTGCAATCATGCCCTGGCCTGCGAATGCAGCATCACCATGAATCAAGATAGGAAGCACTGCCTTACGGTCAGACTTCACACCATCGTCTCCTAGGATACGTTGACGTGCACGAGCCTTTCCTTCAGTCACAGGATTAACTGCCTCAAGGTGAGACGGGTTTGCTGCGAGTGAAACGCGAACATCTCCATCCTCTAATTTACGCTGCACTTCGTAGCCGAGGTGATACTTCACATCGCCATCACCTGCTACGATATCAGGAACGTAGTTTGGGGTGAACTCATAGAGTAATGTTGTCAGTGATTTGTGAAGAAAGTTGCGGAGCACGTTAAGGCGACCTCGGTGAGCCATGCCCATTTCGATTTCGCTCACACCACTTGACGGACATTGTTCAAGAATCGTGTTTAACAACACCATCAAGCCTTCACCACCTTCAAGAGAGAAACGCTTCTCACCAAGGAACTTCTTCCCGAGGAACTTTTCAAAAAGTTCAGACTCGAGTAACCAACCTAAAATTTTTGCATGCGAATGCTTTTGTTCGTAGCGCTCTTCGAAACGGTGCTCGATGTGCCCACGGATCCAGTTACGCACTTCAGTATTGTGAATGTGCATGAACTCGAAACCAATTTTTCCTGAGTAAATTGTCTCCAACTTTGCAAGCATATCGCGTAGCTTCATGCCCTGTCCACGACGGAAAAACTGAGTTGAAGCTTCACGATCGAGGTCTGATTCAGACAACCCGAAAGCAGCTAGATCGAGACGTGGATTACGCTCAGCAATCTCATTGAGCGGATTTATATCCGCCTGAGTGTGCCCAAGTGTGCGATAGTTATACACTAGTGATACAACTTTACCACGGAATGTGAGTGCCTCATCTGTCAAACCAGCTCCACTTGTTGCAGGTGCAACTGAAGTTGGAGCAGCGGCTGAGCCTTTCTGCTTAGCTTGTGTATTCCCCAATTCAAAACCCTCGAAGAAGGCTGACCATGTTGGCTCCACTGATTGTGGATCTTCACACCATTGCTCGAACTTCTGATCCAGAAGTTCAGCATTAAGGCGAGCTGAGACAGATGATTTCATCGCTTAATGTAATTGTTTGCTAGAATTTACACACCAACCTCGCTTTTTGCTTGGTCAGTGATGGGTTAGGGTTTACTTATTTCACCCAACTAGTCAACCCCGCAAGTTGATTAAATTAGGCAAAAAAAACACTCGGCATTCATAGTTCACATGATTGAAGTTAATCATCTTACCAAACGCTACGGCCGCTTTACTGCCGTCAAAGACATTTCATTTTCAGTTGGAAAAGGACAGGTCGTCGGCTTCTTAGGACCCAACGGTGCTGGTAAAACTACCACCCTTAGAATGCTCACAGGATACCTCCCTGCGACTCAAGGAACTGCAACCATCGGCGGCCACGACATTTTCCTCAAATCAATCCAAGCGCGCAAGAAAATTGGCTACATGCCTGAGAATGTACCTCTCTATGATGACATGCGCGTGCGTGAATATCTCAAATTTCGTGCCCAACTCAAAGGCGTTCGTGGCAATGATGTCCGCGTCCGCATGAACGACGTCATGGAAACATGTGGTCTCACCCACATGAGGAAGCGCATGATCAAAACACTTTCCAAAGGTTACCGCCAACGTGTTGGCCTAGCTGACGCTCTCATCCACGAACCTGAACTCTTGGTGCTCGACGAACCTACTAACGGTCTCGATCCCAACCAAATTCGCGGCATTCGAAAGCTTATCAAACGCCTAGGAGAATCCCATACAGTCCTCCTTTCCACTCACATTCTTAGTGAAGTTGAAATGATTGCCGACCACGTCATCATCATCGATGCCGGCGTCATCAAAGCCAACGACACTCCCTCCAATCTCGCCAACAACATGCGTGCAGCTGGTAAAATCACGCTCGAAGTGCGTGGAGCTGAACCCGAGATCATCGGCAGTGCCATCCAACGCCTCGAACACGTTAAAAAGGTCATGCAGGTCGAAACCGAAGCATCCTCCCCGTGGCTCGAATTCGAGATCCTCTGTGACTCCGGCACCGACACCCGCGAACGCATCGCCAACCTCGCCAACCAATACGATTGGTCGATCCGCACACTCCACCGTCACAGGGCAACACTCGAAGACGTCTTCGTCGAAATGACCCGCAAGGACTAATCGCTTCAACCGAAATACATTTCAATTCCAATGGGGCAATTCAATTGCCCCATTTTTGTGTTCACTGATAGCCACAACACCCCACCGCCCTCTAGTTTTGTAAGTTTACACTTGCTGATCTTTAGCCAGCCTAGCTATGTTAAGTGCTATGAGATTCACGCATCACCTAGTCCTCGCTACAGCCCTTTGCTCTTCCGCATTCGGTCAGTCTGCAGCCGAATTTAAAAAAAATCGGGCAGCGACCGAGGAATTGAAGCAACTCATAGAGAACGCCTACTTCACCTCAGTCACCATTGAAGCTCGCTCAAGCCGCCAAGCTATCCAACAGCTGTGCGATCTCATAGGCTCTAAGCAATCAATTGAAAATGAAGCCAAGGTCCTGTTCAGAGTTGAAACTGCTCCTACTTCAGGAAAGAGCTCCAAAGTGCAAGCCGAACTCATCAGTGGCTCCGACCTCCTCAAAAAAGTTTGTGCTGCTCACAACCTGAAAGCAACGGTCGACCTAGGCAAAGTCATCATCACATCTGACACCGCATCTGAGTCCTACAAGTCAGCCATCAATAATCTCAAGAACATCACCGTCGCTGAAACCAACATCACTGCAGAATACTTTCCCGTCGCTGTGCGTAAACTGCTCAAACCACACGATCTTTCGTTTTCGCTCATTACAAAAATAAACAAATCTACTGATGGTAAAATCCTCCCTACCCAAATCACACCACTACGCATCAGTTCCTACAAAAAGTCCAATAGCGATCTCTACACAGTCCTCGCGGAAGTGGCCAACAGCGTCAATCTCCAGCTAAGCGTCAACACCAAGGGCATACTCTTTGCCCCAAAAAACGCTAATCTAGTCACCGAGATCATACCCACCAGGCTACGAAAATAGTTCCCCAGTGAGGGTGATCAATTTTTCGTCAGTAGTTTTCCGCGACTCAATTAAATTGCTAAACCACTTCTATTCGTAGGTTCAACACCCCATTTCATTGCGTGTTATACCATTTGAGTTTTAAAAGAAACTCATGCGAGCCTGATTCGTGGTTAAGCCCCCTGCGTTTTTCTTCTATGCTTTCCGTCACCACTCAGCAAAAAAAATGGGCAGCAGATTCACATCCACTGCCCATCAAACTAATATTTAATTAAGAAATGCTTAGATAGCCTTCATGTTCGCCATTGCAGCACGAAGGAACTCACCGATTTCTTCCACTTCGTGGCTACGGATATTGTAGTTTACTGCAGTGAGAATCTGGTTATCTACTGAGTTATCACCTTCACCGAGGCCTGTGCCAATGATGTCTGTGTCTACAGTTTCCATGAAGCTCTCAAGGAGTGGCACACATGCATGTGCGAAGAGATAACAACCGTATTCAGCTGTGTCAGAAATGATGTTGTTCATTTCGAAAAGCTTCTTACGTGAAATTGTGTTCGCGATGAGTGGAGTCTCGTGAAGTGATTCGTAGTAAGCTGATTCTGGCTCAATACCAGCGTCAACCATTGCTTCAAATGCAAGTTCAACACCAGCACGCACCATAGCAACCATGAGAATTCCGTTGTCGAAGTATTCCTGCTCTGAGATTTCCACATCGCCAGCTGGTGTCTTTTCGAAAGCTGTTTCACCAGTTTCTGCACGCCATCTGAGAAGGTTAACATCGTCGTTAGCCCAGTCAGCCATCATCGTCTTAGAGAAGTGACCTGAGATGATGTCGTCCATGTGCTTTTCGAACAGTGGGCGCATGATGTCCTTAAGGTCTTCTGAAATCTGGTAAGCGACAAGCTTAGCAGGGTTAGAAAGACGATCCATCATGTTGGTGATACCACCGTGCTTGAGAGCCTCAGTGATAGTCTCCCAACCGAATTGAATAAACTTTGACGCGTAGCCTGAATCGACTCCCTTTTCAACCATCTTGTTGAAGCAAAGGATTGAACCAGCTTGAAGAAGTCCACAAAGGATTGTTTGCTCACCCATGAGGTCAGACTTAACTTCAGCAACGAATGATGACTCGAGCACACCTGCGTGGTGACCACCCTGAGCAACACAAAGTGCTTTAGCTATTTCAAGGCCATTGCCTGTAGGATCGTTTTCACGATGACAAGCGATCAATGTTGGAACACCAAAACCACGCTTGTATTCTTCACGCACTTCAGAACCTGGTGACTTAGGAGCAACCATGATCACTGTGAGGTCTTTACGAATCTGCACACCTTCTTCAACGATGTTGAATCCGTGAGCGTAGCAGAATGTAGCACCTTCCTTCATATGAGGAATCACTGTTTCAACAACCTTAGTGTGTTGCTTATCAGGAGTGAGGTTCATGACGATGTCTGCTGTTGGAAGCATTTCTTCGTAGGTTCCTACTGCGAACCCATTTTCAGAAGCATTTAAGAATGATTGACGCTTTTCTGAGATAGCCGCTGCTCGAAGTGTGTAAGAGACGTCTAATCCGCTGTCGCGCATGTTAAGCCCCTGGTTTAAGCCCTGAGCACCGCAACCAACGATTACGATTTTCTTGCCCTTTGCTGCTTCGATGCCGTTTGTGAATTCCTCAGATCCTAAGAAATCACATGTTGCGAGTTCTTCGAGTTGAATACGGAGTGGTAGTGAGTTGAAATAATTTTCTGCCATAATAATAAAGTGTTTTTCGACCTGCGCAGTAAATCACAAATCCATCGTTGCGTAAATTGATTTATTCGAATCTTATTATTGCACATAATGCAACATAGAGATATTCTCATTGCATCATGAATTTTCTGGAACTTCGCCATTTCCTCATCCTCGCCAACCTGCTCCACTTTGGAAAAGCCAGCCAAGCCTGTCATCTAAGTCCCTCAGCTCTCACTCGTAGTATCCAACGACTCGAAGAAACCCTAGGACAGGCCCTCTTCTTGCGCGACAACCGCAGTGTCACCCTCACTACCTTCGGGGAAAAGTTTCGATCCTACGCTAGTCAGACCTTGCGAAACTGGGATCATTTCTACGAGGAAAACAAAGGACCCCAGACCGTAGAGGGCCACCTCTCTATCTACGCTTCCGTCACCGCTGTTTACGGTCTCCTTCCTAATATCCTTGAACAATACCGCTCAGCTTATCCCGAGGTGCAACTTGAGCTTCGCACCGGTTCAGCCGAAGCATCGATCAACCAAGTCATCGATGCCGATATCGACCTCTCCGTTGCCGCCATCCCTGATCAAGCTTATCCGCAACTAGCGTTCATGCCACTCGCAGAAACCAAGCTGGTATTCGTCGGCTTAAGTAATGAAGGTTCGACATCGCTCGATATTCACCAAGCCCCACTGGTGCTACCTCGTAATGGCTTAGCACGTCGACGGCTCGACCAATGGCTGAAGAAAAAACGCATCACCCCAAACATCGCAGCAGAAGTTTCGGGCAACGAGGGTATCCTCGCAATGGTGCGACTCGGCTGCGGAGTCGGCATTGTCCCCGAGCTAGTGCTAGAACGAAGCCCCTTTCGAGAGGATCTCAAAAAACTCGACACCGAGGTCAACCTCAAGCCCTACACCGTAGGTCTATGCACTACCAATAAGAATCTACAACGCCCCAGCATCGCTGCACTCTGGCAAATGGCGAAGAGTTGAAGGAGCTACGCTCCTGGGGAATGGAAAAAGGAAAAAGGAGAAAGTTTCAGAACAATAACTATACAGGCAACCTCCGGCAACTAGCGGTGCTGACGCAGGAAAGAAAAGCAAGTTGAGCGAGGTGACTTTTGGGAGTTGCCTAAAGACCTCATTTAAGGCCCCTTAAGACTTAGCACCAAGGTCTTCCTCACTAATCGACTTAGGTGGTAACTTCACCTTCTTTGCATAAAACCTCTTTGGAGGTTCAGGTATAGCTGCACGAGCATCTCCTAATGAATCGAATCTCTCCTCAGGATCAGCCTTAATCATGATTTCTAGCCATTTGACAAAATCTGCTGGGATCTCAGCACGGTAGGTCAAGATGGATTCGAGATCACCAGCTTTATGCCGCTCATAAGCCTGCTCTGCAGTGAGGTTCCCAAACGGGTGGCCGCCAGCTAACATCCAATAAATCAAATGCCCTAAGATAAACTGTGATGTTTTACTATTAGCATGATTCCCGTCATACATTTCAGGGGCTAATAATGCAGGAAGCTGGGTCATGCTGACCGCGCGTGCCGTGCCATGAATCATTGGCAGTAGTTTGCTGTGTCCAAGGTCTGTTAAAATATAGGTGTAACCACGAGTGTGCTTAGGCTGAGCAATAATAGATGTTGGGCTAAGGGCCAAATGAAAGAACCCTTCTTCCTCTGCTGCAATAAGTGCATCAATCACCTGCTGAGCTAGTTCATAGGCGTCGACCGCTGCAAAGTCTTCTCCATAGGCTAAATCCGACAAACTCTTCCCCTCAATGTAAGCAGTGACTAAAAAAGGTCCCTCTTTATCAATCCCACCGTCAATCATACGCAATAAACTGCTATGTGATAACCTCGACAGTCCGCCAATAAGGGCCATAAAAGCGTTCTGCCATTCCTCAGCAAGGGCATCAAGCTGCAAATTATGCTCAGGAAATCGACGTATTGCCACCTTCCTGCCAAGCATGGAATCTTCAGCTAGATGCACTTCGCCAGCACGTCCTCTACCTAATAATTTTTGGCTAATGTATCGATCATTCATAGGTTCATATTTCTTGTCGGCAATTTCTGCAAGTGCCGTCAACTGGTCTCATGGTCAACCATGAATTTTGTCACCAATCACAATTCTACCTATAGAGCGTTAAGAATGTAAACTATTGTTTAAATCTAAAAAAAATAACTGTCGCCATCTGCAACAGTGCCACACATTTTATATCAACTCTCGCACACGAGTCACCAAATGCTTAACTTCATTTGAATTCATGCGACCCTCACGCACCATCCCCAAAACAATCAAGCCATGAGAGGTTGAAGTCACGACAACTTGTAGCACATGCTTCGCATTCATCTTGAGGTGCATATAACCGTGACCAATAGCTCCCTGTTGTATATCGAGTAAACGGATAGGCTCAGTAACAGAAACAGTCAGCTTGGTCCACGCAACATGTGGCATAGAATCGACAAATACATCCCCGTCCCGGTCTGAAATGCACACGCCAACGCTGCCCAGTTCAGTCATTAAATTCACCACAGAATGAAGACTACCTGTAACAGCGTCGCGATTTAACAATTCTCCAGCGCTATCGCCAAGATGTTGCTTAAGTGCCATAGATACAGCACCATGAGCACGCCAACCCGTCTCTTCATCTAGGCCACCAACAGAGCCAAACCGATTTGCAGCAATAACACCACTACTCTTGGCTTTTGCTGCAGCAGCTTGTAAAGCCTTCACCGCACTATTTTGAACTTTTTCCTGCCCCAGAACTGGTGGTTGCTGTGTAAGTTGCTGCACCATCTGATCAACTCGCTGTTGCTCGGAGATCGGCTCTACCTTCACTTTATCACCCTCTTGTTGAACAAAGATCTCTTCTGGACTCACCACAATAAACTCTTCGTCATTCTCATCTGACGACGACCCAAAGGGAGCTAGCAACTGCATCGCTAAATTACGAATTTGCTTCTCGTCGACCCATGATTCTATGATGTCCATCTTGTTCGTGCTATTGGGTTCTTAACTTAGATTCGATCTCAGAGCGAAGGTGTTCAAAAATAACTGCCACCTCAGCTCCCTCCTCAATCACGCCAATGGGCAATCCTCTCGCACTAGCCCTTACATAGACATCGTTGCGTGGAATTTCTGTGTCGAATGTTAACACCTTGGGTAACAAGTTTCGTATTCCTATACAGGAATCGACGCTTTCTTTTAAATAGGGCTGCACCATTGTCAGTAAAACACCGAGCACCTGCAAACGAGGGTTACTCTCACGTAGTCGAGTCAACGCCTCTAGCATCTTTGGCACTGAACGAATACCTAGAGGCTCGGCTTGCTGTGGCATCATAACCGCATCCACACATTTGAGCGCATCCGCAGAAACCCCAAATAAACCAGCTGCGGTATCGACGATACAGATATCGTAACCAAGTTGTTGAACCTCTTCGAAAAATTGCTTAATCCGTTGCACAGATGCAGGACTACTTGCTGTCTCCACTTCTGCCACGCTTTCACGTCCTGCAGTAACGATACTCATCGCTCCCATACGGGTTGGTACCACCACCTGTTCAGCGAGCATGGTAGGATTACCAATGTAATCGTAAAAACCAAGCAACTGTCCAGATTTTCGGGTTAGTGACAGACCTACGGACCCCTGAGGGTCGACGTCTACTAATAAAACTTTTTTGCCCGCTCTAGCAAAAGAATAGGCGACATTAATTGAGACAGTAGTTTTACCCACTCCTCCTTTTTGACTTGATATTGCAATGGTCTTCACACGTAGGAAATCTTTAGAGTTACTTAACAGGGTTCAATGATCAAGAGAAAGACTTTTTTTCACAAAGCTGCTTCACAAAACAAAGTGAATCTCGTCCACTATTTAACAACGCATTATATCTGTCTTCAGGAATAGATGAAGAAACGCTTACTGAGTAACCTAAACGTCCCTCAAAAAACTCAGCAGCCCCAGTAGTCAGGGCGAATAAAGTGACCAACGATTCGTCCCTCGCAATCCCTTCGACATAGCCAACAAGATCCTCACCATAGCCTCTACCTTGGTGACCTTGTTTCACATAAAGACAAGCAACTTCCCCCCATTGATTAGCATAGCGGTGGAGAGCAACACAACCAACGACATTACCATCGATCTCATACACATAGTAATCCTTTAGCTGGCTATCAATCTCTTCATACTCACGCGGCACCAATAATGACGTCCTTACCGACCTACCAATCATCGTCAACAACTCAGGAATATCGTCTGGCTGAATAGCTCGAACAACACGGTAGCCATTTTGATAAATCATCAGTCCTGCCCCTTCGCTAGAAAATAGCTCGCTAAGAATCACTCCTGGTGTTTCAGCATTTAAAACATGGAGGCGATTTACACCAGCATCCATCACCTCACTCACCTTATCATGAAAAAGATACCCCTCAGCAACCTTCGTGTTCCATTGGCTACGAGCAACATACTGTGGAACATCTTCCACTGCGAACGGCAGAGTCAATAATAGCACTTTATCCGGCACAACTTCGCACACCAATTGCACTAACTCATCGGCCAACACCCCTTCCTCACTCGTTTTAACCAGTGCAGCCTGCCCACGGTTCACTACTTCTAAAGCCGCTGCAGCAGATGTTTGCACATCATTCTCTAACCTAAAATCAAGGTCAATAGCCCAATCAAGGACCTCCAAAGCAGACTCGGGAGTAACAGCAATCATAAGCTTAACCCCTAAACTTTGTAGCGTAATCAAATCAAGCATCAGCTCGGACTTTAAACTGCCCGAGTATTGGGACCACGGAAGATCAATCAAGAAAACCTTGCCCGCCACCTTCGGAACATACTGTAGTAGTTCTCGCAAGCTTTGGGTATTGAATTCCGACTCGTTCATTCTATTAACCATTTTTTATTGAAGAATGAGCTTCTTTAGGCACCCAGTTCTTCCATTCATCATCAGCCGCCTCAACTAACCGCAGAATGTCGCGACCCGTCTTATCAAGTAATGATTCATCTGAACACTCTACTTGATTGATCATTTCGTTTTCTAGAAAATGCGAATAAAGATGCTTTAACTTTTCATCAACCTTAAAGTTTAAAGCTGTCACCAATTCATTGCTTTGTCGATTCTTCCATGGGTAGACATACAGAGCCAAGTTATTCTTAAAGAGGCGGCCAAACGATTCTAAAACGCCGCCCTCTAGGTTTTCTGACCATTTTTCTTTAAATAACTCATGAAGTAGCCCAATACTTAAGCTAATCGCGATTGGACACGTCGTGTAACGACGTAGAATTGCCGCTACTCTATGGAATTCTGCGCAACGTGAAATCAATACAGTCTTACCCAACGCTTGCAGAGCATCGGCACGGTCGAGGAACTCCACATGATCAACTCCCTGCCTACCCCGAAGTAAGTTATTCATCGTGATTTCACAAAGTTCGACAACTCGCCCTTGCTGATCAGAATTAAGTTTCGGCATAAAACCCTCACGCGTTTCATTCAGCATATCTAGGTGTAAATTTGTCACAGGGTCGAAACTGCCTCGTAACAAAACAACTGGGTGTTTATAGAGTGCTTCAGCAGGTTGCACAACCTCACCATCTGGTAAGAACATGGCCGTCTCAGTAAGTCCACTCTCCACCAATTGTAAGGAGCACAACCGGTTATCTACATATTCAAACCCATGACCATGAAACTTGAGCATATCAACCTCCACTCTCCCTTCAGCAATGTTATCGACTAAGGATTCCACAAAGAATTGTAGATTCTCACGATAAAAGAAAGCGGCATAAATCAAATTGGTCCCAATCACACCCAGAGCTTCCATCTGATCTACGTTTTCTTTATCCAAAAGGCGTACGTGAATAAAAATATCACTAGCTGCAGCATTGGGTTTCAATTGAAAACGAATACCTAACCATCCATGGCACTCCCCCGTGTCTTTGTATCCCCGTGCTCGCACTGTATTACAGAACGAAAAGAATGTCGAAGTATCACCTCGTTGCTCAGACAAACGCTCAGTGAGGATTTCATATTCATGATCCAGCATTGCTGAAAGGCGCTTACGCGACACATACTTACGACCCTTACCGTAGATAGCATCACTCATCGTCATGTCATATGCAGAAATCGACTTTGCTACTGTTCCAGCCGTCGCAGGTGTTCTAAAAAAGCAATTTGCCACCTCTTGCCCAGCACCAATTTCAGCGAAGGTTCCATAGATGCGAGCATCCAAATTGATCTGCAAAGTCTTATCGTAAGTCGATTTTTTATCGCGTGTAGCCATTTCGTTTTTATGGTTTAAACCAGTTTTTAGAGACCCATGCCTTCAACTCATATTTATTGTCAGCATGGTTACCTTTCGCTCGAGCGAGCGTCAAAATCATCGGTACTTTTTTCCGAGTGCTTAATTGTTGCGGTAGTCCCTCCATTAATACAGTATCATCTCTCGAAACAAAAACATAAAACGGTAATTCGCTACCTGCTTGCTGACAAACCAAGCTGACCCATTTTTCCTCAGGGTATGCGAAGTCATAGTTATTACTGAAGCCAACGAAACACCTAAAGTCCCCCTCATCACCAACCTTAAGCTGGCTCAATAAAATTGGATTCCAACCAGAATAACTGCACCAGTCAAATGTATACGCCTCACCATCAAATTTTACAAAAACATCAGAAACAGCCAACCCACTTTTTACCCGATACTCAATCACCTTGTTTTTTGCGTTCCATCCACTACTCAACACAAATATATCGGTGGAAGAAACCACGCGAGAACTATAAAAGGCCTCAAACCGATCTCGGCTTATGCTTTGTAGATGAACAAACTCCCACTTGCCTTCAACAGAACTCGCTAAGAAAAAATCTCTCAACACCCTTTCAGCAGCGACCATATCAACTTCATTTTCACCCTGTAAGGTCTTAACTACAGGAGGTGAGGAAGCTTGGACACCCGAACCTTCAGAATCAAATAGTTGCCAACAAAGGTACGCTACAAATAGCAATGCAACACACAACAGAGCAATCACCCATTTTACACTCTTATCAGCTTGGGACCCAACATCACTAGATGCTGATGTGTCTTCTTGCTCCCATTCAACGGCACGCTGTAGATCCAGTTGCTTCAAAAACTCATTGGAAGACTTCGTCATAGGCTCATTCTCTCCACAAGAGAGTAGAAAATGACAGCCAGGGCACTCAACTCCTGCTTCACCAGCACCATTTTCAAACGCTATCCGACAAATTGGACAAACGAAATAAAATGTTTCCTTAAGCGTGACTAGGGTCTCTATAGATCGCACGAAAAGACCCTATCTTTTTCAATTCAACTGGCAAGCCTAGTGATGAGAATTTTAAAGACTTGTCCAATGACGCCACGACAGTTAAGCAGATGCTCATGAACAACACGGTTTCAGCTGCCTGTGAGGCTTTAGACTTCTTCCTATCCACTTCAGAAATAGATTTCAACCAAAAGAAAATCCTTCTCCTCCAAGCTCCGCCCGCTGGATACCTTAAACATTTGAAAGGAGCTACCATTAACGCCATCACTTTCGATGCTTCAGTGAATCAATCATGGCTCCAACGCTCCGTTGATTCATCCAATCCTCTAGAATGCGAATACGACGTCGTCATCCAATTTGGCACAAAATCTGACAGCGAAACCCAAATTGACTTTAGTAATGCCTTAAGCCACTTAAAAAAAGAAGGGCTATTCATTGGCATTATCCATAATCGAATGGGGGCTTCGCGATACCGTAAATTATTAGGAGCATCCTTTCCTGAGCTTGATAATATAAGCAAATCTAAGTGCAGAGTCTTTTTCAGTGCACCATCGACCCCACCTTCACCACTCGACACATCCCTGCTACAAAAGCCTAAAGCTATTGATGACACCAATTACTTCAGCATCCCAGGCATCTATGGAGAAGGCAAAATTGATGCTGGTTCCAAGATGCTAGCAGACATTTTAAAATCTGAACACTGGAGTGGAAATGGTGCTGATATCGGCTGTGGCTACGGCTACCTCTCTGGTGAAATTCTCTCAACACGTCATCGGATCAAACAACTCTGGCTCTACGACATCGACTCCCGAGCATTAGAAATGGCACAAAATAATCTAGATGGCAAAACGGAACTCCATCCGCATTGGGTCGACATCACTCAGCAAATCCCTTGTGACAGACCTCTACATTGGGCTGTGATGAATCCTCCATTCCATTCTGGAACCACCCAAGATTTCGCATTAGGTCAAAAATTCATCCAGCAAGCGGCCAGTATCCTTCGCCCTGGGGCTCCACTGTTCATGGTTGCCAACACACACCTCCCCTATGAGGAAACACTTTTTAGCGAATTTCGCAGTGTCGTAAAAATCAACGAAGAAAACGGCTTCAAATGCTTTAGAGCAATAAAATAACTTTCCTCCAAATTCGAGACAATCTAATATTGGACACTCAAATCTGCCGCTATTTAACAACAGTTTTAGCCTTTAACTTAAACCTCACACTAGGTAAAAAGTCGGGATCCTTCATCGCTAGCTCTTGAGTTTCTGGACTAAATTCATACTCGTAGTCTTCTCCACTCAGTGGGTTTTTAGGCAAATAGATGATATCTTTCTCCGTGAGGTCTTGCAATGTCGCCGGATAAGCTTTTGTCCTTTGGTAATAATGAGCTATAGCTAGCTTAACTGCAGCATTATGCCTTCTGACCACCTTTCCCATAATTTCGTGCACACGTCTCTCTAAAGCCTTCATTGCACTATTGTAAACAAGAACTGCGTCCTTATTCAAACCCATCTCATTCCTAGTAGAATTCACATAATCACCAAACTCTTTCAACACACTCTGAGTGAAGCGGGTTCGCCTAGTCTTCCCCGCATCAGTGTAACACAATATAATCCCTGCATTTTGATAAACAATAAGTAACTGCCATTTCTCTTTCTCCGTGAGAACA
>CAXMOB010000287.1:0-8650 GCA_964194815.1 Vicinamibacteria bacterium | reverse complement strand
AATGCGTGAGCTCGACATGCGTGCCGCCCCCTACGACCTCAGCGAATACAACTACACGCCCATCCAAGTGGAAACCCCTGAAGGCCGTAGGCAATACGAAGTCGAACAACGTCGACTCTCCAACAAAGCCGCCCCTCTAAGAAGCGAGCTCGCCTCCATCCTTGAAGCACTCATTGGAGTGGCTGTGGGAAATTAGATCATCCCCCCGTCATTTCCCACATATTCCAATAACACTAGTGAAGCAGGCAATGGCCCATTCTGCACCTTATACCATTTGAATAGTTAGATTGTCGGAATGACGTCGAATGTTTGGATGGTAGCAAGGCAAGACGAAGGAGTGATGCGGGCATCATGACTGAGGAAAAACGCTGATTGCTACTGGAAGAAAATGGTTTCAACTAAACAGCTAAGCCTAGTCACCTAACAAACCCTAAAAAAACATTAGTCTCTTTTAAATTGCCTAGTGGTATTAGCCCTTCTTGAAAGAGTCTTCACTTGTAGTAAACGCTAGTTAGAGTGAGCCCCAAGAGATCGGCCTTTGAGCTCAATTTACCACCTACCTATCCTTCACCAGACTAAACACCGCTGGTGCTCCATACTCATAATGGGCCATCACCCTGTTCTTAAAAGCATACAACTTAGGGATACTATTACGATCCGGCACTCTGAAGAATCGATAAGTTGAGCTCGTTGTATCGAACACTAACATACGATTTTCTATACCTAACCAGATCTTACCATCTTCAGACATCGTCATATTACCCATGTATGGGTTTAGCAACGACTGTTTTTCTGCATGAAACTGCCAGTTCAAGACGGTTTTAAGATTTTTTCCATCCCACATTTGGAGCCGCCCATGATTCTCCTCGCCACTCACCCAATTTGTATAAAACCAAAAGTTACCCTCTTTATCGGTCAAGGCATCAGGTAAAAATGTATAACTCTCTTTAGCCCTAGCTAACTTGAATAAGTCCTCGCAAACCTTGCCTGACGATGCATTCACAAAAAACATATTCGATGGATTACGCGTCGCTACAAGCAAAGTGTCTTTGTTCACTTCACTAAGATGATAAATATGCCCAGGGATATTACCATTGATACTCACTAGCTTACCGTCCCGAAACGCCTTGATATCCGAGTGCTCGCCATCCCATTGACGTTGGAATAACCCACGATATAGATAAATAGCATTTTTGCTCCATAGGATTCCGCCACCCCACGTTGTTTGCTTAGGTTCCTTGAGTTTTAATTCTATCAGCTTTCCTCCGAACTCACTCTGATAAGCTATCCTCCGACCTTCGCTTGACATAATAACGACACGTCCTTGGGCATCAGTTGCCATATGAGTATTATAGAAGTTACCTTCCTTCACTTTCATCAAAGGCTTAAATTTACCGCTCTGAATATCAACAATGCCTATATGATGCTCGTCTTGCAACTCAACTTGAGCCAAGGCCTCACCCTCGACAGCACCTTTTCTAAGGTTGTAAATATCTCCTTCGCACTTGACTGCAGTCAGCCTTAACTTCTCGTCATCCTCTACCTTTAAGTAGGAATCTTGTATACCATTCGCACTATGTAAAAACGCCCCAGTATTTCCAAAATTAAATTCCGGCGGCTCAAATACAGGGGCATCATTCAGTGAATAGTTCTTCAATTTTCCTGCATTATCCACATTGAGAATCAACGGATCCGTTTCAATGAACGGCTGCGGGCGGTTCACTTCTGGAGTTGGTAAAATCTCAGCAGTCTTTCCTTTCCCAGCTTTAAGCTTCTGCCATTGCTCTAAATAGCCAGAAAACACTAACACGCCACCTCCATTCATCGTAGCCTGTAACTTTCGTGCCGCTGCCTTCACCTGTGGATCTTCGGAGTTAATGACCTCAAGCACCCAGGCCTTGTATTGCTTCGCTTGTAGCAAGCTATGCATAGCTTTGGTTGCCTTCACACCATCATTGCCGAACACTACCGGTAGCAACTTAAGGAACCTCTCATACTTCAAGGGCTGATCATCAGCTAAATCTAAACAATACAAACCTTTGGAATAGATCCAAGCTCGGCCATCCTTATCCACATTAAACCATTCAACCTTACCTCTCATCAGCTTAAAGTTGACGCCATATTCAGGGAATTGTTTTCCAAAGCCACCGCCATTATCTAGCGACCCAAATCTCCAAGACGGTGCATAAGTCGTTTCCTTAGATACTGGTGCCAGCCCCTTAACCTTCCTTTGATCATAAAAAGTCAGTTTGCCATCTTTCATAAGCGCCCAAGTCCCTTTATCAAAGTGGATTCGTCCCTCCTCATCAGTGAATTTGTAAGCACCCAGAGCCGACTTCATCACCCGCATATTCTTGATCGGATCAGCCCTCTCTTGCTCAAACTGGATCAACATACCGTTATTTGCATTGCCATAATGCTCCCAATAACAATCGTGCAGTCTATCATAGGACCCCGAACTACGACTCGCACCAGGCCACACAAACCTAAAGTTAAGTCGCTTTTTTACAGGATTATGTTCCCAAACTCCATAACCATTGGTCAGTCGGAAATGTCCCTTTTTCGGCTGAAATCCTGCAGCGTGATACCAACCTCCATGATACAACACATCGACCCAAAATGACCGACGTTTCTTCTCTCTTATAGTCCTATCGTTAGGCTTGTAGAGTTGCCACTGCCCATAGGTGTGGGCTGCAACATCCTCTCCCCATTGAACAATATGACGATCCGAAGGATGAATTTTAATTTCGCCTTTTTCAGGAACGAAACCCTTATCAACTAACGCTTCAGCTGAAAGATTACTACAGAATAAACCGAATGAGAGGGAATAAAAGAGTGTGTAATTCATAGCGGTGTGGAATCGAGTTCTCATGAGATATCACTAGTTCATCTATTATTCAAGGGGAATCCGTGGGAGTCAGAATTAATCACAGCATCAAGTGATGCTGTAGCTAGGTAAAATTGAGCCTCAGTATCCATTGATCGACTATTCAAAAATCTGACATTGTCCACCTGAGCACTCCGTAATACCAGAACCCGGAACACGTTCAATGATGGCATCAGCGCTAGCTAGATCACGGAGCTTTTTCAATGCTGCTAGAGTAGAGTCTTCCCCCACCTTATAATGCATCCGTCCCCGCTTCTCAGCCACCCACTCTCGCACGATAGCTGGCGAGGCGAAACCATTGGCTTTTGCAGACAACCCAGCCACCTGCATCAGGCTGGCTAACTTTTCGCCAAAATCCTTATCAGGGAACAAGGTAACAAGTCGCGAAAGATTACCCAAAGCCAAAGCACAGAGCGATGGCTCAGCACCATCATAATCCTCCACCATAGTGAACACCGACTTACCTGCGACTGCTAAGGAGAGCGTGTAAGCCCCTCGTGAAGCGTCCCAAAACTTTGTGTCCATCACATCTTGCAACTCTAACACCCATTCATCTAACTCAGCAGAGGGGGCGATAGATCGCAATACCAACAAGGCTTCGATCAGTGCCGCATAATCTTGTGCGAACCCCCGCACATTACGAACACCTTTACGCACAGATCGATACAATTCCTCGCCATCCCATAAATACTCTTTCATCGAACCCGCCAACTGCACTGCTGCAGTCTTCAACTTTTCCTCGCCAGTTACCCAAGCTGCGTAGCTCAAACCTTTGAGCACATAGGCATTCCACGCAGCAACTAGTTTGTCGTCGCGATGTGGCATTTCACGTCTAGCCCTTTCCTTAAGGAGAAGCTTTTTAGACTTTAGTAACACCGCTTTTAAATCATTAACCTCAAGATCAAACTGCTCCGCTAATTCCTCTGCAATTCCTGCAACATATAAGGTATTACGTCCAACAAGATCTCCATGTGGATCACTTTCTGGCCGAGCATTACCATCTTGTTCCAGTCCAAAGTAGGCACAAAATATCGCCGCGTGCTTTGGGTTTTGTAACACTTGATAGACTTGATCCACCGTCCAAGTCCAATATGCTCCTTCTTTCTTAACTCCGTCGACATCGACAGAGTCGGCATCTTCGCCAGAGTGATACAAACCCACTTCATCCTTCAAAGTACCTACAAGATAAGTAAATAACTCATCGATCACCCCTGCGTAGAATCCATTTCGTGAAACACGATACGCTTCAGCATAAGTAAATAACAGCAAGCCCTGGTCATACAGCATCTTCTCATAATGCGGAACATGCCAATAGCGATCCACCGAATAGCGATGGAAACCTCCAGCTAACTGGTCATACATACCACCAGACGCCATCATTTGCAGCGTAAAATCAGCCATTTGTAGGGACCTCTTGCCCTCGTTCGACTCCCGATCCCTACTCGCGATTGCTAACAATAAATCGATACCCACAGGACGTGGGAACTTCGGAGCATTGCCAAACCCTCCGTGCTCTGGATCAAATTGGGAGTGAAAATCTTCATACGATGCCGCCAGCACCTTATCGTCCAGCAAGCTCACCGATTCCTTTTGATCTGCCTGTTGTTGCATCTGAGTGAACACACGATGTGCACTAGCCATCGCCCTATCGGGATCTTCCTTCCATAAATCTGCTATCTGCTGGCAGACCGATTTAAAACCAATACGTCCCTCTTGGTCCGCTAAGGGAAAATACGTGCCCCCTACAATGGGCTCGCCATCCGGTGTCAGCCATAAACTCATTGGCCAGCCACCATGCCCAGTGGTCATTTGAAGATAACCCATAAAAGTGGCATCAATGTCTGGACGTTCCTCACGATCAACCTTCACGTTGACGAATAAGTCATTCATCAAGGCTGCAGCCTGCTTATTCTCAAAGCTTTCATGGGCCATCACATGGCACCAATGACAGGT
Organism: Vicinamibacteria bacterium; assembly: GCA_964194815.1. GTDB lineage: Bacteria > Verrucomicrobiota > Verrucomicrobiia > Verrucomicrobiales > Akkermansiaceae > Rubritalea. Next base: position 3,810 of record CAXMOB010000287.1, on the reverse strand, counting down.
AGAATAGCCAATCGATAAAAAAATAAGCTTATTCTCCCGCTTAGCTCTGGCAAAGGCCTCGTCTGACCAAGAAACCCAGTCAACGGGGTTATCTGCGTGCTGAAGTAAATAAGGAGAACTTTCGTGAATCAATGCGTTTGCCATCGTATTAGTCTTTTAATTCTACATCAAAAAAGTCCCACATCACCGATTCATAAACAGCACGTTTAAATTCAGGAATCCACTTCCGTTGAAATTGCTTAGGCCTGATCCACTTGTAATCTTGAAACTCCTGCACATGGGCCTTCAAGTTTGGCTTAGGTGCTCCCTTCTTTAATTGGCAAATGAAGTAAGTTTGTTGCTGGCCATCAAAGCCCTTCTTATCCTGCTTTTCTGCTGGAAAGTCGTAGCGGTAGCCATCGATATACTCAATCGCCTCATAATGTTCAGGACTCCATCCCACCTCCTCCTCCACTTCTCTATACAATGATTCTAAAGGCGTTTCTCCTTTATCCATACCACCTTGCGGGAATTGCCACGCACCATCCTGGTTCATGCGTTCACATACCAAGAGTCTTCCACTAGAATTGATCATCAATGCTGCAACATTGGGCCGATATTTTGCCATACACACAATTTGAACAAAGTGCATCAAATGGCAATGATAGATTCGTGACAGTCATGAAAAAACAAATCTGACACTTTTACTTTGCAACAAGCCTCTCGCTACGGTATTAAGGAGTTATGAAAACTGCACTCATTCTTGCCGCCATTGCGGCCACATCAATTGGTTCTGTTGCTGCTCAAAACAACAACAATAATAATGCCGACCAACCAACCAGCAAAGACACCGGCACTCGCTTCTGGGAAGCTCGCCTCGCTGGTGGCAGTTACATGGTAGCACTCAACCGCGTCACTTCGATCAGTAAGCATACCTACCTCGTGGGTAACATCGAAGTCACTGAGGTAGTCATTGATACCGACGGCAACTCACTCGCTCGCTTCTACGCGGCCACATCTGCTGGTTCTGACGCGGATGTTAACATTATTAAAAACACACAAAATCGTCTCGAGGAGTTAACACGTGAACAAGGAGCTAGGGCTGGCCTCAAAGGAACTCCAGTAGTGAAGAACTACCCAACCACTACGCACGCTAAAACTGTGGAATACAACGTCGACAACACAAAAGCTCTCGACTCTCTCTTCAACTCAGTGAAAAGAGCTTGGGAGCGTAACAAAGGTGCACGCTTCACTTCAAAATAGTTTTTAGCCACTCTATTCACAAAAAAACTCCATCGGATCATTCCGCTGGAGTTTTTTTATTGTAGATCAAAGTGACGAGATGGCATTAAGCCGCAATCTCGTAGTGCTTTGCAATATCAGTAAAGATACGATCGCGACGTTCACGTGCCAAATCCACGTCTCTTGTCTTTAACGAGAAGCGCATTCTTTCTGCTGTTGCGTCAGCCTTATGGACGGTCAAGTGACACCACCAAACTCCACGGTTGTTCCATAAGTGGTGGTTTGGGTTATCGCTGTTTACGCGTAGTGCTAATTTTGTCTTCTTCATGGCGTGAATTCTTCTTTATGTTTAGAACCTAGGTGAACACACCGTCGGTTAAGTGCAAGCACTTTAGCGCGCATCCAGCAGCCGTCAATGCCTTATTCATACTAATTTAATAAGGGTAATAATGTATAGCCCTTTAGACATCATTCAAATCATTGTATTTAAGTGGTTTACAACTCATTATAAAAAATATTCCGAACAATAATAATGAACTAAATTGACGAAAATGGCACAATTCAAACGTTTAACTTATCAATTTAGTTAAGTTTCAATCTCTTCCCCACTATTCGTCTTCTTTTTTTACGGGTTCGTGGAGTTTGATTTTCTCAAACCAGAAACTTTGGTAAGCACCTTTGTCGCTGTTCATGTCTTGAAAGCCAGCGACGGCTAGACTAAACTTACCTGAGCTTACTTCTTTGCGCATTTCTTCGTTGAGGATGAAGCCTGCCGGTGTGCCATTAGTGCGGCCAGCTGTAGGTCCTATGGAGCCCATGTAGCCCTTATTTTTGTAGAGACCGCTTTCTTTTTTTGGATCGATAAAACTACCTGGCCCGAGAGCTCCCCATGATGCGAATCCTGGTCTTGACTGGACGCGTTTGCCATTGATCCAGACATCAACTCCATCGCCGGTCTTAGCATGACTACGACCGCCGATAAATAGGGCGTAGGCATGGTCGTCTTCGAGTGGTGGAAGTGTCATCTTGGTATGCATGAGGAGCACTTCCTTGTCCCAGTGTGTTGCTATAGGGGTGCGGCAGTAACAGTATCTTTTACTACAACGACCTTTGTATTCTTTCTTGCCTTTAGTTCCTCCGAAGGGACCTTTAACAATTTTCCAGCCAGCTGAAGTGACGTCAAACTTAGGCTCATACCAATTTTTCATACCTTTTGGCCAAGTAACTTTGCGGTATGCGTATTTGGCATTAATGGCTGGTCTTTCGCTGGGATTGTAGGTGTAATATGCCCATTTAATCTCGTCTTTTTTCGGTCCGAAGGGTTTCCATGAATAGTCGAAAATACCGATTTTTTCGTAGAGGCTTGTGACCGAGCTTGTTCCTCTGCCGGGAGATTTTTTCTTAATCTCATTATTGAGGTAACCAGCTACACTTTTCTTTTTGTCTGGGATGACAGATTTTTTGACAAGTGGCTCGATTGCTTTTCCTATCGCTGGATCCAGTTTGCTGAGGTCGGCTTTTAGGTAGAGATTCGCATGCGGTAAGCCTACGTTGGGATAGCGTTTTCTAGAAACATAATAGAGCATTTCTAGACCTTCTGGAGTTCCTGCTAAGTTGGCGGCGATAGAGCCTAGGATGGATTGAACTCCATCTGTGAGGTCTTGTGCACCTGGTGTCTCTATTTCCTTTGGAAAATTGACGTAAGTGGCACCGAGAGTCTTTATGGCAAAATCTTTGATCTGCTTGTCTGCTTGATTGACGTTTTCAATGACTTTTGAAATTGGGTTTAGCACACCTGTAACAGAAGTATTTTTGATGCATTTACCGATTGCAGTAAGAACTGGTTGATAGTGTTCTTTATGTTTTGCGAGTTTTGTAAGGCTCTCAATGGCTGCAGACTGAACCCACCATTCCTCGTGAGAGACGTGTTTGATGAGAGTGTCGACATGTTTTGTTAAGATGCTTTCTGGAGCATTTTTAAGTGCTTTAAGCGCCCAGATTTTAACCCACCATGACTCGTCTGGGTTGGCTACCATTTTGGCGGCTAGTTCATACATTTCTGGGGTGATCTTATTGCTACTCATCGGCTTGGCTTTGAATCCTCCGGTCATGGTAAATAGTCCGGCTTGTCTGCCACGAGGGTCACTAGATTTTAGGAGCTTAATAGCTAGCTTGGTTTTGCCTTTGCTTGCGATTGTTTTTGCTGCGACAGCTCGGATTCCTTGGTCAATGTGCAGAGCGTACCCTAGCAGGACGTCTTCAGAATCGCTTTTGCTAATGAAGCCACTGAGTGGTTTTGATGCGTGGGTTATTAGTTTTTCTTTTGATAGGTCGATACTTTTACCTGGTGCGTATTCGCCTGGTGTGAGGGATAGGAAGGCATCATCGGCAGCAGTACCCCATGGTCTTACTGGGAGTTTATAGATCTTAGAGAATGTTGTCTTTGGTGCACCGTGGATGCGTAGATTTTTCTTATGCTGGGTAAAGACCATTGGTATGAAATTTCCCCATGAACGGATGAAGTTACCTTTTGGTGAATGGCCTGTGGTCATGTAACTGACGTTCCAGCCACCGAACCATCCGAAAGCG
>CAXMOB010000286.1:0-15327 GCA_964194815.1 Vicinamibacteria bacterium | reverse complement strand
ACTAGGCTACGCATTGGGTGAAGCTTACTCGCTTTATTCTTATACAATCAGCGTTTTTCTTCAGTCACGATGCCCGCATCGCTCCTTTATCAAGCCTCGATTCTAAAAGAATCTAGCTTCGCATGAGTCTCTTTTGAAACTCTAAATGGTATAAACTACATTTGCCCTTGTGAATATGCTTACGCAGCATATAAGGAACATAACTTCTTGCTCGTAATTGTTCAGGAAGCTTCCTATGGATGCTCGTGGCACGAGCGGGAAATAGATGGGGAATACCGGTGACGAGCTCGAATGAGTGAGGATTCCGGAGCGGTTACGCCACTGTAATTTAAGTTGTTCGATTGAACGAGTTGATGAGCCAGATTACCAGCCAAAGGAAATTGGATCAGCTACCTGCGTAAAACGGGCGAGAACCTCACTATAAATGAATAGAATAATGACATCCTACCTTGGGGTGGAACCAGTTGGATCTGGTACAAGCTTATCTAGCGACGTGTGTGTTGTGGCAGAAGCTCCTAAAAAGGTTGATATTTCTATAGGATCGGTGCTTGAATACCTAGGAGTATCATCAGTGATGGCGAATCGTTTCAGGATAGATACGGATAAGGTTGATATTTCACTCCATTCATCATTGATCGAGCACGTCTCATGAATTTACCATTTTCAAAGTCGACTCTACGCTTGTCAGCCAGTGCTTGGCTGGTGGTGGGCTGTGTGTTGATGTTTTTTGTGGTCAGCCATGTGGCTCGAAATTTGGTGAGGGAATGGACAGCAGAGCAAACTGAGAACTATTCGCAGCGACGTTCCCCGATAGATGAGCACCCTCAGCGGTTGATTGGTTTAGCTCCTAGCAATGTGGAAACGCTTTTTGCCTTAGGGCTAGGGAAGAATGTCGTAGGGGTGAACCGATACAGCAGTTATCCACCTGAGGCATTGGATCTCCCTCAGATAGGTGGCATGGCGGATGTAGATTTTGAGCAGCTGTTGATGTTGAAACCAGATTGTGTGGTGATGTTGGATAGTCAGAGCAGCTTGCTCCAAAAATTTGAAGAACTGGGGATTCAGACACTGAGTGTGAATGATGAAAGTGTAGAGGGGATTACCAAATCGTTTGTTAAAATTGCTGAGGTCTGCGGTAATGCTGAGAGGGCTGCTGAAATCAACAAAGAAATTGAATCGCATATTGCAGCGGTGAAAATAAAATTGATTGGGAAGGATCGTCCTCGCGTCCTCGTGTGCATCCATCATTCAACAGACGTTTCCCAGCCAGAGCAGATTGTGGTGTGTGGGAGTGTAGGATACCATCGCGAGTTACTAGAAATTGCAGGCGGCGTTAATGCTTACCAAGGAGCTGTGGCTTTTCCTAAGTTGTCGCGAGAAAACCTCATCAACCTCAATCCAGACATCATCATTGATTTGGTGAACAAGAAGGTGGCGAATGATCGTTCAAGAGAGGCACTAAAAGATTTATGGAACGTCTATGGTGAGTTGGATGCAGTAAAAAATAGAAAAATAGTGATTGCCGATGGTGCCGAACATTTTTCACCAGGACCAAGGTTTTTAAGAACCTTGGACGTTTTTGTAAAAGGTATTCATGGAGTGAAGGTGACTAGAAAATCAAAATTATTAAAAGAGTTTGAGGAGGGGACTAGTCAATAGGAATGATGGCAAATCAACAACAGGACGGGAAGCGTTCACCTAATGCGATCTCTATTGACGGGCTTTCTTTATCCATTGGTAAGAGTCAATTATTAGACAATGTGTCACTGCGGGTGAAGCAAGACTCGATGACTGCTATCATCGGTGCCAATGGTGCAGGTAAGACGACCTTACTGAAGTGCTTGTTGGGTTTACTCAAGCCTAATGCTGGGCGGATTGAAGTGAATGGGATGGATGTAAAATCCTACTCGCGCACTGAGCTGGCGCATGAGCTTGCCTATGTGCCGCAGTTGCTTGAAGCAAGTGTGCCATTTACGGTGTTAGACTTTGTGATGATGGGGCGTTATGCGCATGAAGGTGGCTTTGGCTATCGCGATAAAGATGGAGAAAAAATTGCTAATAGTGCTCTTGAACGAGTTCACATGAGTGATTTTGCACAACGCACGCTCCAGACTTTGAGTGGTGGTGAACGACAGAAGGTTTGTATCGCTGCGGCATTAGCTCAGCAGACGCCTATATTAATTTTGGACGAACCATCTGCCCATCTAGATCCTCGCCAACGTGAGGAAGTGCATTCACTTCTCACTGATATTGCGAAAAATGATGGTCTTAGTATTCTCACAGTGACGCATGATCTGAACTGGGCCGCGATGGATTACGATTACATTTTCGGAATGAAAGAGGGACGTGTGGTGACGCAAGGATCAGCTAGTGAGGTGATCACTGGTGAGAGTTTGTATGCCTTATTTGGAGTGGACTTTACAATGGTGCCACACCCAGAAACGCAAAGTCCAATGGTGATCCCAGCAATAAGAAGTGAAGGAGGGAGCAATGTTAAGCACTAAGCAAAAAACGATGGCGTGGTTGCTGGTAATCCTCTTGCTGGCCACTATTCTAGTGACCCCTTGGATGGGTGAAAAATCGATTGGCTGGGATGTGTTGTCACGTCCCTTGGCTACTGATTTGGATGCCGTCATTTTTTGGAAGATAAGAGTGCCACGGATGTTTTTAGCCTTTCTCGCAGGAGTAGGTTTATCACTAGGTGGAGTGGTGTTTCAGGCAATGTTTCGAAATCCCTTGGCGACACCGTTCACGCTTGGTGTGGCTGGAGGGGCATCGTTTGGGGTCGCACTCTGGGTTCAGCTAGGTTTGAGTTTTTCCCTATTCGGTATCGGTGGGATATCACTGGCTGCAATGGCTGGAGCCATTTGTTCTATCTTGTTACTGTATGGATTGGTGAGAGCCTCAGGCAAGACTTCACCGATGACGATGTTGCTGGGCGGTGTAGCGATTAGCTTCTTCTTTTCTAGTTTGATCATGTTGTTGCAATACCTGATGGATATTGGAGATTCCTTTCGTGTGGTTCATTGGCTGATGGGGGACATTGGCAGGGCAAATGCCGATTCTGTTTTGCAGGTGTTTCCATTTGTTGCGAGTGGGACATTGATCGTGATGTATCTGCGACGTGAGTTGAATTTACTTTCGGTCAGTGATGAGATCGCGGCGAGCCGAGGAGTGAACGTAGAGGGAGTGAGAGTGATATTATTTTTTGCCGTTTCGCTGATGGTTGCTGGCATTATCACCGTGTGCGGGCCGATTGGATTTGTCGGGATCATGGCACCACACATGTGTAGATTGGTGTTTGGTGCAAATCATCGAGTGCTGGTGCCGGTATCGCTTGTCTTTGGCGGAGTGTTCCTGACCTGGTGCGACACCTTGGCCAGGACGATTAGCACCACCTCTGAGGTTCCTGTCGGTATAGTTACAGCACTAATAGGCGGGCCATTTTTTCTTTGGTTGTTGTTTAAAAATGGAGGAAGGCAGTGAAAATAATTAATGCTACAGATCTGCTTGGAGAATCCTCCATCAGCTTTGCCTAATAACCCACTATACAAGCAAGACCTTGCTCGCACATGAATCACTCATCTGCAGGTCATCGTTAGCTTATACCACATAGAGAAACAAAAGAGACTCATGATTTTTTTTGTAAGGGTTGAAGACTAGGCTACGCATTGGGTGAAGCTTACTCGCTGTATTCTTATGCAATCAGCGTTTTTCTTCAGTCACGATGCCCGCATCGCTCCTTTATCAAGCCTCGATTCTAAAAGAATCTAGCTTCGCATGAGTCTCTTTTGAAACTCTAAATGGTATTATTAATTTCAATCAGCCTAAATGACGTCTATACCGTGGTCCGCAAGACTCCAGCCTTGACGCGTCTGGAGGTTGGGCTTATGTAGCAGCCATGAGTTTTGACACTATTATCGATCGCCGTGGCTCCGGATCAATCAAGTGGGACCGTCGTCCTGATTTAGATCCATTCTGGGTTGCGGACATGGATTTTGTATCGCCTGAACCAATTCGCGAAGCTGTGCGTAAAGCCGCTGAGTTTGGTATATTTGGCTATTCAAGTGCCCATGATGGTGTCACTGAAGCAGTTTTGGGCTATATTGAGCGTCGTCATGGCGTGGCACTTCCTGAGAAGCAGATCATTCATTTAGGTGGATTAGTGGTGGCATTATCACTCGCCGTGCGTGCATTTGGTCAGCCAGGGGACTCAATGATGACCTGCACACCAGTGTACCCGCCATTCACGCAAGTGAGTCAAGACAACGACATGTCGACTATTACAGTGGATCATATTTTGGTCGACGGCAAATGGAGCTTTGATTTTGAGAAAATGGAGGAAGCAGTGACTCCGAAGACCAAGGTCTTCATCTTGTGTAATCCACAAAACCCATTGGGTAGGAATTTCACCAAGGAAGAAATCGTCAAAGTAGCAGAGTTTTGTGATCGTCACGACATGGTCTTGGTTTCAGATGAAATCCATTGTGACCTCGTGTTGAATGAAGATGAACAGCCGTTTTTCTCAGCGATTAACTTACCAGAAAATTTACGGCAGAAGCTTATTGTGCTTCAGGCACCTTCAAAAACGTACAACGTGGCTGGCATGGGCTACGCGTTTGCAGTGATTGAAAATGATACGATACGTCGTCAATACAATGCAGCGAAGGGTCACACGCTTCCTGAAATCAACTGCATTGCATTTTACACAGCTGAAGCAGCCTACAACGACTGTGAGCCATGGCGTCAGGAGTTGCTCGCATACCTTCGTAAAAACCGCGACACCATCACGGACTTTGTGCGTTCTGAGATTCCTCAGGTCATTATACCTAATATCGAAGCGACCTACTTGGCTTGGATGGATTGTTCAGCACTAGAATATTCAAACCCAGCACACCACCTAGAAGTGACCGAGAAATTGTACGTTTCTGATGGAGCATTCTTTAAGGTGCCACAAGCGATTCGGTTTAATTACGGTTGCCCACACACTCGTGTTTTAGAAGGTCTAGACAAACTTAAAAAGGGGTTCTTTTCGTAAGGGATCACTATTGATTTTTAAAATAATTAAGCCATATCACTATGCATCAATTTTCTTATAAAAATGGCTCACTTCATTGTGAGGGAGTCGACATTCAAACGATCGCGGAGATCCACGGTAGCCCGACGTATATTTATTCATCACAAACGATTTTGAATAATTATAATGCCTTGGATTCAGCTCTTGGTGAACTTGACCACGCCGTCGAGTATGCTGTTAAGGCAAACTCGAACTTGGCAGTGATCAAGCTACTTGTTGAAGCTGGTTCAGGATTTGATATTGTTTCTGTTGGCGAACTCAAGCGCGTGATTGCTGCTGGTGGCGACGCTGGCAAGTGCACCTTTGCTGGAGTTGGAAAAACTTACGAAGAAATTTCCTATTGCTTGGTAAAGGGTATTTATTGTTTCAATGCTGAGTCCGAAGCTGAGATTCACTTCATCAATACTGTTGCGGGCGACCTTGGTCTAAAGGCACCCATCGCAGTGCGAGTGAATCCAAACATCGATGCTAAGACACATGCGAAGATCACTACTGGCAAAAAAGAGAACAAGTTCGGAGTCGATTTCGAATACGTAGAAGGCATTTACCAACGTGCTGCTGAGCTTGAGCATATCGAGCTTCGCGGACTTCAAATGCACATCGGTTCTCAACTCACCGACATCAAGCCGTTCCTTGAAGCGATCGATAAGGTTGCACCAATGGCAGCAAGCTTGAAGGCGGCCCATGGTATCGAGTTCTTCTCAATCGGTGGTGGTATTGGTATCGTTTATGATGACGCATTTGCCTCAGGGCCACAGTCATGGTGGGATGCGAAGTCGGACGAGAACCGTCCGCTAACCTTCGAAGTATTTGCTGCAGGAGTTATTCCTCGTCTCAAGGATCTCGGATTGAAGATCTTAGTTGAGCCAGGTCGCTGTATTGTTGGTAATGCTGGTGTGTTGGTCTCCAAGTGTCTTTATGAGAAAAAGGGCGAAGCGAAGATATTCAAAATTGTCGACGCAGGAATGAATGAACTCATTCGTCCCGCACTTTACGAAGGCTTCCATGAAATTGTCACGGTCAAGGAACCTGTAGGGAACGAAGCAGATCTCGATGTGGTTGGACCCATTTGTGAGTCTAGCGATTTTTGGTGCAAGACTGAGCGTCAGGAAGATTTCAAGGAAGGCGACTACATTGCATTGATGTCAGCAGGAGCTTATGGCTTTGTGATGGCATCTAACTACAACACACGTGGATTACCTGCAGAGGTGCTGGTGGATGGTGATAAGGCACGCATCGTGCGCCCACGCCAGAGCGTCGAAGACATTCTCGCTTGTGAGATCGACTGTTTGTAGGCAATTGACCACCAACGCTTGTAAATTATTTAAAGTCCGCACTTCAGCTATGAGTGCAGGTTTTCTGAATTGTTTCGCCTTGGTGATTCCTTATAGAAGAGAATTATTGATAGCGATGGAATGAAGCTCTATCTGGCTATGGATTTCGCTTAAAATGCAAGTTGTAGTGCACAGCCAACTATGCTTGACTTCGTGCGTAGCCTCCGAGACGACTCGAATACCATTCGACACCCATTTTTTGCAAATACCTTGCGACCGAAAAGGGTAATCGATGCGGGATAGGAAATGCTAAGATCACACCACCATTCACCCATTACACATTATGTCAGAAGAACAAACGGAATCACCAAGCGAAACATTCGAATTTCCAAAATCAACTCCTAAAAAGCTTCAGGAAGAAATCGAAAAACGCATCCCTGCTGAGTTCCACGAAAAAGCAATTGAGATTTTACGCGACGACGAGAAGCAGGCTCTACGTAAGACTCTGCTAGAGCAACCTTACCGCCTCTCTCCGAACATGGTTTCCATGCTTCTCAAAAATTATTACTACTACAACTGTGACACTGCCGACATCTTGGATAAAGCAGGACAACTCCTCAGATTGATGTGTAAGAATAAGTAAAGACACTTAGATTCTCAAAAAAGGCTCCGTGAATTCATTTTCACGAGAGCCTTTTTTGTTTTATAGCGAGTGGTGAGGTGTACTTTTTACATTCACAGAATACCGCATACGGGGAATATAGAGGGATCACGGTCAGAGGATAGGTTTTCTACATATCTTCAGTGTTGTGTATGTTGTGGGCGTTCCAAGCTTGGGACGAAATACATAGCCCACTGGTAAACACTCGAAATGAGGATACAAAAAAAGGCCAGCTCATTACGAACTGGCCTTCTGAAAGTTATCTATCTAGAAGTTTAAGCTTCTGATGGATTGTGCATTTCAGCACTGTTCTCGACAACGTGGAGAGCGTGGTTTCCGAGTGACTCGAGGTGGTTGTTGATGTCGATGTTGAGCATCTCAATCTTCACGTCACCTTCAGCCATGCGCTTCATTGTCGCATTGTTGAACTTCTTACGCATCGCGTTGATCTCTTCTTCCATCTTCACAGCTTCACCAATCTCTCTAGGTGTCAGCGGCTTCATGATGTGAGCGTCGGTGTATGCAAGGAACTTGGAGAGCACTGCGATGAAGCTGTTGATGGCGCCAGTTTGTGCTACGCTGAATTTGCGATCCTTGTTGTATTTACGCTCAATGAGCTTCACCAGACGGTAGATTGAGTCGGAACATTCTTCAAGCTCTGCGGTGATGCGGAGCATGCAGGCGATGCTAGCAGCGTTGCTGGAACCAACTTCCTTAGCGGAACAGCGAACGAGGTATTCAGTGATGTCATGCATCATGACGTCGATTTCTTCCTCCATGTCCTTGAGCTTATTCACCTGAGTTGACATGTCCTTCGCCGGGTTTTCGAACACTTCCTTGAAGCCTTCGAACATTTCGAGAGTCTTACGAGACATCTTTTGCACTGCGTCTTCAGCCTCTGTGAGATTGAGCTGACCCATATCCACAAGGCTTTGTGAGATGTAGCGGAGACGTTGTTTCTCGCCCTTGTCCTTCACCATACGCTTCACTAACGCTGCGATTTGAGGAACAAACCAAATGAGTAACAGAATATTGATTAAGTTGAAGCAGGTGTGGAAAATCGCGATAGAGAAAGCAATTTTACTCTTACTTTCAGAAAAGGTCTTAGTTACGATGTCAGTCTTGATGTTTGGAGCTTCAGGTTTTTTGATATCGGCAGCAACAAGAGCAGCAGTGACATTTTCATCAGAAGCGGTGGCACCAAGAGCTTTCTTCATATCAGTAATCTTGGTAGCGTAAACTTTAGACTCCTCTTGGAATGCTTTTTCAGCCTTAGTAGCAATATCTAGTTTAGAGACTTTTTTGTCCGTCACAGCTTTGATACTATCTGGGAGTTTGTCTGAGAGGTTCCATACACCTGAAGTGAAGGGGATAAAGAGAGCTAACATCCAAATGACGCCAATGACGTTGAACACAAAGTGACCTCGGGCCGCTCGTTTGGCGTGCACGGACGCTCCAATGGAGGCGAGCCACGCGGTTACAGTGGTTCCGATGTTTTCACCGAGAACGATAGCAGCTGAATATTTGAAGACTTGAACGGGATCATCACCAAGGAGGCCATTAAGAGCGCAAACGATGGTGATGGCCATTGCTGCAGATGAACTTTGCACCACGAGAGTGAGTAACACACCCGCTATCATGAAGAGAATAATGGCAAGCAATCCAGTGCTCTGAATCCAGTGAATGATGTCTTGGAACATCGCTAGAGTCTCTGCATCACCACCAGTTGCAGCACTTTTAAGATCCGGAACTGCATTTTTAAGTTCACCGAGTCCGAAGAAGAGGAGACCAAAACCGATGAGCACCTCACCAATGTATTTGTATTTGCCCTTACCTGCAAAGAAAAGTGGCAGACCTGCACCGATGATTGGAAGGGCAATACTTGAAACACTCACTTTAACACCAACAGTTGCAACGATCCAAGCTGTGACAGTGGTTCCAAGGTTGGCTCCCATGACCACGCCGAGCGATTCCGTTAAGGTGAGTAGCCCTGCGTTAACGAAGCTAACCACCAAAACGGTAGTAGCAGAAGAGGACTGCACAAGAGCTGTAATACCTAATCCTGTGAGTAATGCACTAAAGCGGTTGTTTGTGGCCGTTGCTAGTGCTGCACGCATGCCGTTACCGGCGACTTTTTGAATACCCTCGGACATGACTTTCATCCCGTAAAGGAAGATTCCGAGTGCCCCTAAAATAGTAATTAGTGTTAACATGATAGTGTGGTGTAGTGCCTCAGAAGTCGTAATGGAATTGGCTGAGAAAACCACACAAATGTGACAAATTTGTGTTACGAAATTGTCATATTAAAAGCAAGTCGCTAATTTCAAACGACATGTGTATGTTCTTAAAGTTCGGGTAGCCCGCCACCATGACGTAATGAAATAGTTTAGCACGGAGGGTGAAGGCTGAAAATAATTAGAAGTTTGTCGATTCTATATAAAGTATAGTTTTATTCGGCGATACTAGTGTATTCATCGTCACAGCCTATCTATTTTATTTTCCGCATTCGACTCATGATTGTCTTCGCAAGGAATATGAAATCTTTCCGTAGGGGAATTAGCGGGGAGGTTTGTTTTGTGTAGTTTGGGCTACGCTTGTTCGTCGATCTCTTTGACGTGTTTTTCGTAACTGATGATTTCCTCTTTTACCTTTGGTAGGAGAATGTAGACACCAATCATATTTGGAATCACCATGGCAAAGATCATGGCGTCTGAGAGTTTAACTACATTATCGATCGAGATTGCGGATCCTACGATGACAAACAGGCAGAAAACCACCTTGTAACTCATCATGGCAAATTTGTTGTTGATGCCAAAGAGGTAGTTTACTGCTTGCTCTCCATAGAATGACCAAGAAATCATGGTAGAGAAGGCAAACAGAATGGCTGCAACGGAAAGCACCATAGGGAACCAACTGAACTGTCTCTCGAAAGCAATAGAGGTCTTAGCAATGGGTTCTACATTGTTCAGTTTGTCCATGGATACCCATAGATCAGCACTGTCTTCACTCCAAACCTGACCAAACTCTTTTTCATTGTCACCGCTACCTACTTTTTCTTTATTGATGATTCTCAACTCCTGACCTTTGGCCACTGTGGTTACGACGGTTTGTTCAATGCCTGGCTTTGCGTAGAGTGCTACTTGGTCCTCTTTGGTTGTAGCATCAATTTTCCAAGTACCTGAAATCACAAGCACTAAGGCAGTCATAGTGCAGACAACAACAGTGTCGATGAATGGCCCAAGCATCGCTACATAGCCTTCACTTGCAGGCTTTGTGGTTTTTACAGCCGAGTGAGCAATAGAGGCTGAACCAACTCCTGCTTCGTTTGAGAACGCAGCACGTTTAATACCTTGAATTAAGATACCAACAAATCCACCAGCTACAGCTGATGAGCTAAAGGCACTGGAGAAAATTTCACTGAAGGCTGAAGGGACTGCACTGGCATTGGTAAGAATAATAGTAAGTGCTGCTAGAAGGTAGGTAATGCACATGAATGGCACCAAGAACGAAGTGACTCGTGCAATTGATTTAATCCCTCCGATGATAACTAGACCAACGATGATTGCGATGATAATACCAAAGTAGACTGAATTGTTGCCTTTAAATATTCCAAAAGCTTCTGAAAATTGGCTGCTAGCGGCTTGGACTTGAAACATGTTTCCTGCTCCAATTGCTCCGCCGACACACATGATGGCAAAGAAAATAGCGAGTCCTTTGCCGAGTTTGGCCATGCCCTTTTCTTTCAAGCCAGTTTCAAGGTAATGCATCGGTCCGCCATGAGTGTGGTTTTCCTTATCAAATACGCGATACTTAACACCCAATGTACATTCAACAAATTTTGTAGTCATACTACAAAGACCCATAATAACCATCCAGAATGTAGCTCCTGGACCACCAAGACCGACCGCAACGGCAACACCTGCGATGTTTCCAAGTCCAACGGTGGCAGAAAGAGACGCACAAATGGCTTGAAAGTGGGTAATTTGGCCAGGGTCACTGGGTTTTGAGTATCTTCCTCTGATTGTGCGAAGAGCTAGTCTAATAGTGCGTAAATTGATGAATTTTAAATAGATCGTTAGAAAGATAGCGGAGCCTCCCAGTACGATAAGCACGATTGGTATATTATAATCAAAAATCCTAACTGGAAAGAAAACGATTCTATCGGCCCAGTCGGCGACGGGACCCATTACCGTATCGAAAGCATTTTTCTCAGCAGCAGCTGCAGTCCCAGAAAAGAGTGATATTAGCAGCGTTATGTGTAGCCATAGGAAACGGCTGAAGTGCGTATTTTTCATTTAATTTTATACAGTCGTTGGAATGTTAGCCATACAGTGACCATGGATCAATGGGGCTGCCAAGAAAAAACGCACCTCAATGATGAGGTGCATAAAATATTACCCTCGTTTAAGGGTGCTTAAATAGAGTGTTCAATAGCTAAACTTCATTCAAGATCTCAGCACAGAACTGAGACCATGACTCGAGGTTTGGCTTGATGGTGTTTTGAAGATCTTCGATTGAGCTAAACTGAAGGTCAGCGATGGCGTCTTCCGCAGAGGTGACTTGGTCGCTATCGAGATCAAACACGTGGACCACGCCGAGGTGGACTTTTCCGACTTCGTTGGAGTCGTCATTGAGGATGGCGACTACTTTTTGAGTGTAGTTGCCTTCGATGTTAAGTTCTTCCTCGATTTCACGTTCTACGCCGGCCATGTAGGTTTCATAGCCTACTGGATCCTCACGTTCGTCTTCTGGGTTGATGTGGCCACCAATGCCCATAGAGCCCTTCGCGTGCAGTCTGGCTTCACCACCAGCCTTTCCGCGAACGTAATGGACGAATTTACCATTGTGACGGAATAGAGCGTAGGGAATGAGTTGTTTGTGCGTCGGGTCCTCTTCTGCAGCAGCACGGTCCATGAAGAAGTTGTTCTTGGGGTTGATCAAGGATGGAAGGTATTTTTCAACATCCGTGCAGATTCCTTGGAAGGATCCGAGTGAGTCAAAAAGTTCTCTCTTCACTACTAAAATATGTTCGCCGCGATAGTCTTTCATAATTGGTAAATGTGTTGTGTTGGTTTAAGTTCAGTCATTCATGCAGGCCTTGACGTAGTCAGCCACGCATTGGTCATCGCCATCAGCAGCCCAGACATTACGTAAGAAGTCAGCCATTGGGATGTTACCATGATTTTTCAGAAAATTTCTGTCGCCACCGCAGCCATACATGATGTCAGGATCGAGTTCACCGCGGAGTTTAGCTTTCGCTTTGCGAATAATGCGAGGTAAGTAAGGGAATCCGTCGAGCTCGTCACCGAAGGTAGGTAGGTCATTCTTCTCAATTTCTACCGAGCTGAGTTTGCCCGCTTGCATGACCATTAAGTAGTCGCGACGTACTGCTGCGACGAGAAGTGCTGTGCTTTGTGTGGGGACATCACCATCGCCGAGGTCTTCGACGAAGTCGAAAAATTCTCTAGGTTTGTAGCCAATACTTTCGAGAAAGGTCAGGTCTACTCCTGAGTAGTAGCTATTGAAGTCCGTGTTACCAGCTTGATATTGCTCTAAACAACGGTCGAAAAGTGTGAGAAAATGATCATTCCAATCCATGAATTGAGATACTGCCGATGCGGACAAGATTGTCAATTCTGGGGAGTGATAAATGATAAAAATCTCCTATTTTACCTTTTCAGCTTGCGACTCGTCGTATTCTTGGTAGATGTATCGTAATTATTTCATTTAGTTAATATTTACGAAATTTCCCTATTCATATTATGGCTGCAAAGAAAAAGACGACAAAGAAGGTTGCGAAGAAGGCGGTTAAAAAAGCTGCAAAAAAAGCACTCAAGAAGGCTCCGGCAAAGAAGGCTACTAAAGCACCTGCTAAAAAAGTAACGAAAAAGCCTGCTAAGAAAGCAGCTAAAGTTACCAAAAAGGCAGTGAAGAAAGTGACCAAGAAGGCAGTGCCTAAAAAAGTAGCAAAGAAGTCTACTAAAGCTCCTGCTAAAAAAGTAACAAAAAAGCCTGCTAAGAAAGTAGCTAAAGTTACTAAAAAAGCAGCGAAGAAAGTGACCAAGAAGGCCGCACCTAAAAAAGTAACGAAGAAGGCTACTAAAGCTCCTGCTAAAAAAGTAACGAAGAAGCCTGCTAAGAAAGTAGCTAAAGTTACCAAGAAGGCAGTGAAGAAAGTTACCAAGAAGGCAGCAAAGAAGCCTACTAAAAAGTCTCCAGCTAAGAAGGTGGTAACGAAGCCGGCTAAAAAAGCAGTTAAGAAAACTGTAAAGAAGGCGGCTAAGGCGATGCCTAAAAAAGCACCAGTCAAGAAACCTGCGAAGAAGGTGACTAAAGCACCGACAAAAGTATCGAAAGCTGTAGCAGCGCCTAAAACAAAAACAAAGGTTGTTTCAAAGGTAGTTCCGGCCCGGCAGAAAGCTGTTTTTAAAATGACTCCTTTTGTGAAGCGACAGCATCAACGCTTGCTCGATTTACGCGACCAATTCATCAATGCCATTCAGGGTATCTCTAAGGACACTCTACGAAATAATGCGGGTAACGAATCTTCAGGAAGTGGAATGCACCAAGGCGACGCAGGCAGTGATGCTTATGACCGCGACTATGCCTTGAGTATTTTGGAGAAGGAACAAGATGCTTTGTATGAGATTGAACGTGCGATCTTTAGAATTGAGACCGGATGTTATGGCATCTGTCAGATTTCAGGTGAGTACATTCCTCAGATCCGTCTCGAAGTGCTTCCATTTGCTCGACTCACCGTTGAATACCAACAACTTTGGGAAGATAAGAATGGGAAGAAACGCTATACCATCCGTGAGGGTGCTAATTTCACAGTGTGAAGTAATGTAGACGACCTGGGCTTTCCCCATAGCGTTTAATTTACTTGTCATTTTTAAGGCCTTGTCACATTTATATGACGGGGCTTTTTTATGCCAATAACACTCAATAAACCGATGAAACCACTACAAGTTAAATTTTTGATAGATGCTCAAGACATGGAGCGAGCGATACACTTTTACACCAGCGTATTAGGCTTTGAGCCAAGCTTTTCTTCACCTTATTGGTCGGAAGTTAAACTGGGTGATGTCATTATTGGAATTCATGGTGATGGTAGTGGCGAAGAAAAAGCCACAGGCTTATCACTGCAGTATGAAAATATAAAAGAGGCTTATGAATGTGCTATTGATGGTGGTGCTATAGGTATTCAGGAACCTGAACAAAGTGATGACGAACCTATTGTTTTAGCTGTGATTCAGGATACTGAAGGAAATGAAATCATGCTGACCCAGTATGCAGGTGAGTAGACTGGGTCTAAGCAAGTAAGTAGGGACTGGTGGATTGTTGATGCGACGCTATGCGCGCATCAACAGATGAGGCCTATCTACTTGTCCTGTAGGTGCAATCGTGGTGCTTTACCTTCTGGGTGAGCTACACCCGCGAAGGTGTGCACGAGACCGCTTCCATTTGTTTCCATGGTGTCACGCACGATGATGAGGCTGAGCTGTGAACGATTACTCAAATCAAACTTAGCGAGCTTAAGCGAGGTGGTGATGGTTTTCATTTGTTGTCCCTTAGGGATGATAAATTCACCAACTTTAATAACCTTTTCTGATTGTAGTGCGGTGCTACTTTTTTCAATATTTGCCGGTGCGTTCTGCCAGTTGATAGAACTAGGGCTCCATTCAGATTCGTGCTTTAAAACGTAAACAGAAAATGTGCAATCTGGAATCCTTGTGCTAAATCCTATGTTGCTGACAACTTGATCTAGTAGCAGGTCGGCTTGGGTAATTGATGAAGCGTCGAGTTCAGAAGTGTCAAATTTAAGATAGGCTTTCCTGCTGTAGTTGAAACTCGCAGGAACTGGATTTTTCAGCATGATGAGATTATCGAAGGTGTGAGTGTCGGCATGCTTTGGCATCACAGTTGTATAGCCTCCTACACCTGAGTTGATTGAAAGCACTGTGTGAGCTAAGCTGTCAGTATCGTCCTTAGTTCGAATTTCATTTTGAAGTGGATCATTTTGTGTCAAGCGCATCCGTTCTTTGGACTGGTGGTGAAAGACCTCAACCTCGCCATCTAAGACGTTGACGGAGGAAACGCCTTTTTTGTCCACCGAGACGGCAAAGACCGTGCCGTAATCAGTCACTTCAGCATCTGGAGCGTCCATTCTAAATCCATGGGCTTGATCTGGAACGTCGGCAATAGCAGTGCCGTAATGAATGTAGGCATGCATATTGTCTCTCAGCTCGATCTTCACAGGGGCTTCTAGATTGATCTTTACACCTGAGGTCAGTTTGAGGCATGCCCATCCTTGT
>CAXMOB010000285.1:0-4110 GCA_964194815.1 Vicinamibacteria bacterium | reverse complement strand
GCATGCGTTGCCTTGAGGATATTGATCGAGTCGATCTCATCTTCATCAGCATACGCGTGCCCCCACTTGATCCGCTCATCGTCCATGATATCTTTATAAATGGACTCACGCTTCTTCTCACTGAGCTTCTTAGAATCGTCTAACAGTGGGTGCGTGTAGCCCTCGGGTAGAATCACAGCTGCTGCCGATACCGGCCCAGCCAAAGGACCACGGCCCGCCTCATCTACCCCCACAACAATAAGCTTTCCGGCAGCTTTTGCCTCTAGTTCATATTCAAGATCAGGCATGGTGTATTTACTTAAGAACTATGGCGGCCTCAGCGCATTTCAAGCCATCAATCGCGGCGGAAACAATGCCACCAGCATAGCCAGCACCTTCACCACAAGGAATAAGATTCACCACCTCTGGGTGAGTTAAGCTCTGTTCACCTCTAGGAATCCTCAACGGGCTACTAGTACGGGTCTCAAAACCTAACAAATTAGCCTCTTCGCCAAGATAACCCTTCATTTGATTTCCAAACTTTTTAAGTCCGATTTTCATGCGATAAGAAACATCATGTGGTAGAAGTTCATCTAATCGACAAGAAGTTAAGCCAGGGAAGTAGCTCGTCTTTGGGAGCTTAGCAGAAAGTTTTCCAGCAATGAAATCATTCACATTCTGGCCAGGAGCTTTCTGCTTTCCACCACCCGCAACCGAAGCCTTCACTTCAAGATCCTTCTGGTAAGCAATCCCTGCAAGAATGCCATGCTCTTTCTGAAACTTGACCGTATCCTCAGGCTCAACAGTGACCACCATCCCGCTGTTCGCGAATGGCGAGTCTCGCCGAGCTAAACTCATCCCATTGACCACGACCTCATCATTCATCGTCGCCGCTGGCACGATGAACCCTCCTGGACACATACAAAACGAATGCACACCACGGTTATCAATTTTAGTCGCTAGGTTGTACCTTGCCGCGGGCAAGATTCGTGGGCGCTCAGTCCCCCTGTCATAGGAATACTGGATACTATCAATCAATGGCTGCGGGTGCTCGATACGCATACCCACCGCAAACGGCTTTTGCTCCATCAAAATTTTCTTATCTGCTAGAAGCTGATAGATATCGCGGGCACTATGGCCAGTAGCCAAAATGACGGATTCACCAGTGATTTCCCGGCCATCAGCTAAAACCACACCAGACATCTTGCTGCCACCATCGCGCAAGATGAAATCAACCACCTTAGACTCAAAGTGGACTTCACCACCCGCATTCAAAATCGACTGGCGCAATGCCTTAACCACATTTGGCAATAAGTTAGAACCCACATGTGGGTGAGCGTCTGTCAGAATCCTCTCTGGCGCCCCGTGCGCCACCAAGGTCTCGTAAACATCACGCACTGGACCACGCTTGGTAGCGCGCGTATAAAGTTTCCCGTCAGAATAAGTTCCAGCACCACCTTCACCAAAGCAATAGTTAGAGTCTTCGATCACTCTACCTTCTTTCATGATCGGTCCGAGATCGAACCTTCTCGCCGAAGCATCCTTGCCCCGCTCCACGATGATCGGCTTCGCTCCAAGTTCAATACAGCGCAGGGCTGCAAAAATCCCTGCGGGCCCGCAGCCGATAATAACAACTCGCTTCTCCCCACCACTGAGTGACGGATATTCCTTAGTTGGCTTCACCTTCTCAGGTAGTGGGCCATCAATGCCAACCTCCATCCGCATTTGTACTTTAATAAGCTTCTTCCGAGCGTCGATCGAATGCTTCATCAAGCGAAACTCATGCACATGCTCTGGCATGAGTCGCAGTTTCCTGCAAATCGCTTTTTTGCGAGCTTCCTCATTTTCGGAAGTTTCCAGCGACAAAATAATATCTACGATCTCGTACCGTGCTTCAGCCATGCCCCACTCATGCGCGAACCCCCACTGATAGTCAAGACGACTCGCTATATTCGTGGGCAGAAAAAATGCCCTCTATGATTTTATTTCTTTCCACTCAAAACCCTACAAACGCCTGCGCTGGGAGGCTTCTGGGACAAGCTCTACATGCCTGTCATTCCTGCTAGAGTCGTTTCATCTTGCTGGCAGCATTGTACTCTTTCGAATTTTTAGCGTCTTTCGCGGTAAAAAAGTGACCTACCCTAGCACCCCGATTTTATAAACCACGAGTTCCCCGCCTTTTTCCTGAGGAACTATTTTACGCACAACCTTCGTCCCTAGCAGTTGCTCCATCATCCGCACCTCTTGATTTATCGCCGATGGGAATATTGCGAAAATCTCCTGCATTGGGTGGTGATATTCCTCGATGCGGAATCCACCTTCACGGGTGTAATGACACTGGCAAAAAACTCCAGCCTTTTCACGTAGCTCAACCAGCCGAGTAGCCTTTTCCACCAATGATTTACCTCGGCTAACGTGGCTAGCCCATTTACTGCGCAGTTGCTCGTAGTGGTGGAATAAAATCTTCTCGGGCGCGGAATCGCCAAAGAAGCGTTTTACCCCTTCCATCACATTGAGTGAAAGGTCAACCCCTGCTTGAGGGAAGAGGGTGCTGCATTTTTCTGTTAGCACGTAGAGTTTCTCTGGTCTCCCAGCAGCTTTGCGGGGCACACGCCAAGTCTTTAAATACCCCAACACTTCTAATCTCTCACATTGTTGCTTCGCTCCCATGTAACTAAGCTCTACGGCTTTAGAGAGCTCCGTCACTGTCATGCCCTGTGATTTTTTGATAGCCTCCATAATATTAAGGACATTTGGCTTGGTCAAATCTCTGAAGGCGTCGGAAAACATAACACCAGCAATCTCTACCTATCTCACAAGAAATTCCACACAAAAAGGTGGTTAATTTAACTTAAGGCAACCTCCGCTAAGCCGTCATTTGAGTGGAGCTGCTAGTTTTTTGCATTTCTAGCTGTCTTCATCGGTCAAGGTTTGGCGATTTTAGGCGGAGAGGTAGTCTATGGTGTGTGGGGTTTTTGTTTATTCTGGGCGTGGGAGCCCTATTGATCGGGGTTTCACGGGATTATCCCTGCAAGAAGGCATACCTATCCATATTGTAAGTCAAATTGCATAGGGCGTTGTGCTGACTCGCTCTTTTGATTCCTATTCGCCGAAAGAGGTCTGACTTCATGTGTTTCATCCTGCCAAACACGTGCTCTACCCGCACTCGAATACGGCTGACCTTCTTGTTGTAAATCTTATCTTCATCACTCAATGGCGAGTTTCTATTCGCTTTGAGCATCGTGAAATCTTCGAGATTGCGCTTGAGGAGGATGTCTTCGTTGGTCTGAGATTTATAGGCGCTATCACTTAGGACGGCTTTATCCTTTTCATCTAAAAGAACCTCAAAAACTTGGCTGTCGTGAACGCTTGCGGTCGTTGTCGCATAAGAGTCGATGAGTTTACTTTTAGCATCAACCTTGGCGTGATTCTTGTAGCCAAAGTGAGTTTCATTATTCTTTTTTGTCCAGCGAGCATCGCAGTCTTTTTGAGCGCCCTTGGGTGTGTCTTTTTCAAAGCCTTCGGGACGATTTCCTTCTTTGATCTGCTTATTTTGATCTCTTGTATTCCTTTGCTTCGGAGTTTCAACAAAGCTGGCGTCGATGATGCTGCCTTCTTTGGCTACTAAGCCTTGGGCATCGAGAAGCTCACGAAAACAGGTAAATAGTTTATTGCTTCCATCGCGTTGGTCACGCTCGATGAGTTCCTTGAAATCCCAAATCGTGTTGGCATCAGGAATGTCGTCGCCCATCTCAATATCGAGAAAGTTCATGAAGCTGATTCTGTCACCGATATGAAATTCAGTGGCTTCATCACTTAGTCCGTGAAAGCTTTGCAGGATTAGAATTTTAAACATCAGCAGTGGGTCAAAAGGCAGGTTGCCCCCTTTGCTCCAATCTTTAGTTTTGTAGCCTGTGACCTCTTCAAGAACAGGTCTAAAAGAATTCCAGTCTATGGCCTTTTTGAGTTTCAGCACCCCCCGCTGAAGCTTAGCCATCTTTTGTTGATGGCCAATGGATGAGAACAGGTTGCCTCCCTTGCTATGGTTACGAAACTTCATAGCCGATTGTGCACTGATTCCGTCTGTTAGAGAATGTCATATTTCACAAAACGGTTGCCGGAGGTCACCTA
>CAXMOB010000284.1:0-1945 GCA_964194815.1 Vicinamibacteria bacterium | reverse complement strand
TCAACTGCCTGGATGGCCGCATCCCTGAATGGAGTGTCACGGAATGTGTAGGGGTAGAGGCGTTTATCACTGCCCTGTTGGTAGTAATAGTAATTAGTGTAGAACATGATGTCGTAACTATAATATGAAGCCCCTCCGATGTGTGTGCATTCATGCTCAATGAGAAGGTCTCTATAGTAGCCCCATCGCTGCTCGTATGCTTTTTCGACTCTTGACTTATTAGGAAGGCCGATAGTGATGAATAGAGTGACTGTAGTGAGACTAGCTAGCACTGGGAGAGCCCATTTCTTTGCGGTGCAGGTTTCCAAAAGTCGATGAGCAGCAATTGACCCACCGAGTAAAATGGCAAAAGTAGCAGGGACACTGTAACAGCTACGGCATTCGCCAAAGCCTTGTGCTCCGACGTGACTCAGTAATGCAAGGAAGGCATTGAATCCAAAGGCTCCAGTTAGGCAAACGATAGATGATACTGGTATGTTACGTCTAGTTTTAGCATTGCACAGCATGACTAGTAGGCAAAGGTAACCGATGCCTGCGGCAATGAGTAGCGTGTCGAACTCTTAGAAGGCATTGGAGTTAAGCCGAGAAAAATTATCTTCCCATTGGGAGTAACCCACTAGCGACGTAGAGGTAGCCATTTCTGATTTCACCAAGAGTTTAGTCGGTAGGTAGACTGACGCAAATGCGGTGATCAAAATGGTGACACGCAGACAAAGATATTGCCAGCGGGTGCGATAGTAGAGCCAGCGTAAGATGAAGAATCCGCTCAAAAAGATGGGTGCAGTTATGTTAACCCAACATGCCAGTAGCAAAAAGACGTAGCCGCTTAATTCAAAACAAAGCTCGCGTCGTTGCCATCGTATCTTTCTTACTTGATCGAGGCAGACCATACCTGCGAAGCCAAGCATCAGTGCCCCTGCGTATTCTGGATGTTCGATCGATTATACAAAAATGGCCTTGTTACCGCCGAGTATGCTATAGAGGATACTCGCGAGAACTCCTCCGTAGATACCTGATTTTGAGCGTGTCAGCCAATAACCCCAGAGTGGGAACATGATGAAGACAAAGAGGATGAACAGGACGTTGAGAAATAGCAGGTTGTTGACTGGGTCATCTATGCCCATTCCGAGCAGGGAAAAGAACATGCCGAGTCGATCTTGTCCCCAAAAGTAGGGCGTCCAAGTGTCATGACTTGCTAGTGCATGGGTGACGCTGTCCGAGTTATGCCATATCTGGATTGCCGGCTTATAGGCTAAAAGAACGGCGGAGCACAGAAAGGCAACAATGATGATAGACCAACGTATGAGTTGGCTATTGGTAGGGCGACGAAGCACTTTTCTACTAGAAGAGTTGCATCTGAGGTGCATCAGGGTCGGATTCGTCCTGCTTTGTTGCACTTTTAGAGGCTTGTTTTTTCGCTCTCTTTTTCTTAGAAGGTGACTTTAGCTTAGATTCTTTGTCCGTGGAGTTCTCTAGATCTAGAGGAAGCTTTACCGAAGTGGCTGGTGCTGACGCATTAGCTTCTGCTGAGTTATCCTTGTCCTCTTGCTTTTGAATATCTGAAAGTGGTGAGGCTGTCGTATTTACGGCAGGATGGCTCACTGTGTTGACACCATCCTTCGTGTTTTTATTGACTGGGGGCTCAGCGATAGACTTCGGTTGAGTCAATTTAGTTTCGCTTGTGGTCGCTTTTATTGGCTGTTGTTCGGCTTGAAGCTCAGTTTTAGCAGCGGCGTTATTGTGCTCTTCTACAAGGTTGGTTGAACTTACGTTTGTCAGTTGTGAAATCTTAGCCTGATCCTTCTTTTCCGTCTTATTCGTTTTTGCGGGTTCTGTTTTTTCAGCTGTAGCTTTTGGGAGTTGGACTTTATTACCAAAGGAACGCTCTGATACCTTCTGTTTCTGCTCTTGCGTGCTGGCTTGAGTTTGTTGACTTGGGGCAGCC
>CAXMOB010000283.1:0-22608 GCA_964194815.1 Vicinamibacteria bacterium | reverse complement strand
ACGTAACATTTTTTATTCATTGAACACCTCTGGCTACCGTGAACTCCTCAGCTTCTTGACTGAAGATTGTTGTGCTGGTCGACCAGAACTCTGCAGTCCTATTAACCTTAACAAAGGCTGCTGTTAATCATTTTTACACCTAAACATATACACACATGAGCATTAAAGTAGGCATCAACGGATTCGGTCGCATGGGCAGATTAGGCTTCAGAGCTGGATTCGATCACCCAGAATACACCATCGTTCACATCAACGAACCACTTGGCACCGCTGAGACAGCAGCGCATCTGCTTGAATTCGATACCGTCCACGGCCGATGGCATCGTAATATCACTCACAACAAGAATTCTATCACCGTTGAAGGAAAAAATATCCCAGTAAGCCAGCAAGATACTATCGAAGCGGTCGATTGGTCAGTTTGCGACATTGTCATCGATGCCTCTGGTGCCTACCGAACCAATGCCCTTCTTCAGCCCTATTTCGACCAAGGTGTCAAAAAAGTGGTCGTCGCCTGCCCTGTGAAGGAAGACGATGTGCTCAATGTCGTGATCGGTTGCAATGACCACCTCTATGATGCTGAACGCCATCGTATCGTCACTGCGGCTTCATGCACCACCAACTGCATCGCTCCAGTCATCAAGGTACTACACGAGAAGATCGGAATCGAAAAAGGGACGATCACCACCATGCACGACCTCACTAATACTCAGGTCATTGTCGATGCTCCGCACAAAGATCTCCGCCGTGCACGCTCTGCTATTAATTCACTGATCCCAACGTCAACTGGCTCAGCAACTGCCATCAGTCTTATTTATCCTGAATTAAAAGGAAAACTCGACGGCATCGCGGTTCGCGTCCCACTCCTCAACGCATCACTAACAGACTGTGTATTCATCTTGTCAAAAGACGTCTCAGTGGCTGAAATCAATGCTCTCTTTAAGGAAGCTTCAGAAGGAGAACTCAAGGGCATCCTTGGTTATGAAGAAAAGCCATTGGTATCAGCAGACTACACCAATGACGAACGCTCAGGGATTGTTGACGCAGCATCGACCATGGTGGTGCAAGGCAATATGCTCAAGGTCTTGGTTTGGTATGATAACGAAGTGGGCTATGCCACACGCATGATGGAACTCTGTCAAAAAGTGGCTACCAGCCTCTAGAAATCCTCATCTCAACATTGTAGTATGAGCACGATCACACGCACCACATACACCTTGGTCACGTTGGCCTATTGGGCATTCATGCTCACCGATGGTGCATTGCGTATGCTCGTGCTGCTTCAGTTTCATAAACTTGGCTACTCCCCCATCCAACTCGCCTTTCTCTTCCTGCTCTACGAGGTGGCAGGAATTGTCACTAACCTGATCGGTGGCTGGCTTGGTGCACGCCACGGACTTAGAAAAACCCTCTTTGCGGGACTCTTTCTCCAAATCATCGCGCTGGTCACACTCTCGTTCGCAGATGCTTCCTGGACCGCTACCCTATCCGTGCTCTTTGTCATGGGTGTGCAAGCGCTTGCTGGCATTGCCAAGGACTTGACTAAAATGAGCTCCAAAAGTTCGGTAAAACTCCTCATTCCAAAAACTGATGCCAATGCCGAATCAAAGACCTTCTTCTGGGTTGCGCTGCTCACGGGATTAAAGAACACCCTAAAAGGTGTCGGTTTTTTCCTCGGCGGCGTGCTACTCGCCAGTATTGGATACCAATATTCATTACTTAGCTTGGCTGGACTTCTCGTCGTGGTGCTCGTCGCCTGCCTCTTTCTTCTACGTAGTGAATTTGGTAAAACCAAAAATAAACCAAAGTTTTCTCAGCTTTTCTCAAAATCTAAAGCCATCAACCAACTCTCCTTCGCCCGTGCCTTCTTGTTCTCATCTCGCGATGTCTGGTTTGTCGTCGGAGTTCCGATTTTTTTGCACCAACAACTAGGCTGGAGCTTTTCCTCGGTTGGAGCCTTTATGGCGGCATGGGTCATCGGCTACGGATGCGTTCAAGCAGCTGCACCCAAAATTGCCAATGCCACAACTGGACTAGCCTCGGCTGTCAAAGCATCTCGTGTTTGGGGTTTCGCCCTCACCCTTTCCTGTCTAGCTATACCACTAACTCTGGCCACCTCAAACTCTGCAGGCTGGGTGCTAATCACCGGCCTAGCCATCTTCGGCTTCATCTTCGCCATCAATTCAGCTGTCCATAGCTACCTTATTCTTGCCTACACTACTGGGGACGATGTGTCCCTCAATGTAGGCTTCTACTACATGGCCAACGCTGTGGGTCGTTTAGTGGGAACACTACTATCTGGAATCATGTATATCACTGGCGGAATCTCTGCCTGTTTATGGACTGCCGCAGGCCTCAGCTTAGTCGCAGCACTCATGACTCTGTCATTCCCGAATAAAACAACGACAATTTAAAGTTGCATGAGATCCTATTCTCATCTATTTTGTATCTGCTGCTGTGTTCGTCATCTCATGATCGCGTGCCCAGGCCGATATTATTATTACGGGAGCATTAAGCTGGATTCTTGATATCATGCCTTTTTAGGAAGATAGATGGCGGAAAGCCGCTCCCACTTGTTGAGTTTACGGATTAAGTGGCTCACTGCATCATGGACGGCACAGCGGCACCTACCTCCATTGTTCTTAACAAAAAGACGCACCACTAACTCGACTTTGTCTAAAGTCCAATAGGTGAGGCAACATTTTACCCCACGTGGAGAATTAATTCTAATTACTGATAGTAGTCAGCAACGAGTTGTTAGCGTCATTAAGCCTAAAGAACTTAGAAAAATTTAATGATCATCACCATTTCCGCAAATATTGGTTGAATTTCTTCTTGCTTAGACAATCGACTCCACATACGGAGGTATGCCTATGGCTCAAGCAAAGAAAGTTACGAAGAACAAAGCAGTGAAAGCTCTGGTAATCACAGCAAAGACAAAGACTTCAAAAAATGCAGCACCAAAAAAATCTGCAGCGAAGGCTCCTAATGTAAAAGTAGCTCCAGCTAAAAAGGCTTCTTCAAAAACTAAAGCTCCTAAAAAAGCTACAGTGAAGGCTCCTAAAGCGAAATCGACTCCGCCATCAACTCGTGGCAAACGCTACAGCAGTAAGCAAAGAGCAGCTATCCTCGTATACGTTGATAAGCATAATGCGAAAAACGGTCGTGGCGGTGCTGCTGCTGCTGCCCGTAAGTTTGCTATTACTCAACTAACTATCAGTAAGTGGATGAAAGAGACTGGAGCACCTGCACCAACTCGTAAAAACTCCACTGACTTCAACAAGACCATCAACCGTATTGCAGAAGTACATAAGGAAATGGCTAGCTTCCAAGACAAGCTTGACAAACTTCGTAAAGAATATGTCGAACTTAAAGCGGCTCTTTAAAGAGTTCCTCTGGCAATCAATATTGCCCCCTTTTAACAAAATCTGCTCAAGTTTACTTGAGCAGATTTTCTGTTCTGAATGAACATAGTCGAGTTGTCATTCAGATTACCCACAGAACTCTTGACTCGCAAGGTACATCTCGCTTCACTCACCGTCATCATGGCAACGGAACATATCGATGTTAATTACGTAGCAAACCTTGCTCGAATCGAACTCACAGAGGAGGAAGTAACTACCTTCAAACCTCAACTCGAAGCAATTTTAGGCTATATTGATAAACTCAAAGAGCTCAATGTAGATGGCATCGAACCCACTGCTCACGCCTCACCAGTTTTTGACACTATTCGCGAAGACATTGCTCGTCCTGGCCTAGAACGCGATGCATTCCTTCAAAATGCTCCCGATCAATCCAACGGCCTACTCCGTGTGCCAAAAGTAATCGAAGAAGCGTAACCCATTTTTCTCATGTCTCTCGCAAACGAATCCATTGCCTCTCTCAGAGCAAAACTCATCGCCGGTGAAACCACACCACTTGCCATTCTTGATGACTTGATGACTTCTATCGAAGTCACTAATCCAGATATAGGCGGCTATTTATCTTGGGACCTTGAAACCGCAAAGGCGGCAGCTCAAGACGCAGACCTCAGTCTACCTCTTGGTGGCATCCCAATTGCCATTAAGGACAATATCAATGTGCTTGGCCAACCGCTCTCTTGTGCTTCTAAATTCCTAGATGGTGCTTATACAGCTCCTTATGATGCCACTGTCATTCAAAAGCTCAAAGCTGCTGGAGCGATCCCATTCGGGCGCACCAACATGGATGAGTTCGCGATGGGCGGAACCACTGACAACTCGGCATTAGCGACCACTAGTAATCCTCACGACACTTCACGTGTGGCAGGTGGTTCATCTGGCGGCTCAGCTGCAGTTGTAGCTTCAAACTCCGCCATTGCCTCACTGGGTTCAGACACTGGTGGCTCGATTCGCCAGCCAGCCTCTCACTGTGGTGTGGTTGGTCTCAAGCCATCCTACGGTCGCGTATCGCGCTACGGCTTAGTTGCCTTTGCTTCTTCGCTCGACCAAATTGGACCTCTCACGAAAACTGTGGAAGATGCAGCCATCATGCTCAACGCCATTTGTGGCCACGATCCATCGGACTCAACCAGCTTAAGCAATGAAGTGCCAGACTTCACACAGTCGCTCAACAAGGGCGTAAAGGGCCTAAAACTTGGTTTACCTAAGGAATACTTCGCGGAAGGCATCGCCCCTGAAATCAAAGAACTCATTCAAGCCGCTGCTGACAAACTCAAAGCACAAGGTGCTGAGATCGTCGATATCTCATTACCCCACACTGAATACGCCATTGCGACGTATTACATCATTGCTCCGGCAGAAGCATCATCAAACCTCTCACGCTTCGATGGCATCCGCTACGGCAACCGCGCTGAAAATCCAGAGAACCTACTGGACCTCTACCGTAGCTCAAGAGCTCAAGGATTCGGTCCTGAGGTAAAGCGTCGCATTATCCTAGGCACATACGTGCTCTCTTCGGGTTACGCTGATAAATACTATCTACAAGCACAGAAGGTGCGCACCTTGATTCGTAGAGACTTCACTGACGCGTTCAACCAGGTCGATGCCATCATCGCACCTACATCACCAACTGTGGCACCTCTACACGGCGCTACAAAGGATGACCCACTTCAGGAATACCTCGCAGACATCTGCACCCTAGCTGCTAATCTAGCGGGCATCTGTGGTATCAGTCTGCCTGTAGGAAACGTAGAAACCGACGGAAAACAACTTCCCGTCGGTCTTCAAATTCTTGGACCACACCTTGGAGAGGAAACGATTCTTCAGGTAGCCTCTGCTGTAGAGTAAACTCTATACAGGTTATTTAGGAGCAGTGTAGGTCACGTTCTTACGAAGAATGAAAACCTTACTGTGCCTACGCAGGTCTTTGGTCATGCCACGTTGCATCTTAAAATGAATTTGTTCTGGAAAAGACTCGAGAATGTCATACGACAATCGATCACCACCAGAGCCAGACCAGTAGAACACAAGCACCTTCACTTTCTTAAAGTCAACGGCCTTTACCGCTTTCAGAGTCTCACCTTCTAAATATTTTTCGGCTGTCTTTGCATCAATTATTTCAATGGGGGCCTTCAATTTCGCTGCTTTAGTGGCTGCATCAGTGAGATTAGCTTTCTCAATAGGCATGATTGGCATAATCTTATCTTGAGCATAGGCTGTAGCTAGAAAACATAGGCTCAGCAGGCTGACTACGATTGATTTGTTAAATTTTTTCATCATTTTTTTGGGATATTGTGATGCCTATTGCCACATCAAACTAGAATTGTGACAATCATTCAGCATTATTTTTGCGAGCAGATTGGTGACATTATTTATTTCAACGGCCCTAATGCTGGAGTGATCCTGAAATGATATAACGAAGTGCGGCTAGCACCTGCTCAATATCACTGGCCACGACACGAGCCTCAGCATCGATTTCTTTTAGTGCATGCTGGAATTCTTCTGGGTGAATCACCATCAGTTGCTTCCCTAGTGCCACTGCCATACCAGCATCGAACGCCGCATTCCACTGGCGGTATTTTTCACCAAATTTGACAATAACGATATCAGCTTGCTGAATCATCACGCGCGTACGCACAGCATTCAAGCTAGCTCCCTTTCGATCATACCAAAACTTATTCTC
This sequence comes from Vicinamibacteria bacterium, assembly GCA_964194815.1. Classification (GTDB taxonomy): domain Bacteria; phylum Verrucomicrobiota; class Verrucomicrobiia; order Verrucomicrobiales; family Akkermansiaceae; genus Rubritalea. The sequence continues at coordinate 16,509 of CAXMOB010000283.1, read as the reverse complement.
CTCATCCCCCAAAATTGCTACGCCACAGTCGTCACTATCAGCATGACATGTCACAGGCGTCAACCACTCCACAGGAAGATCAGAGCCCATCAACACTTCTCGCCAATCACTGTGAATTTCGCCTGCTAGGTAGATCTTATATCGCATACTCAAAAGGCATACAGTAGGTAGATCAATCTTCAACAGTAAAAGGTCTAGCCACGTGCTGTATCGTATGATACACTATTAGTTACATGATCACAAAAATTAGTACAATTATTACAAAACCATATATGAAGGTGCTTATTTTAGTCACCAAAACGCTCGGTGGATTTTTGCTCGGATTTTTGATTACATTCAGCATTTTAGAAAATGAAACCATAATCGGCGATCGAATCAACGGCACGGAAGGTCGTGTTATACTTGAACAAAACATCTTTATAGCTTCAATCGTTGGAGGTATTTCGGCCGCTTTATTTCTAAAGGGTGGCGTCATCTTAATCTATATTCGCAGTAAAAAACATAAAGCTCATCTCGAAAAATTAGCGGATCAAAAAATCGAACAACAAGCTCCAAAGGAAGAATCGTTGGAGAATGAACAAAACGATGATACGGACAACGTAGTTAAAGAAGAATCTAGCAAGGGGTAAAGCTATACCAAGTAGACATGCTTTTTACTAAAACTCCAAAATCAATTCCCTACAATCACCAAGAAAGTAATCAGCCCCCCAATATATCGCGCATATCTGCGAAGAAGTCATCCACTTCGTCGTCACTCGATTCAGCTCCCATCACGTCCTCGTAGTCGATCATCGTCATAAATTTATCATCTAATTCCTTGATGAACATACTAGGGTCACATGAAACCTTTTCCTTATACTTTATACGGAAAGCGCAGTAAGAAAGTGTCATCTGCTGCTTAGCTCGAGTAATACCGACATACAACAGTCGACGTTCCTCCTCTACTGTGCCCTCAGATATACTCCGTTGATGAGGTAAAATATTTTGCTCTAAGCCAACGAGATACACGACCGGAAACTCTAGGCCTTTAGACGCGTGTAAGGTGATCAAACAAACCCCTTTTTGCTTTTCGATGTCATCGTCTTTGTCGTTATTCAACGCTGCAGCATCCAAAAACTTTTGTAATGGTTTATTACGGTCAGAGGCATCTTTGAGAGATTCGAATACGTTATGAATACTCTCAGCACGCTGGGTCTGCTCGTTCTCAGTTTTACAACCTCTGTTCACCCATTCGTGGAAATCAATATCTTTGAGGAATTCCCAAAAGACGACTCCCATGTTCTCATTGTTGGAGAGCATACGCTCACGGTAGGATAACACTAACTCTGTAAATTGAGTGATCGCATTACGCGATTTCTGGCCTAGCTGCTCCAGCAGATCCGGAATCCCCATCGCCTCCCAAACACTACAGTGACGTTCACGACTCCATTCAGTCATCATCATCGCTGTCTTATTTCCAATACCTCGAGGTGGGGCATTTAAGACACGAAGTAAGGCTACATCAGACTCCACGTTGTTAAACAACATCAAGTAAGCCATCAAATCCTGCACTTCTCGACGGTCATAGAAACTTTGAGCACCCACCATACGGTAAGGTATTTTTAACGTCCTCAATGCTTCCTCAATCGAGCGACTCTGCACCTTAGTGCGGTATAGGATAGCAAAATCTTCCCACTCTCGCTTTTCTTTCTGATGCAGCTCATTGATTTCTTCGCAAATAAACTCAGCCTCTTCCTCATTGCCAGGCATGGAAATTAAGCGTAATTCTCTGCCTCCTGTGATCGTGTGCTTGAGCTGCTTTTCACGACGCCCCACATTCTTCACAATCAAGGAATTTGCTGTATGAATCACCGCTTCTGTGCTTCGGTAATTCATCTCTAATAATATAACCTTAGGGTTCGGAAAGAAGCGCTCGAACTGCAAGATATTTGCAGCCTCAGCTCCACGCCAACCGTAAATACTTTGGTCATCATCGCCCACCACACAAACATTGTAGGGTGCACCCACAAGCTTCTGAAGCAGCCTCATCTGTAAACCATTGGTGTCTTGGAACTCATCCACCGTCACATAACGGTAGCGATCACGTAATAAATCACGCACATCGTCATACTCACGCAAAAGTTTTTCGGCAAGTAACAATAAGTCATCGAAATCTACAGCATTCTGTGCACGTAACTCTTCTTGATACGCTTGAGCAATGCCCGCTACCATATCGTCTTGAATACTATCTACACCTTCACCACTGTTCTTAGCCTTAGAAATAACACTGAGAATGTCAGAGGGTTTGATCTTCTCAGATCCACCACCTTTACGAACAATCAATTGCCGGATCAATCCGGTTTGATCTCCTCCGGTATAAATAGAGAAGTTCTTTTTATAGCCAAGCTTCTCAATGCCTTCGCGTAAAATACGAACACACAGCGAGTGGAATGTACAAATGGTTAGTTTTTCACCAGCATCACGGCTCACCATATCTATGGCTCGTTCACGCATTTCAGAGGCGGATTTATTGGTGAATGTCACCGCAAGAATCGACTCTGGCTTAATCCCTTGGTTCACCATATGAGCGATCCGACAGGTTACCGTTCTGGTCTTCCCTGTCCCTGCTCCAGCTAGGATTAAAACTGGACCATCTAGGGTCTCAACAGCTTCGCGCTGACCCGCATTCAGCGAGCTAATATCAAATGCTGCCATAATAAGTTCTACTTACTAGTCTACAAACATCTGGGCAATCGGCATACGACGACCTCGTCCAAATGCAGGAGATGTCACACGCAACACCGGTGCGGATTGCTGACGCTTCCATTGATTAAGGTCGATCCGTCTCTGCACCCAACGAACGTCTTTTTCCTCATAACCAAAATCCTCGTAGATCTCCTGGGCTGATAAGCCATAGGTGACATAGTACTCGAGTATCGAATCAAGGTCGTTGAACATCGGCATGGAGTCAGAATCTCTTTGATCATGATAGAGCTCGGGTGAGGGCTCTTTTTCTAAAATTGTATGGGGGATGAGTTCGCGATCACGATTAATCCAATCGGATAATTGATAAACCAGCTTTTTAGGCACATCACCTAACACTGATAAGCCAAGGCAGTTATCACCATAAATGGCGTAATTCCCTACGAACATCTCCGTTTTATTTACCGTTCCTAGCACTAAATAACCATGCTGATTCGATGCTGCCATCAAGAACATCCCGCGAATTCTAGACTGAATATTTTGCTCAGTAGGGTCGCCATCTTCACCACCAGCAACCCCACTAAGAACGCTAAGCGAACTCTCTAACACCTCATCAATAGGAACGATCTCACAATGCACTTTAAAGTGTTCGGCTAGAGCCAATGCATCTGTTACACTTTCCGACGGGCTATATTTACTAGGCATGGTGTATGCTACCACATTATGAGGGCCTAAGGCTCGCACTGCCAATGCCAGGGTCAATGCGGAATCAACTCCACCACTAATACCAATACAGACTTTTTCATAACCAAGTTTACGACAGTAATCATGAATACCAATCACCAGTGCCTCATAGAGATGTTGAATACTCTTCCCTCTGATAATGGGAGGACCTTCACCATCGAGAGTGATATCACAAACCTTCACACATTGGCTAAAGCCAGGTAGACTTGCTATCTCATTACCTTGACCATCCAAGAAGAGCGAATGGCCATCAAAAATAAATTGATCTGTCGCTCCAACCGCGTTGCAATACACTAAAGGTAGGCCAGTTCCACAAGCCACCACCTCAAGTAAGTTTGCCTTAAATTGAGGTTTACCAATCTGGAAGATCGAAGCACTCATATTAATCATCACCTGTGCTCCTTTGTCTTTCAATTCCTGCACTGGATCACGATCATATAATGGACGCTCAATGAGCTCGTCACACCACATGTCTTCACAAATCGTTACGCCCAATTTATGGCCATTGTAACGGATTGGATCACAACTCTCGCTCGGCTCAAAATAATGGTGTTCGTCATAGACATCGTAAGTCGGTAACAATGTTTTATGCACTGTCCCTACAAGTTCGCCATTTTGTAAAAGTGAGGCTGCATTTCGATAAGGTTTACCCACCTTCTCAGATTTTTCGTAAACGTGATTATCAACATAGCCAACAAGTAGCCCTACTTCGCCGATCTCATCGATCAAGTAGTCTAAGGCTTGTAGACAAGCTTCAACAAAGCGTCTTTTTAATACCAAATCCCCCGCTGGATATCCAACCAGGGACATTTCTGGCGTCACAACGAGGTCTGCTCCTGCATCCACACAAGCACGGTATGCTGTTAAAATACGCTTCGCGTTTCCTTTAAAGTCGCCCACGATTGGGTTGATTTGTGCTATACCTATTTTCATTCTTTACCAAAGTCCATATTTTCCGAAAGTCAATGCATACCAGCCCATCAGCAAATTAGCAACACCGTGCATCAAAATACACGCAAATAAGCTTTTAGATTTTACCGCTACAAAATACATAATCGAGCCAAAACACACGCAGCCTAACCAATCCACAGGATTATGAGCAATCGTAAATGCAGCAGTCACAACGAGATAAGACTTCCAGTGAGCTTTCCCAAATGGCACTTCCCAGTAGTTTCCATCAGGTTTCAAAATGAATCTCATCAAAAAACCACGCCAAATTATTTCTTCGACGAGTGCCACCACAATCACAGCTCGCACAAATCGAAGCACCATCGCCACCCAATACCATAAAGATGAGTCCTCAAAGACTTTGCCATCAAATCCTTCTCTGCGATCGGCTAAACCAAAATAACGATACCAGTCTGGATCCCCTCCCTCTACCTTCAAATCAAGAGCGCTATACAAATAGGTTGGCAGTATCCACAGACCAATGCCAATCACCCCGCCAAGCAAGCCCAACCACCAATAGTGATTGAGATTCCATTCAAACGCCTTGCGCCAATAAACAATGAGTGGCAAACAAACCACCACTTGGAGCAACATTAAAACATACTCAGGGTGACGCCTATACCAAGGCTGAGCATCATTATCAATGCGGATCCCTAATGGATCAACAAGCATGTCCAATAGTAACAAGCTCATGAACACCGCGAACGGAATCACATGAGCGTATGTCTTATTTTCTCTAATGGTTAAAACCGACATTAATGATGTTGTTTCAATAAATTACCTACGAAAATTTCTATCCGGTCCAGTGCCACCTCAATTTCCTCGATACTCGTCGCATAGCAACAACGTAAAAATCCTTCTCCACTAGCACCAAAGGCACTCCCGGGCACAGCCGCTATATCATGTTGCTCAAGTAACTGAGTCGCAAACTCCATACTGCTCAATCCGAACTTACGAATATCAGGAAATACATAAAACGCTCCACCAGGGCTATGACACTCCATTCCCATCTCATTGAAGCGCGTCACCATCAGGTCACGACGCAACTTATAACTCTGCCGCATTTCCTCTACTGCCTCTGCCCCACTTTCTAGGGCTTCAATAGCTGCGACTTGGCTCGTGATAGGAGCACACAGCATAGAATATTGGTGAATCTTCATCATCGCTTCGATCAGCGGCGCTGGTGCACAAGCGTATCCTATACGGAAACCTGTCATCGCAAATGCCTTCGAAAAACCATGCAACAAAATCGTACGTTCTTTCATCCCTGGGAGAGAGGCAATTGAAATGTGCTCTTGCTCGTCGTAACGTAACTCACTGTAAATTTCATCAGTCAACACGACCAGGTCATGTTCAATACACAGTGTAGCAATCTCTTCCAAATCTTCAATCGGTGCAACCGCTCCAGTTGGGTTGGTCGGGAAATTTAGCATCACCACACGCGTTTTATCAGTGATAGCCTCCTTCAAGCGATCGGCTTTCAATGCAAACCCATCCCTTTTAAACGTCGGGACAGCTACAGACTTGCCATGAGCCATCGTGATACTCGGACTATAAGAAACATAACAAGGCTCGTGAAAAATTACCTCGTCGCCTGGGTTCAATAATGCTCGCAGAGCCAAATCAATTGCCTCGGACACACCAACAGTCACCAAAATTTCAGACTTGGCAGAGTAATTCACCCCAAAGAAGTCATCCACATAGGTCGATATACATTTTCTTAATTTTAATAAGCCTAGGTTGCTCGTGTAACTGGTCTGTCCACGCTCTAGTGAATAGATCGCGGCCTCACGAATATTCCACGGAGTCGGGAAGTCGGGTTCACCAACCCCTAGGGAAATCACATCATCACGCCCTTGAACGAGTTCAAAGAAATCACGAATCCCCGAACGAGGAACAGCGGCGACTTGGCGTGAAATTTTTTGGGTATAGTCCATTATATACCTTGATTAGGGTGACACAGATAGCCGACCTTCAAGCTCTTCCGATTCAAAAACAAAACCATGTTCCTTATAACCCTTCAATTTAAAGCAGGTCGTACAAGAATGCACTCCTTCAACCGTAGCAAGCTTCTCGGATACAAAGCTAGACACCTCACCAAGTGATTCCCCATTAACAAGAAGCATCAAATCGTAACCACCACTTGCTAAATAACATGCACTTACATGATCAAATCTAGCAATGCGCATCGCAAGGCGATCAAAGCCACCTCCACGCTCAAGTGCCAGCTTCACTTCGATAAATGCATAAACTGTTGTGTCCTTCGTCTTATCTAAATTCACCACCGCGTGATAGCCTAGGATAGTTCCATCCTTTTCCCATGCTGCGATCTTGGTCTCTACTTCAGCCTCACTCAGTGAGGCGAGTTGTGCCAACTTCTTGGTTGAATATCTAGCCTTCTTACGAAGTAATTGTAGTAGTGGATCTATAACCATACGAGGGTTCTAGACGATCTGCTCCAACATGCCAAGTGGCAATCGTTACATCATATGCGTGTTACCTTGTCCCTCCTCATTTATTGGTCTACAAGCTCTGTGCAAAAACCGCATTTAAACACTCTTACCATGCCCATGAGCTTCAGTAATGTGATTGATGATCATCACCTTTAGTGCCAGAAGTTAAGTGCTACAAATAATTAAGTAAATAAGCACTTTTGCTTCGTTAATTCTGTGAATACCGTCTTATGAAACTTACACATTTACTCATTTCTAGCTTAATTCTTGGAACTTCTGTTGCTCAAGCACAAGCTGAGACTAAGCCAGTTCTCACCAAGAACAAAGTCGACAGTGCTGATCAAAAGCTCATCGATCAAGCCATCGGAAAAATTTACCCGGCACTCGTTCGCATTCACGTTGTGATGGAACAACCAAAAGGTGGACGCATGCAAAAAGGCGGTGGATCTGGATCTGGAACGATCATTCACCCAGATGGCTACGTGCTCACCAACCACCACGTTGCCGGTAATGGAACCCGTGTTTGGGTGCGACTTTCCAACAAAGTAAAGGTGGATGCTACAGTAGTCGGGACAGACCCACAAACTGATCTATGTATCCTAAAGCTGAACATGGACCAAATCCCAAAGGACATGAAACCACTGCCAGTCGGCCACTTCGGTGATTTCAAAACTCTTGAAGTAGGTGACTCCGTCCTTGCTATGGGCTCTCCTGCAGGTGTTTCTCAGTCAGTGACTCTAGGAGTCGTTGCTAACCTGGAAATGATCACACCTAGCTCAATGGGGGCACTCAAACAAGCTGGCGAAAGCGTTGGTGACGTCGTTCGTTGGATCGGACACGACGCCGTCATTTATTTCGGCAACTCTGGTGGACCATTAGTGAACCTCAAAGGTGAGATCATTGGCATCAACGAAATTGGATTGGGCTCACTCGGCGGAGCAATTCCGGCTGACATCGCAAAATATGTCACAAATGAGCTGATCAAGCACGGAAAAGTCAGCAGATCTTGGATCGGTCTCTATCCACAACCACTGCTACTTTCTTCAAAAATCAAAAATGGAGTCTTGGCGGGCACCGTCATTGATGGATCTCCTGCAGCCAAAGCCGGCATTAAAGCTGGTGACGTCATCACCCATATCGATGGTGTAGCAGTGACTGCAACAGCACGTGAGCACTTACCTATTTATAACCGCATCGTTCTAGGCAGCCCAGTAGGCAAAGAAATCACAGTCAAATACCTACGTGACGGCAAAACTTCTACTACCAAGGTAAAAACTATAGAGCGCTCCAATGCTAAAGGCAAAGACATCGCTCTGACGAACTGGGGAATGACCGCTCGTGATCTCACCACTCGATCAGCTCTCACAAGAAAGAGAGACGACACCAATGGTGTGCTTATTTCAAGCATCAGCAAAACTGGCTCAGCGGCATCAGCAAAACCAGCCTTAACTGTTGGTGACCTCATCGTTTCCATTGCCGGTAAAAAAACAGACAACCTTACAAACCTTCTTAAAACGAGCAAAGACCTCCTTGGCGACAAGGTAGAGCATGAAGCTGTAGTAGAATTCGAACGTAAGGGTGAACTGCTCGCAACTGTTGTCAAAATTGGCCATAAGCCAAACCAAAACAACTCAACTGCAGCTGAACGCGCTTGGGTCGGAGTGAACACACAGGTGCTCACCAAAGATCTAGCAAAAGCTCTCGATCTTGCTGGCAAAAAAGGAGTGCGCGTCACACGCGTTCACACTGGCTCACAAGCTGAAAAGTCTGGCATCAAAAAAGGTGACATTCTTCTTAAGATGGACGGCACCACCATCCAAGCCACCCACCAACGTGACGCTAGAGTCTTCGACACCATGATCAGAGAATACCCTTCTGATGAAAGCATCGAGTTTAACCTCATGCGTGACGGCAAACCTCTCAAACTCAAGGTTGACCTTGAGCCAGCACCCAAAGGCGCTGCAGAGTTCCGTAAATACACCAATGAAACTCTCGAGGTAACCTTCCGTGAACTTTCGAAGGCAAATGCCAGCGAAGCGGAACTCGGAAAAGGAATCTTAGTCGAAAGCCTCGAGTCTGCAGGCTGGGCATCACTCGCTGGCCTGAAAGGTGGAGATATCGTGATAAGTGCTAATGGCAAACCTATCACCAAGCTACAAGACCTTGAAACCCAACTCACCGCCTCTGAGAAGAACAAGAGCGACTACATTGTCCTCTTCGTCAAACGTGGAAAGTTCTCACGTTTCATCGAAATGCACCCAGTATGGAGTGCTAAATAAGCGAGCCTATCAACATTCTAAAACAACAACAAAACAACCTATGAAATCAACTACACTATTAAAAATGGCGGCCATTACTGGATTAGCTTTCAGCTCAATCAGCACAACTTACGCGATCGAAAAAGAAGCCGTCAAAGCAGTATACAATGCGAAGAAGGATTCGATCCTCACTGTTAAGGGCAACATGAAGATTAAAGTCTCCATGAATGGCAAAGTCGTTCAAAGCCAAGATGCACCAATAGCCTCAAACGGCGTGGCGATCGGAAAAAACCTGGTGCTCGTTGCCTACGCGACAATTAAGCCAAAGATTAAAGTGCCTGAGCGACCAGGGCTGACCATCGACACCAGCCTCGAGGAAATTAAGTTCATCAACGCTTCGGGTGAAGAATTTGACGCTAAAATCGTTCTCCATGACGAAGACCTCGGCCTTGCATTCCTCGCACTTGACCCTAAGGGTGAAAATGCTGCCGAATTCTCTGCCCCAGTGATAGACATTTCAAAAAATGTGGAACTAGAGCACCTTGACGAAATCATTTCGATCACACGTTTCGGCTCACAACTTCGCTATGCGACAGCTATCAAAACCTCTAAGGTATCGGCTGTTATCAAAAAGCCACGTAAACTATACCTAGCAACCGGTGCTAGCCCTGGTAGCTCATTCTTTAACGAAAAAGGTGAATTCATAGGGATAACTATCGTTAAAGTTGGACCAACTGCGAAGCAACCAACACCTGTGATCCTCCCTGCAAAATACGCTTTCAAGCTCGTCGAGCAAGCAAAAGCAAAAGCTGCTGAGCTTAGCAAATAAGCCTCAAGATCTTTATCTATTGAAAAGCACTAGTGGCAATGCCATTAGTGCTTTTTAGTGCATACTACTCACGTCATACCATTTAGAGTTTCAAAAGCAGAATGACCTTCACTGCAGGTAATACAGACCCGTCACAACTTCAAACTTGAATCTTCCCCGTCCTCTTCTAACTTGAACTCGTGTCCACTATTCTCATTGTCGAAGACGAGTCCTCTATTGCTGAAACCTTGAAGTACGCTCTCGAAACAGAGCATTTTCAATGCCACCACGTCAGCACAGGCAACGATGCTATCGTCGCAACCCAAGAAAACAACTACTCCCTCATCGTCCTCGACATCGGTCTTCCCGATATATCTGGATTCGATGTCTGTAAAGCGGTGCGTCAACACCAACAAACACCCATTCTCTTTCTCTCAGCTCGCGACTCAGAAATGGATCGCGTTCTTGGCCTAGAGTTCGGTGCTGACGACTATGTCACCAAGCCATTTAGTCCTCGTGAACTCACCGCTCGTATCCGTGCCATCCTACGACGTTCCCAACAGGCTGCCCCTGAGGCACCTATACAAGAGGCATTCGATGACACCGCATTGCTCCGTCACGACTCTACAGCCATGCAGATTTATCATAAAGAAACCCCTCTAGACCTCACTGCACACGAATACAAATTACTCGCCTGCTTCATTGGTCAGCCTAACCGCACCTTCACGAGAGAGCAACTACTCGAAAATGCATGGGAAGACCCTGGATCTGCAATGGATCGCACCATTGACGCCCATATCAAGGCCTTACGTGCAAAGCTCCGCGATGTCTCCCCACTACTTGAAGAAATCATCGTCACACGACGTGGCCTAGGCTATTTTTTCCAACCACCTAGCTAATCAGCATGCGCGTCACCCGTATCATTGCCTTACTCTTTCTGCTGATCTCTGCCGCAGGCTTCTATTCACTCTATAATTATCTAAATAATGGATTGGAACCTCAGACGCTTCAGGCAACAGAGGAGTCAATGGTCGATCAGGTCCACCTTCTTTCTGCAGTGTTAGAAAATAATATTTCAAACGGTGAAATTGATCCAGAAATTTTAATATCTGCTTTCGACAAGGCTAAGACTCACCGCTTCAATGCCATTATTTACAAAATGCACAAGCGTGAAATTGGCACTAACTTTTACGTCACTAATTCTAAAGGCATCGTACTCTATGACTCAGCGCACCCAGAGCGAATCGGGATGAACTTCTACCCATTTCATGATGTCATACACACTTTCCAAGGTAAATACGGAGCCCGTTCGACACGCGCAGACGAAGACCTTCCGCACAGTTCAGTGATGTATGTAGGAGCCCCAATCATCCATCAAGATAAGATCATCGGCACCGTATCGCTCTACAAGCCTCAGACAGATGTGCTGCCATTCATAGAAGGCCGGCGCCGATGGATTATCATTTCCCTTTGCCTGATTGGCTTCGGTATCACTGCATTCACCTTCGCTGTTTTCTTCTGGTTATTCAGACCACTCGGCATGCTCATTGATTATGCACGAGCCATCACCAGAGGAGATCGCCCGGCATACCCAAAACTAGGGCGTGGCCGCGAAGTTAACACTCTAGGCACAGCCCTAAGAAACATGAGAGCGGCACTAGAAGGACGAAACTACATGGAAAACTACATTCGTATGCTCACCCATGAACTCAAGTCTCCCCTCTCTGCAATCAAAGGAGCATCAGAGTTACTCAATGAGGATATGCCGCGCGAGCATCGTGAAAAATTTCTTGCTAATATTCATGCAGAGACTGAACGAAGCCAAAGAATAATCGACGGCTTGCTACAGCTCTCCAAACTAGAATCGCTGGATCAGTTAGACACCAACGAGCATTTAGAGCTTCTGCCAATCATCAAAGAAGTGCTCAACGACCTCAACTCGCTTATCGAACAACATCAGTTAAACATTCAGCTACAAATCAACCAGCGACACACCGTGCACGGAGATCACATGAGTATCATTGCTGCACTGTCGAATATCATCACCAATGCTATTCAATTTAGCCCAACAGGTAGCACCATCACCGTAGAATCAATTTCAACAGACAAGCACATTGAGCTCCGTGTCACCGACAACGGCCCCGGTATCCCTGACTATGCTCAAAACAGGGTATTTGAGCACTTCTACTCACTTGCTCGCCCCGGCACTGATAAAAAAAGCAGCGGACTAGGATTAGCATTCGTCAAGGAAGTCGCCAATCTCCATAATGGCTACGCCACGCTTGAAAATGCAAAAGCTGGTGGAACCATTGTAACCTTAGCTCTCAAAAAATAATGCTCGAAGACGAACTCGAAGATATACTAGGCAAAGCCATGCGCGGACTCGGATTCACGCCATCCCACTTCTCTCTATTAGAAAGTGATCTACCATCCCTTTCCGGAGAAAAACTAAATTCAGTCGCTAAGCAACTCAATCTTGATACCAACAAACTGAACCTAATTGGCAGTCCAGTGCAGCCCATCTCACTACCCGATGAAATGAGCTGTATCGTCTCACATTTTGGACACCTTGGGGTCAATGCTTTCCTCATCGAAACTGGCCAAAAACGTTACCTTTTCGACACAGGAACTGAGCGGGAAAAAGTGGCCAATCTTGACGTAGATCACATTTTCATCACCCACCAACACCATGATCATATAGAGTGTCTCGATAGCTTCAAAAATATTCCTGTGGACACTCCTGAAACTCTCAATGCGGGCACGGAGATCGACCTAGGAACCATCAGTATTCGACTCCACGATGTCTCTGGTCATTGTTCACCAGCCATCGCTTATGAGATCCTAGGGCTATCAAAACCTGTTTGTATCGTTGGCGATGCCATCTTCAAACGTAGTATCGGTGGCTGTCGCACACAAGCCGCCTACCAAACAGCACTACACAACATTCAACAATTGCTGGCTAAACTCACTCCTACGACCATTCTCTGTGTCGGTCACGGCCCCCAAACCACGGTGGAGCTAGAATGCAAAGAAAACGCTTTTCCTTTAATAAAATAGGTCGCCATTATCATTTTTGTGTCACAATTCACCTTCCTTACATCAACATTCAGTATCATGAGACTATTCACAGCATTGTTAACCATTTCTGCCCTCACACTCACCAACTCATTACTTGCTGCCGATGAAGTGCAAAAAGTACCATTGAGCGTCAGTATCGAAGTTCCAAATCCTACCTGGAGTGTCAACATTCAAAAAGCCTACACCAAGGCAGGCAAGCTTCTCATTGTTTGCAGCATGAATCAAAAGCCTGGTGAGGGTATCATGGTCATCTCAAAAGCAAACGATTCAATCCAACTGCCCGCCGCTCTCGCAAAGCTTTCTAAACAAATTCTCGTCACTGGTAAAACTTGGAATTGGTCAAATGGCGGCTACACAGCTGTTACAGACAAAGAACTAGAGAGAGTGCTCGAAGGGGCGAAGTTAGTCTACCCTACAAAAAAGGAAGATCATAAAATGAAACAAACCGATGCTGACTTCATTGGACTAAGCCTCCTAGAAGCTCAAACAATGGCAAAAGCAAGAAAACTCATCGTTCGCGTCGTCAACGTTGATGGTGAATCATACATAGTCACTGCTGATTTTAGCACGGCCAGACTTAACCTCACCATTGTCAAAGGGAAGATCACCTCGACCACTCGCGGTTAGTAAATCCTGCTAGATAGGCGGGAATCTCCGAGCACCGCGACTGCTAACGATCCCTTAAACAAAGAGCCCTAGTAAAACAAACATTTCTGCACCTGTGTAAACTATTGGCAACCTCCGGCAACTAGCGGTGCTGACGCAGGAAAGAAAAGTAAGTTGAGCGAGACTATTTTTTGGAGTGAGTATAAGTGTTTATTTGTCTGAAAAGATGGCAAAACAGACGCCAATAGGGATTCTCTACTACGCATCATAAGCGTGAGTACAGGTTCATTCTAAAGAATTTCGAGCTACTGGACCGATGGTCTCGCCCTCGTGAAGCACCGCTTTCGTGTAGCTTTTTTTTCTATCCTTAACGCCTTGGCTGATATTTTTTGCCCACTGAATGATTCTACGAACAGATGGTCGGTGATCCCATTGAATGTGTGTGATATCAGGTCGCGTCCATTTGAAGCTTTCTTCAGTGTCGTTACAGAATAGAGAGATGTTTTTCGGTGCAAAAATCCCTTTATGAGCGAGATGAAGCTGAACGGCATTGAATAAAACCGCGTCCCCAATGATGAGTGCGGTCGGTTTTGTGTATTGAAAAAGAGAATCAATCACTCTCTCAAGTCCTTCCGCTGATTCGTCCCAATCAGGAATGTTGAATGATCCAGTGTGTATGCCGTGCGTTTCCAGCTCGTCGATGAAGACCTGTTCCAGTAAGCCTAAATGCGGCTTTCTCCTCTCTTCTCTAGCTAACATGACTATGCGCCTATGCCCCAGGGTGATGAGCTTGCTTATCATACTTGATAGGACGGGTGCTTTACGTATCCCCATACTCGCTAGGTTTACCTTGTTGTGCCTACCGTAGAGAGCAAATGCTGGTGGGCCTTGTTGCTCGAACCATTCTAGAATTTGGTAAGAGCCTGCGAAAATGACCCATGCGTCCACGTCCATGGATTGAACAAGTTTAGCAGTTCGTTTAACATCCATCTTCATTTCCTGTAGACTTGTGTGTGCTGGAACAACAGTATGCCCAGCATTAGCCAATTCCTGCTTAAGTATCAGTGAGTCAAAGCGACACGCATCGGCTGAGTCATAGTATAACATCCCTATTTTGAGAGGTCTTACCTTGTTAGGATTGATCGAGGAGATGAGTCGATTACGCCCCTTTCCCTGATTGATGACCAGTCCCTCACGTTCCAGTTGCTTTACCGCCTTGGTAACAGAAACTGAATTGACTCCCAGTGATTGAACGAGCTGTTTGATGCCTGGCATAACGCCACTGAGCTTCCCGCTGTTGATTTCACGACGAAGGTGTTCAGCTAGTTGGTCGCTAGTCGACATTGGGCGAAATGAATCCATGACGCTCATCTAACCTAAAAAAGGTAATAGATGTCAATGCGTAAAATGCTGAATGTATGATCCCAAGTCTTTACTTTCTTATCGCAATTAAGTAAGTCTCACTTAACTGACTCTATGTATGAGCTGCAGTAGGCCCTCCATCAAAACTAAGCACCCACAAACATGCATTTTTTAAAAATTACAATCACATCGACTCCATGAAAAATCAGCTTGCCATTATTTTTTCGATTGCCCTCGGGGCACTCGTTTTCAGCCCTGAACTTCTAGCCAAGGGGCCTAGTATCCATCAGTTGGGGCCGACAGGTCTCACTGGGTCGATATCAAGAGGTAGCGCGAAGGTGACTGAAGTTGCTAAAGGATCGCCGGCAGACGGCAAGATCAAAAAAGGAGACGAGATCATTGGCGTGGGTTCAGGTAAGTTCAAAGGAGACGTCCGCAAGAGTTTGGCTGCGGCCATCAATGAGGCTGAGGCCAAGCAAGCTGGTGGAAAGTTAACGGTGATTCTTAAAGGAGACAAAAAAATCGAGCTGCAATTGAAGGTGCTTGGGTCCTACAGCGAGACAGCACCCTACGACTGCCCAAAGAGCGAACTCATCATTGATCGAGCCGCTGAGTATTTGGCGAAACAAATTAATGACAGTTTAGATCCCAAGAATAGGCGCTCGCGAGGAAAATACAATTCAGGCGCTACCCACAGTGGGCTCTTGGGCTTGATGGCTACAGGTGAGAAGAAATACATCGATTTGGTCGCTAAGGCGATCAAGGCATCGGGTATTTTGAAGCCAGACGCGGAGTTGTTCGATGCCCAATTGAAGGGAGAAAAACCGATGAGTTATGTTGGGTGGTATTGGGGTTACAATTGCATTTTGTTAGGTGAGTATTACTTGCTGACGGGTGATAAGTCGGTCCTGCCTGCGCTTGAAGTGTATGCAGTGAGCACTGCAAGAGGCCAAGACCCAGGCGGTTTGTGGGGGCACCGAATGGCGGTGGCCGGTCGGCATCCCGGTTATGCTCAGATGAATCAAAGCAGCTTGAGTTCTTTCATGGGCATATTGATGGCAAAACGTTGCGGCATCGATTCCCCAGTGCTTAACAAAGGCATCGAGCGAACCTATGCGTATTATTCCACATACATTGGAGAGGGTGGATTCAACTACGGCGTGCATGGGCCGAATCGCAAAGCATTCAACAACAATGGCATGAGCGGATCTGCAACCATGTGCATGGCCTTGATGAAAAATGAAGAAGGAGTTAAGTTTTTCTCCAAACTTTCATCGACGGCGTATGGCAACCTGGAGCAAGGGCACGCGAGTAACTTTTTCAACCCTCTGTGGACACCACTGGCAGCCAACTTCTGTGGACCTGAAGTGACGCAGCAGTTTTTCGATGAATCACGGTGGTTTCACACCTGCTATCGAGCATGGGACGGCAGCTTCCATCGTGGCAACAAAGAGAGTGGAAATGAAGGCTCACAAACAGGAGTGGCATTGTTGACCTACTGCCTTCCTCGTAAGGTATTGTTTATTACAGGAAAATACGCCGATAAGAAGCTTTGGCTCAAAGGCAAAGA
>CAXMOB010000282.1:0-3034 GCA_964194815.1 Vicinamibacteria bacterium | reverse complement strand
CGAGGCTTGATAAAGGAACGATGCGGGCATCGTGACTGAAGAAAAACACTGATTGTATAAGAATACAGCGAGTAACCTTCGCCCAATGCGTAGCCTAGTCTCTTCATCCTTACAAAAAAATCATTAGTCTCTTTTGTTTCTCTAAGTGGTATTAGACCTGATTTATATATCCCGGAAGGGGATACGCAAGCTAGCCCAAGCTTGCCACGCTAACGAGAGAGTCGGGAGGCTAGGATAATGATTGACCGCAGGGGGCTATTCTTGCATCACTAGGCTATGAAAATCTCAATGCATAACTGGATGAGGATCGAACCTGTGGACGTGACGATTCGTCGTCTCGCGAGCTTGGGTTATGATGGCATTGATCTCAGGGGTGAGCCTGATCAATATGATATTCCGCAGTTGAAAAGTCTTTGTGAGGATTTGGGTGTACACGTCAATAGTTGCGTCACCATCATGTCTGGACAAAGGAACTTGATTGCCAAGGATGCCACGCAACGTGCTGAATCGGTTCAGTATGTGAAGGACTGTATAGAAATGTTACACAATTTGGGTGGTTCGGTGATGGTGGTGGTGCCAGGGTTGGTGGGATCAACGCGTCCCAATGCGACACCGTCTGAGGAATGGCAGTTTGCGGTCGATTCGCTGAAGCAATGTTATGCATTTGCTGAAAGCTATGGCATCCAGATTGCGATCGAATGCATCAACAGATTTGAAACCCATTTTGTAAACCGTGCTGAACAGGTGCTAGCACTGGCTGCTGAAGTGGGTGAGAACTGCGGAGTTTGTCTCGACACCTTTCATATGAACATTGAAGAGGATTCGATTTATTCTGCCATCCGTTTGGTTGGAGATCGCTTGTTCAGCTTTCACGTAGCTGATTCCAATAGAATGCCTCCTGGACAAGGAAAAATAAATTGGGCTGGCGTATTAGGGGCCGTGCGTGAGATTGGTTATGAGGGTTACTTCTCGGTTGAGTGCAGTCCATCGATTGATCGCACTCCTGCGTCTCCTCACCCGAATGAATTGGATGTCAATCCAGCGGGTTTAAAGCCAGACCAACGCAAGTTTTTAGAAGATCACGGGTCTTCGACAATATCAGAGCAGTGGCTCACGCAATTGAGTAGTGAGGCCATTCAATATTTAAGAAAGCTGACCCCTATTCATGCATCACGTGCCAGTAGTGCTAAGCAGAACCCGCATAACATCATTGATGTGCGTGCGTATTGGCTGCATTCGCCGATTCCTAAAGCACAACAACACGTTTCAGATTTTGGCTGCATCTCTTCGTTCGATTGTGTTCTTGTTGAGATTGAGACCTCGGATGGACAGATTGGTTACGGAGAGGCTAAATCATCTGTCGGATCAGCGGGAAGTTGCGGAGCTATCGTTGCCTGTATATTAAATGATATAAAACCTCAATTGTTAGGAGTGGATGCTCGTCAAATCAATCGCGTATGGGAAATGCTCTACAATGGACCACGAGACCACTACGCCTTAAAAAATGGACGCTCCTTCCCTATTTTAGGAAGACGTGGCTTGTTTATCTCTGCAATGTCTGGGGTTGATATTGCCTTGTGGGACTTAAAAGGGAAGACCTCAGGACTATCTGTAGTAGATCTGTTAGGAGGGTCATGTCGCGATATTATGCCGGCTTACGCTTCTGGAGGATGGGCCGATGAAGATCATATTGGAGAGCAACTGTTAGGATACACCACACATGGTTTTAAGGCGGTAAAAATGCGAGTGGGAATCATGGATGGAAGTCCACAGGTTTCTGCTCGACGGGTGATGGCTGCTAGAGAGGCATTGGGTCCAGACATAAAAATCATGGTCGATGCCCATGGCACTATGTCGGTTCCTGAAGCGAAGCGGTTCTGTCGACTCACCGAAGACGCGGACCTCTTCTGGTTTGAAGAACCTTGTAACTCTGATAACTATGCAGGCACTGCAGAGGTGCGCAGCTCAACTGCTACACCGATAGCGATGGGGGAGAGTGAGTTCACACGGTTCGATATACGTGATGCCTTGGCACACCGTGCTGCGGATGTGTTACAGCCAGATTGTGCGATCATTGGTGGTATCACAGAAACGATGCGAGTGGCCCATTTGGCGGATACCTATCAAGTGGCATTGGCGCCGCATTGCTGGGGTTCAGCGGTGTCGTTCATGGCCGGCATATCGGTTTCTTTTGCCTCACCATCTGCCATTATCATTGAATATTCATTAGGGGGTAATCCGATGCTGCATGAGATGGTTAATGAGACGATTTCAGTCGACAGCGAAGGCAATTTGTCTTGTCCGCAAGGGGCTGGGTTGGGACTCACCATCAACCAAGACTTTGTGAAAGAATTCACGCAAAAAATATACTAAAATGAACACCATTGAAGCTATCAACCACGTGACATTAATCGTCGATAACTTAGAAAAGGCGAAAGTATTTTATAGTGAGGAATTGGGCTTAGCATCCTTGCCTTCGTTGCCATTCGATTACCCTACAGAATTTTACCGTATCAATGATTCACAGCAACTGCATTTGACCGAATGGGAGGACAGACCATCGTTCCGAGGTCACGTGTGTTTCACTGTGAATACATTTAACGCTTTATACTGGAGATTTAAGGAAATGGGATGCATTGACACCTCTCCTTGGGGCAAGGTGCGTCAGCTTAGAGACACTGCCATGCAGATGTTCGTGCGAGATCCGTCTGGTAATTTGTTAGAAATTTCTGCACCTCCTGGTTATGAACTTGACCCTAAAATTTTGGCGGATGAATTATTCCAGCAAGAAGGAGACATTTATGTTTCAGGGCGTGAAGATGGCAGGGGAACGCGAGGTGCGGGTGGCACTCTCTATCACGACTAATACCATTTAGAGTTTCAAAAGAGACTTATGCGAAGCTATATTCTTTTAGAATCGAGGCTTGATAAAGGAGCGATGCGGGCATCGTGACTGAAGAAAAACACTGATTGT
Source organism: Vicinamibacteria bacterium (assembly GCA_964194815.1). Lineage (GTDB taxonomy): Bacteria > Verrucomicrobiota > Verrucomicrobiia > Verrucomicrobiales > Akkermansiaceae > Rubritalea. Next base: position 60 of record CAXMOB010000282.1, on the reverse strand, counting down.
ATAAGAAAGAAGCGAGTTCTAATCTAAGATTGCGGAGCCTAGTCTCTTCATCCTTACAAA
>CAXMOB010000281.1:0-9797 GCA_964194815.1 Vicinamibacteria bacterium | reverse complement strand
TTTGTAAGGATGAAGAGACTAGGCTCCGCAATCTTAGATTAGAACTCGCTTCTTTCTTATACAATCAGTGTTTTTCTTCAGTCACGATGCCCGCATCGCTCCTTTATCAAGCCTCGATTCTAAAAGAATATAGCTTCGCATGAGTCTCTTTTGAAACTCTAAATGGTATAAGGTATTTGCAGGTGCCACCCATGCTAATAAATGGCACCTGCAATCACGTTGCGTTCTCTGCGCACGATGAGTGATGTAAATTTCAATAAGGTGTTAGTGCTAATTTTTTACCCCTCTGTGCCAAGTTAACTAATTAGGCATAAAGGTTTCAGTTGGTCTTGAAAAGATTGGGAGTTTTCGGTGCATGAAACATGGATGTAGGATTACGTCATGAATAGTTAAATTTCATACTAGGTGACATTTTGGTTGGTTGACAAGTATTCTTTGAAAGTTTTGCTTTATTTTCACGACCCTAACTATTGTGATTGAATCAGGTCGTTTGACCGTGACATAGTGCAGACATGTCAGAAGAGAATCCATATCAAGTGCGGGAGGAGACCATTGGAGTCGACTTGGAAGGCATTGATGATGTAGTGGTGCGGGGCAGGTTTATCCGTGAGGAAGTGTGCGTTGTTGCGGTGGGGTGGTTCTATTATTGTATGGCAGCTTTTCAGCTAGCAATGGTAGTAGGCGTGTTCCTTTTTGTCGATTGGAAGGAAGAGTATTTTATTGGAGTGGGGGTGGCAATTTTATGTATGACCTCAGTTCTGTTCATTGTGATTGCTTATGGGATGCGTCATTTTTATGAATGGTCGAGGCGACCAAGTGTGGTGGCTGCCGTCTTAGGTATGTTCATGTTCCCGGTGGGTACTCTGGCGGGGATTTACTGTATTTTACTGCTACGGAGGAACACAGTGGAGGAGATTTTTACAGAGCGGTATAGAGAAATTGTAGCCAAGGAGAACTACAAGAGCTTAGGCTGGTTGGCCTTTGTGGTGGGTGTGCTTTTAGCGTTCTCGTTTTGGGGAATGTTTTTCCTACTCGATGATTTTGGGATAGATTGGAATATCGTTGAAAAGTACACTGACGGTCAGGAGTAATACCAATTGAACAGTTATCTTATCGTAATGATAATTTTTAACGTTGGGGTGAAATAGTGATGCCTTTGACGAGGGTTTAATCGATCATTGGCAATGACTGAGGTGGCTAATCTTTCGAGGGCTTGGGTGGTGATATTTTACAAATCAAATCGATAATTTTTTGAACGGTGTCGATTTTTTGCACTACGGTTATGTGTGGGCTCACCTTTGCTGTTTGGAGACGATGTGCTCGAGGTAACCTAAAATTTGGAAGCGCGAATTCTTTTTCTATTAGGCAAGATAAACGAAGGCGCCCTAGGGAATCGATACCAAGGTCTTGTTCCAGTGCGTGATTTGTGGTGATGGCGATTGCTTTCCAGTTTTTGCGATGCTTGTTTTGAGCAGTTACAAATTTGTTTAAAAGGGTTATTAATTTTGCTGTGATAACTTTCTGAGATTGGGGATGCTCATTAAGTGGAGTGGAGTCGTTTGATTTTTGTTCGGAAGCTTGAATGCTGATTGGGGCTATCATTGGGAGACCTGCGAGGACTATATATTTTAGTTTCATATGTAGCACGATAGCAGGGTATTTTATGAGAGGTGTAAAGGAGCTGTAAATTGCCACACTGATTTTTTTTCGGTTGAGGATGCATCCAATTATTTTGCCCGAGTCTTATTTACCTTCTCTTTACACACAAAGAAAAATGTTGGGCTATGGTGATTTCAGTCCCAAATTAATTATATGAAAATACTACTAACAACTGCACTGCTGTCATCATTGATCAACTTAGCTCCTGCTAACACTCAAGATGAGGTCGAGAAAACCCTCACTATTCACTTCAATGGAATTAAAGAGGGGAAACTGGATCTTCTTGAAAAGGCCTGGAAGAAAGACGTGGCTCAAATAACAGAAGTTAAGTCTGGAGTCGTGAAACAGCAAAATGTTGACCAGGCCTTTAAAATGTGGTCAGAAAAGAAGCACCCAAATTTTAGAGCTGAGATTAAATCGATTACTCAAATATCTGATTTTATTTCAATTGCGAAAGTTGCAATCACATGGAATGGGCAACAATACTCTGATGCTCTTACTCTTACCAGACATAACGAAGGCTGGAAAATTATAAGTAAAGTCTATCAGGCTCCGAAGGTTGAAAAAGGTGGTGGTTACGCAAGCAAGCTCTAGCTTGAGATTTAAAGACCTCACTGTAACTGGTGAGGTTTTTTAGTTTTTTTAGATTTACAAACTGAACAAGCGTTTTAGCTGGCGGGGCCATTCTGATGGCAGCGATTAGTTATCGTACATTGAGGGTGAGGGGGCTTGTCCAAGACACTGAGGTGATTTGCCTTCACTGAATGCCTATGTTGCAATACGGATACTTGGCTAATGGAGTGGTTTTCACTGTAGAATGTGACAAGACGATCGTGCTAAAGTAACAGGGTGAAAACAGATAAGGTATACATCATCGGTGGGGGAGCGATTGGATTAGCTTCAGCCTATTACGCATTGAGAAAAGGGCTTGATGTGACGGTTCTTGATGCTGAAGGCGAGGCCGTTGAAGGCTGTTCGTTCGGTAATGCAGGGATGATTGTGCCAAGTCATTTTGTACCACTTGCTGCTCCAGGAATGATTTCTAAGGGGATCAAGTGGATGTTCAAATCCGACAGCCCATTTGCGATTCGTCCAAGTGCGAGCCCAGCGATGGCGAAGTGGGGTTACCTTTTCTGGAAGCATGCGAATGCAAAGCACGTGGAAGCGAGTAAGCAAATGATTGCTGAAATGAACCTGGTGAGCCGCGAGTTGTTTGCCGAGTTGCAGTCTAAGGGTGACTTTGGGTTGAATCAAAAGGGACTTCTTATGCTCTGTAAGACGCAAGAGGGCCTGGATGCGGAAGCTGCGATCGCCGCAATGGCTGGTGAGCTGGGAGTGAAAGCGACTGTTTGCACCCCTGAAGAAGCTGCCAAGATTGATCCCAATATTGAAATGGATATCCAAGGCGGTGTGTGGTTCGAGCAGGACTGCCATTTGACTCCTGAGTTGTTCATGAAACGTATGCGTGAGCACATCGTTTCGATGGGCGGGACGATTCGTTATAATTCACCTGTGAAGAACTTTATTTTCTCTGGGTCTAGGGTCAATGGTCTCGAACTTGGTTCAGGAGAACTTCTTAAGGCTCATCACGTGGTGATTGCTGCAGGGGCATGGACTCCTCAGCTGACCGCTAAACTCGGCTTCTCACTATCGCAGCAAGCAGGTAAGGGGTATTCTATCACCTTGCCTAAACCGGTGCAGCTACCGAACTTATGTTCTATCTTTAGCGAGGCGAAGGTAGCTATCACACCGATGGGAGATTCTCTACGTTTTGCTGGGATGATGGAAGTGGGAGCGAAGGATCTTTCGATCAATAAGGCTCGCGTCGGTGGTATGATTAATTCTGTTAGCGAGTATTTCCCTCAGTTTAAGAAAGAAGATTTTGAGAATGTTGACGTTTGGGCTGGGATGCGTCCCTGCTCACCTGATGGTGTTCCCTACATTGGCAGAGTGCCAAAGCATGGCAATGTTGTGGTGGCCAGTGGTCATGCGATGATGGGGCTGAGCTTGGCTCCTATCACTGGTCAGATGGTGTCAGACTTATTGATGGGTGGTGAACTTCCGGGCGAGCTCGCATTGGATCGCTTTTAAAGCGGTGGAGTGAGTCCGCTATACTGCCGAGATTTTTCGTTGCTATCTAGCAGACTAGAATTATGCTCTGGACATGATTAAATTTCTTCATACCCGTGTTCGCGTTGCTGATTTAGATAAGTCGATTGAATTTTATACTGAACTCGGCTTTGAGCAAGGGGATCGCAAGGATTCGCCGCAGGGCAACAAACTTGCGTTCTTGCACCTTCCGGGCAATGCCCACTTCTTGGAGCTGTGTTATTCGCCTGGCTTCGATGTGACTTTTCCTGAAGATTTGATGCACACTGCTGTCGGGGTAGAATGTATCATGGAGTATTGTGAGAAATTAGAAAATGCTGGGATTGAAATATGGCCAAGCCAATGGCGTGAGAAGTTTTCAGATCCTGCGAATCGCAAGATGGCATTCGTGACCGACCCTGACGGATACGAAGTTGAAATTTTGGAAAGCTAGGTGACCTTCATCACGGATACCGTGGGGAGAGTGCATTTGAGTGGGTAGTTTGTGATGAAGATTGATTGGACGTGAACTAATTGCGTAGCAATTTTTGGGAAGTCTGGACAATTGAGGTATCCTGTTGTTCACTGCCGCCAGCTTTATGGACAGTCCCCTTTTTTACATTACGCTTGTGTTGGCACTAGGTATTATTGCCCAGTGGACAGCGTGGCGTTTCCGTCTTCCTTCGATTCTCTTGCTATTGGCATTTGGATTTGGTGCTGGGCAGATTTTTGATCTTAGAATTGACAATTACTTAGGTTCTGGCGACGAAGCTGCGAACTCGATGAGTGAGCGACTGATTCTGGATATGGTCGGATTGTGTGTGGCGATTATTCTGTTTGAGGGCGGGCTGACCTTGAAGTTTTCGGAGTTGCGGCAGAGTGGGGTGTCGGTGTTGCGGATGTGCACGGTTGGGGTGTTGGTGACCTTTGTGGCGACGACGGCCTTTTTGATGTATTGTGTGCCACTGGATTGGACCTTTTCTGAAGTCGGTTTGAATTGGCGTGTTGCTGCTGTGATGGGAGCTATCCTAGTGGTGACTGGTCCGACGGTGATTGCACCTTTACTTAGGCACATTCAACCATCGCGTAAGATTGGGTCGATCGTTAAGTGGGAAGGGATTGTAGTAGATCCTATTGGAGCCATTTTGGCGGTTTTGGTATTTCAGGTAGCCTTGTCTGACGATGCGGCTATGGCCAAGCATGAGGTGTTGGTGGCCTTTGTGAAAACGATTCTAGTGGGTGGAGTCATTGCCTTTATCTTGGCGAAAGCGATCGAAATGGCCTTGAAGCACCATTGGATTCCGGACTTTTTACACTCAGTGTTTTTACTCAGTGTGGTGGCAGTTTCGTTTTCTCTTTCAAATTTGATTCAACCAGAGTCAGGCCTGTTGACGGTGACCGTTTTGGGAATTGCATTGGCGAACCAGAAGTCGGTTTCGGTGAAGCACATCCTTGAGTTTAAGGAAAACTTACGTGTGTTGATTATCTCCGTGTTGTTTATTGTGCTTTCTGGTCGCATTGAATGGGATAGGCTGGTGGATGCTTTACCCGGTGGTTTAGCTTTACTCGCCGTGTTAATTTTGATCGTTCGTCCTGTTTCTGTGATCATTGCGAATGCGTTCACGAAAAAATTGGATTTCAAGGAACAGCTGTTCTTGAGCACCTTGGCTCCGAGGGGAATTGTTGCTGCAGCGGTGACCTCGATTTTTGCGCTGGAATTTGTCCATGTGATCCATGATAGGAAAGTGCGTTTCTCTCCTGAGCTTGGTGAGCAAATCATTACACAGGCTGAGATGATGGAGCCGCTGGTGTTCATCGTTATTGTCGGCACAGTGACGTTCTATGGATTGTTAGCAGCTCCGCTGGCGAGACGATTGGGGATTTCAAAAAAGAATCCAATGGGGGTGTTGTTTGCAGGAGCAACTCCTTGGGCTCGATTGGTGGCAAAAGAATTGCAGCGGGATGGGCACGATGTGCTGATGTTGGATACCAACTACTCTAATGTGGCGGCTGCAACGGTAGAGGGAATTCCTGCGACGCGAGCGAATATTCTTTCTGAATATGTTGAAGAAGAACTCGATTTGGCGGGCTTGGGGATGTTGATTGCCACTACTGCAAACGACGAAGTTAACTCCTTAGCCGCGAAAGAATTTACGCACATTTTCGGCAGTGCCAACGTGTGGCAGATTGCCCCGTATGATGATGGAGCTCACCACACGACAGCGGTTGCCGCGAGTTTGCGAGGTCGCATTTGTTTCCCAGGAAGACCAAGCCACAGTGAGTTAGATGAGTTTGTTGCAGGTGGGGCAGTGATCAAGAAGACGACCCTGAGTGAGCAATACACCTATGATGATTTTGTTGAAAGATACCTACATATTGCGATTGTTCTCTTTCTTGATTCTCCAGAAAAGGGCTTGCGTCCAGCGACTGAAGAGATGCGTGACCCGGGAGCCGGCACGACCATTTTTGCCTTAACTATACCACAAGAAACACCATCATCATGTATCGATCTTTAGAAGCGAAGTTACACGACATTTTTTGGAACGCTGAAGCTCCTGGGCTTGAGCTGGAACTGATCCGTCAGCAACTCGAAGGCAAGCCTGGCAAGGCCTTAGAAATTGGCTGTGGCTCTGGTCGAATCCTAGTTCCGCTTAATGAAGCGGGGTTCGAGGTCGATGGCAATGACGTCTCAGAGGATATGTTGGCATTGCTAGAAGAACAGCGAGGTGAGCAAACGTTCAAGGCATTTCACGGGGTGACAACAGAGCAGGATATTTCTGAGTATAGGCACTTTCTTGTGCCAGCCTTCACCTTCATGCTATTTGAAGAAGGCGAGGTTGAAGCTACATTGCGTTACATTCGTGAGAATGCGGCAGAAGGAGCGACACTTTACTTTACCATTTTCATGCCGTGGGCGGAAATCTGCGGAGAGTTAGATGAGAAGCAATGGTATAAAGATCATGAGGCGGAGTCGAGCGATGGCAGCACAGCTCAGTGTCGCACTCAATTCAGTATCGATCGCACCCATCAGATGCTGTATCGCAAGCATCGTTATACTTTACGTGAGCGAAACGGCAAAAAGGAAGATTATGAAAGTGCTCAAACCTTGAGATGGTTCAGCTACATGGAAATGTGTGCCTTACTTGAATCTACCGGTTGGAAGGTGGATAAATCAGTGTTTGACCTTGACCTCGAAGCTAATTCGGAGAACGCTCACCTCTACACACTAACAGCAACAACTTAAGACATGAGCAATTGGTATTACACACTTAATGGACAGCAACAGGGACCTGTTGCTGCAGAGCAGATTCAGCAATTTATTCAAGCAGGTCAACTCCCTACAGACGCATTGGTTTGGAAAGAGGGAATGGCAAATTGGGCTCCAGTAGGGACTATTGCCGAACTCATGGCTGGTGCTGCACCGGCAGCCAGCCCAGCATTGGCTGGTCAGCCAGCCTTGGGGGAGCAAGCGGCCTCACCCTATGCTTCACCTAATACACCGGTACAAGGAGGAGGAATGCTTGGAGGAGGTACAAGCCATAATCAACCTATGCCAGCAACGTATTTGTGGCAGTCGATTGCAGTGACATGCTGTTGTTGTTTGCCTTTTGGAATCGTTTCAATTATTAAAGCGGCGTCAGTGAGTAGTAAGTATAATTCTGGTGATTATGCTGGTGCTGTGGCAGCATCAGAAAGTGCGAAGACGTGGGCTATGTGGGGGATGATTTGCGGCATCGTTGCTATTGTTCTTAACATTGTACTTCAGGGCTTTATTGTTAACGCGTAAGGAGATTTTCAGGGGTCTTTAGGTTTTCTGGAGCAGTTCAACGTGATTTTATTACTGAGGACGGCTCATTTTTTAAATGAATAAGCGAATTCTTATTGTTCTTGCTGTGGCACTTATCTGCAGTGTTACAATGGTGGGCGTCTATTTTAAGGTGCCATTTCTGCCTTCTTGCCTGCTTTACGAGCACACTGGGGTGCATTGCCCAGGTTGTGGTATTACAAGAGCGTCGCGTTCCATGATGCAAGGAGAGCTTGCATTGGCATTACGCTATAATCCGCTAGTGGTGATCCTATCTCCGCTTTTGATTGCTTGGTTCGTGATTGAAATAACCTATTGGATTCAAAAAAGAAATTACGAGTTCGCTCGCTTGAAACCACTTTATATTAAAGTAATTTTCACTGTGGTTGTGGTGTGGTTTATCACACGTAACATTCCTCACAAAGCATTTGAGTGGGCTCGTCCGACTCCAGATACGATCTTCGATCAGGAGTAGATAGCCCTTGACCTTGGCTGGTATCATTCCAAGCTACGCCTCACACCAACCTCAAGATTCCACATGGCAAATTGGTATTACTCACAAGACGGTCAGCAACAAGGGCCTATAGCAGAAGCTGAACTTCAACAGAAGGTTCAGTCTGGGCAGCTTGCCAGCTCTTCTCTTGTGTGGAAGCAGGGGATGGGAGACTGGGTGGCAGCATCTACATTAGAGGTGTTTCAGGTAACTGGGATGACACCAACAGTAAGTCCAGTTCCATCAAGTGGTCCAAGCTCTCCATACGCAGCACCTAGTGCTCCAGTGCATCAAGGATACGGTGTTCAGCCGCAGCAGACAATGGGAGCGAGACCTAGAAACTATATGGCGCAGTCTATTATTTTGACAGTGCTAAGTTTGATGTTTTGTGGGCTTCCCATTGGGATAGTGCCTTTAATTTTTTCTATCATGGTGAATTCAAAGTATGATTCAGGTGATTACCAAGGATCCTTGAGTTCATCCTCCACAGCGAAGACATGGTGTATCGTGTGTTGGTCATTAGTGGGTGTGTTGGTATTGATTGTGTTTTTATTTATAGTGTTAATAGGAATCGCAGGATCAGCTGGATAGGGTAGATTGAAACTACATAGTAGATTTATAATGGACAATTGGTATTATTCAAAAGATGGGCAGCAGCAGGGGCCTGTGGCTCAGGTGAAATTACAACAGATGCTACAATCTGGGGAACTAACAAGTTCATCACTGGTATGGAAGCAAGGGATGGAGGATTGGGTTCCTGCCTCCACGGTTTCAGACTTTAAAACCGTGGAGGAGGAGATTGATTCCAATGGCGCGGGCTCTGCTGAGGGAGTTACGCCTTATGCCCCACCTGTAGCACCGGTGCACAGTCCTCAGGGCTATCAGCCACCGATGGCAATGGGCCAGAAGCCCAATAATTATTTAGTTCAATCTATTATTTTAACAGTCATCATCCCTATTTTCACGATGATATTCTGTTGTTGTTTACCGATTCCCCTTGGAGTTGTGCCGTTGATCTATTCTTGTATGGTGAATAGTAAATACACAGCAGGGGATTACGCAGGTTCATTAAGAGCCTCTGCCATAGCGAAAGGCTGGTGTTTGGGGCTATGGATAGTGGCTGGTATTTTCCTATTACTCTTTGTTGTGATGATTATAGCGGGAGGCTTGGATGGCTTGAATCAGCCTCGTTATAATGTCGACGATTTCTAGTGTTCGCTGAGACCTGCTCATTTGATGAAATCACATCCTGCCATATTTTGGAGTTTTGTTAGTTTGGTGCTGGCTGGCGTGAGCTTGGTTGTTTGGGCGGTGTATGTAGACTTTTCCTTTTTGCCACCTTGTCTCATGTATAAATGGACAGGGATCCATTGCCCTGGATGAGGGGCGACACGTTCAACGCGTGCGTTGATGGAGTTTGATTTGCTGAAGGCTTTTAAAATGAACGGTTTGTATGTGTTGTTGTTGGCCACCGCTGTGGTATTCGGCTTGTCCTACCTCCATAAAGCAATGACAAAGCGTTCTGAAGCACTGCTAAAACCTTCTCTCAGAACGCTCAAAGTCATTTTTGTCCTCGTCATTTTATGGTTTATGGTGCGGAATATTCCTCATGAGTCGTTTCAGTGGACTCGACCTACTCCAGACACAATTTTTGATCGATGACATTTCCAACGACTTCCGCTAGTATCCATACTTTAAAAAATGGGCTCCATGTTATTTTAGAATCTGACCATGGGGCACCTGTGGTTTCGA
>CAXMOB010000280.1:0-10872 GCA_964194815.1 Vicinamibacteria bacterium | reverse complement strand
TCGCCATCGTGTGCCAGAGGAGTTTTATGACACCGTAAAAGACCCGAATTGCCTAACTAACCTGATTGATATCCCTGAGCACAAAGCCGAAATAGCTGCCATGAAGGCCACGCTTGAGGCATGGATGGTCACGGCAACAGACCCAATGCTTGAAGCCTTCCAGAACCTTAGCGATCGAGAAACGGTCGAGAAGGTAATTTTAAAAACCTATGGCATCCCAAAAAAGAAAAGGAAAAAGAAGTAGCAGAATAGCAAGAATTAGTAATTATTTCTCTTCAATTAGTACCTACTAGAGATTTAACTTTTCTCATGAGCCCGAAAGGACACTGAGATGTCAACGATCTAACAATTACTCTTCAGTATATTAAGTCCAACTAATTAAATTAGTCCATGATGCCCGAGGATTTCATGACATCAATATCTGAATTGTGAATAAAGCACCTTACCTTTTATCGCTTACTTCCCGTGTGTTTTTAGGACAATTTAACTCGTGAGAAATTGTGTAACTTATGTCGCTAATACGAAGGGGTGACAGCGGTTTAATGGCCTAGATAAGGCCTGTGAAATAATAGCCTAAATATCTGCCTGGTTGATGCAGTAGGTTTCTTTGCCGTCGATCTTCCAGTGGAGTGAGTTGGCGAGGGCTATATGGAGCCATTCCTTGGCGTTACGGACAGCGGTGGGGAGTGTTTGGCCTTTGACTAAGTTCGCTGTAATGGCAGCAGATAGAGTACAACCCGTGCCGTGGCTCATAGGGATGTCGATACGAGGAAGTGAAAACTCTCTGATTGAGTCAGTTGTCGCGAGAATGTCTGTCACGGTGTCAGATTGTATAGCGTGGCCACCTTTGAGTAAACAAGCGGTGTTGTAGAGTTTTGCAAGCTCGGTTGCCGCCTCTATGGATTGCTGGTGATTATCGATGCTTGAGCCGAGTATCATTTCGGCTTCAGGGATATTAGGGGTGATCACACTAGCTAAGGGAAGTAATTGATCACGGTAGGCGGAGAGCACATCACCTTCTGCGAGAGTGTCGCCAGTGGAAGAGATAATGACTGGGTCGACAACAAGATGAGCTACGGAGAGTGATGACTTACGGATGGTGTCGCACACCTGAAGCACCGTTTCTGCAGAGTGTAGCAGTCCCGTTTTCAATGCTCCAATCGGGTACGCTTTGGTTAAAGCCTGAATTTGTTGGATGACTGCCTCAGCTGGCACGGGAGTTACTGAAAGGACTTCGTGAGGCGATTCTGCAACGACACAGGTTACGGCTGTGAGACCATGCACACCTAATGTGGAAAAGGTTTTGAGGTCCGCTTGAATACCAGCCCCAGAAGAAGAATCTGAGCCAGCGATAGTTAGAGTGATTTGAGCCACGTAGATGAATGGAATATGATTAATCTTAAAGTACGCTGATCTGGGTAATATTCTAGCACATTATTGCCAAATGTTGACGATTGTTTGTAGGTATGTATGATGCAATTTTATTAAGACAACGCTATGAATGAAGATCCGCCCGAAGAGGCATTGAAGAAAAAAATTTGGAAAATCGTATTCGAGGCTGAAACCCCTATGGGGAAGGCCTTTGATATTGGCATTCTGTGTATGATCATTGTCAGTGTTATTGTGGTGATGCTAGAGACGGTGGATTCTGTGCAGGAGGAGCACCGAACCCTACTCTATGGGCTGGAGTGGATGTTCACTATTCTATTTATGAGTGAGTACTTCTTACGACTCTGGTTGACTCGAAAGCCACATCGATACGCCTTTAGTTTCTTTGGTTTGGTGGATCTTTTTTCGTTTGTTCCTACCTTGTTGACCTTGTTGCCGATGGTTGGGACTGCAGGGGCGTCCTTGATTGTGATTCGTATCCTTAGGTTGCTGCGGATATTTCGTGTATTGAAGATGGTCAACCACGTGCGCGGTGCTGATGTTATCATGCGGGGACTTGCGACCTCACGTGCGAAGATTACTGTGTTTTTTCTTTGCGTGTTAATACTCGCAGTAATCGCTGGGACGCTTATCTATGTTGTGGAGAGTCCAACCAATGATAGGTTTGAGAACATCCCGGCATCTATTTACTACGCGATTGTTTCTATTAGCACTGTTGGTTATGGAGACATGACGGTGATCACACCAATGGGTAAATTTCTCACTTCGGTGATGATTTTAACTGGTTACGCAATCATTGCTGTCCCTACGGGCATCGTGTCTTCAGCAATGATTCAAGCTGAAACAAACACCACAACGAGAGCGTGTCCGGGGTGTGGCTCACATGGACATTTAGATGATGCTGTGTATTGCCGTCATTGTGGCAACAATCTGTCGATCAATAAGGAATGAATGGGATTTTCATCTGAACCCTGCTCTGAAAAGGACAAAAAAAGCGCCCTGTCGATAAACGAATAGGGCGATCAGAGCACAGTGAGCTAGTGATTTACTACTAGAGTGGTGGAAGTTGCTTGCCGTTTGATGATTCGCCTTCGTCGAGTTCAACAGGTTCAACAGGTTCAATCTCTGAGGTAGGAGGCAATATCTTAGCTGACTGATCGAAATTAGTATCGGCTGTGAGATTGTACGTAGTTGTTTTACGTAATTGCTTCGTCTTGGCGATAAGTTCCTCAGTGGCGGCATCTTCAGTAGTGGCACTCGCTGCAGTAACATTAGGCGATGGAGTCGACTTAAGTGGGGCTTTTAGCGTGATAGGAGCAGTTTCGACCTTGGCCTTCTCTTCTTCAGAGATCTTTGCTGCAGGAAGGTGAGTTGTCTTGTCACTTTTAAATTCCCAAAGTTCCAGTTCAGCAACACAGCGGTAATCAACGCCGGTGTTGTGATATTCCAAAGGCACGTGATAGTGGCCATAAACCACCATTGGAGCTCTAGAGAAGTGAACGCAGTCAGATAGACGTTGGCGCTCAGTGTTAATGTCGGCGAGGAGGTTCGGGTCTTCTTGTGAGTAATGGTAAACATTCGGCTCAAACTCATCGATCACAGGAAGCGCAGTGATAGGGCCAGCATGTGTGATAAGGATATCAGCTGGGCCGAATTCTTCCACGATGTGATAAACGCGGCTTGGGCAAGATTCATGCACTGGCTCTTCTTTCCACCATGAGTAGCCGTCGACGCGACCCTCGTGCGAGCGGTCAACAGAGATAGCTCCACCTACGAAAATGATATGATAACCTTCCAGCTCAATGGAATCGACATCCGCCATGAGCTTAATGTTCGAGCAACCCTCGTTCCAAATCTGTTGCTGCCCTCTAAACATGAACGGGTTGTCATGGTTGCCACGAATCATCCAAATGAATGTGTTCATTTCATTGGCAATTGCATTTACTTGGTTTAAGCACTCAGGGCCAGCTGAGTCTTCGAATCCAAGACCGATGTCGCCTACACAGAGTAGGTGTGAATGCGGTGGAATTTGGCGAATCTTTTCCGCCAATTTATCAAATTTCCCGTGGATGTCTCCTATGCAATAAATTGCCATTGTTATCGTTTATGTAAAATTTTTGGGTAAAACCCGTAGGTGGACACTTTATACATTAAAACCTTAGCTGGGCTAGTTTAAACTTCGTAATCATGTAAATAAATCATGCCAATTCGCTAATTTTAAAAACTCTGATTTATCTGTTGCATTCCTACAGAACTCTGATGATAGTTTAGATGTCTAAAATATTTTATTGAGGCAGTTCATGCCATCAATTGCGGACAAATTAAACATGGAAACAAAAACGAAACGTGCAGGAGGAACGCGCACCCGAGTCAAAGAATTTGGGTTGGAAGCGTTGAATACAAAGGGCAAAAATTTCATCTTGGATACGAATGTGTTGCTTCACGATCCCGCATGTTTGGGGAGGTTTTCAGACAACCACATTTGTATTACAACTGACGTTTTATCTGAGTTGGATAAGTTTAAGGGGGAACAATCCGAGCGAGGAGCAAATGCGCGTGCTGTACACAGAAGGCTTACAGCCATGTTTGCAGGGGATGTCAGTGTTACAGCTGGTGTAACTACAGATGGGGGAGGCTCAGTTCGTCTCGTTGTCTATGACGACAAGTTCTGCAGTGAGAGTTCAGAGGTTCTTACACAGTTCTTACGCATTTTCCCAGATCAACAACGCGTTGACCACAGGATCTTGGCCTGCACTATTTTATTAGCGAAGTATAATGACTCGCCAGTGATTTTGGTGACAAAGGATCTTAACATGCAGCTTAAAGCTAAGACTGTAGGGATAGAGTGTCAGGATTACTTGAATGACAAGGTGGAGGCTAGTGAGGTCCGCAATTATGATATGCTTCGAGTTGTTGTAGATGCACTGGAGCTTCAAGCCTTTGCTTCCACTGGAAAGATCTCATTACCTGAAGAAAGGCGATATAACGTAGTGACCAATCAATATGTCTACTTGCAAGTGAGCGCGAAGCAAACCATGCCAGCTCGTTTGGCACCCAGTGGTGAATTTGTTATGTTGCAGATTCCTAATGTGCTTAAGATGCCAGATGGAGGACATCACTTGAAGCCCTTGAATATTGGGCAAAAATGCCTGATCGATGCCTTATTAAATCCAGATATATCTTTGGTTACATGTTATGGCCAGGCTGGAACAGGCAAGACGCTAGTGGCGATTGCCGCCGGTCTTCACGAAATGTTTAACCGCCAATACAATGGAATTACAATTTCTCGCCCGATTGTTGCGATGGGTGAGTCACTCGGGTTTTTACCAGGTGATTTGGATGACAAAATGAGGCCATGGTTGCAGCCAGTTTACGACGCCTTGGAGTTACTGATGGAACCACCAGCTTCTTCTCAGGGTCCTAAACGTAAGCAGAATAAGAAAAATGACGCTCCTGAGCGAAAAGCCTACGAAGCACTGCTTGAAAGTGGTGATGTCGAGGTCGAAGCACTTTGTTACATTCGAGGTCGTTCGATCCCAAACCGCTACTTTGTTCTCGATGAAGCTCAGCAGCTCACTCCACAGGAGGCCAAAACGATTGTCACGCGCATGTCGAGAGGATCGAAGCTAGTTCTAGTTGGTGACCCTGCTCAGATTGATAATCCATATGTCGATAGCCGCAGTAACGGTTTGGTTTACACAAGAAATCGCCTCAAGGGGCAGGATTTTGTAGCGCATATTGCACTCAGTAAAGGTGAACGAAGTGAACTCGCTGAAGCTGGTGCTCAGATGATGTAATACCACTCTGAGTTTCTCACATTACCCACTTTTGCCAAATTGGTAGAAGTGGGTTTGTTATTTATGGTGAGATTATTTTAACGCGACCAGTCAAGGAGTTGTTCAGGGAATGGGCAGTCTTCGCAGCCAGGGATGTGTTCCATGCAGAAATCTTGGTAGATTTGTAGTAAGGCCTGGTGGTGCCAAGCTTTCTTCAAGAAGAGGTGCTTGTCTGGGTGTTCTCCAAATAGTCTATGGTGAGCACGCTTCACTCGTTCGCTGGCGACTGGTGCAGGAATTTTATAATACTTCTCTATAGCACCAGGGCGATCTTCAAAAATTTGTAGAGGCAGCGAGAAATTCACCAACCACTCGTTGGCTTTACTTTTTCCCATGAGAGCCATTGGGCGTGACGCTTGTTTCGATATGAGCGTGTAGTGGAGCGACCAAAAATCATCCCCAAGGGTGGTGAGAAATGTGCTAAGTGTTCCCGCTTTGTAGTGTTGTTTTACCTGCTTCCATTGCTCCGCGATCAGTGCTAGGGCGGCCAGTCTGCGTTGTGGGTGATTGACTGGGCGTGCTCGGCCTAGGGCCCAGTGCAATTGTTTATCCTCGCTGAATTCAAATTCTTGGCGAAGTTGCCACCACGTTTGCCATTGGGACTGCAGCCATTTTTGGCTATCAACGGGTGCTTCCTCGTGAATCTCTGGGTGTAACCAAGCTGCGGCACCAAAAAGAATAGCATGAACTTGTTGCACTGGCCGTCCCACAAGCTGCGAAATCGGAATTCTATGAGCCAATGTCACCATGGTGTTGGCATTATATCTATAGCCGAGGACTTCAGCGAGTTGGAGCCAGAGTGACTGGTCACAACTGTGTAGCTCAGCGATGGTGCGTATCCGCTTCGCTTTTCTCTCGATACGGTACTCTACCGCAGCTTTGAGGATTTGCTCACATCGTTCTGTCGGGATAGAGGCTAGTGGTTGAGAACACCTACCAAGGTGGGTAAGCTGAAGTTGTGATTCTTGAGGCCAGGTCATTGGCGACGAAGGCTTCTGCCTAATGATCACTTGAGGTACATGTTTTTGATCTAGGGTTCTGATGTGCAAGATGGGATTATTCTCACAAAAGACCACATGGAGTATCACCTCATTGAAGGTCGCGTTTCGGTGATGGCCATGGAGTTCCCAATGTTTAGCACTGGTATCGAGCTCTATCGCACCCGTGTGCTCAACTCCATCGATCTCGACACAGCAATGCACAAAATCAGGTCCAGCTGAGCGATTCCAAAAGCCCATTTGCTTGATGCGAACTGTGTGACCCGATTCGTTTGCAACAAACTCTGTGCCAAAATCTCCGCAAAACCATTGGCGTTGCAGTTCGAGTTCGTCAGGTAAGATTTCTGATTCCTCTGCTAAGAGGTTGCTGGATGGGAAGGATTCGAGCAGAGAGTGGTAGTTCAGTAGCTTCATTTTGGAGAGGTAGCCCCAGGCACACTAGGTGGCGGTGGATTGTATTTAAGATGCAGGCTTTTGATAGCTGCAAAATGTGGCGAGTCGGCATACATGATTAACATTGACTGCAACATCTTAACTGCCTTGGCTTGTTGCTTATGTTCTACCAAAAGGTCAACTAGGTGAAGCTGACATCTCAGTGCCTGTGGTGTTTTGGCTTTCATTAAAACAACTGAGTTATAGAATTTCTCTGCCATCGCGTCATCTCCTTCAAACTGTTTCCACAAGCCGATAAATTCATAGAGCTCGGAGCTTTCTAACTTAGCTGCAGCGGATCTCAGTTTTCTTAATTTATCAGCTGGGGTGTCTTTTTGAAGTTCCCAAACCAATCGCATCACACGGTAGATTTTGTCGTCGGCATGTTGCTCGCCAGACACTTTTTGGACATGCTTGAATGGACGGTATAGCGGGTCACCGATCATCACAGTTTGCCATGACAGTAGGGGAGTCGCCATGTAGGAAGCCTCCGCAAATGTGTATCCTTCTGTTAGTCGTTGATAGAATATCTCGAACTGCGTTGTGCCTTGTAGGTATGGTTCGTAGACGTTTCCTAACACAGCACAGGCTCCCTTATCGAGTAGTGGTCCGACCCAGGCTCCTTTAGTATTGCGGATGTTAGAGCCGCTGAAGGAATGTAAATGAGCAGCGACCGCACCTTGGCGAAATTTAAAATTAGGGTTCTTGAATGGACCGTTCACATTGCCGGTATACCAACCAAAGTAGACTGCTGCATGTTCCATCGGATAGTTAATCGGGTAAGTTGTTTTTGTATCCTCTAATACAGTAGGTAGGCCAAGGCTCCAGTTGAGCTTTTCTATTTCAATGAGGGAAGCGTCACCCATTTTATAGCTGCCGCCTTTGTGTGCTTTGTCGAGATAGGTCATTCCCCAGAGACCACGTTTTTCGGTTGCGATGGCATCGGTGATGATGCGTTTACAAATTTCTAGACTAGGGCCGTCAATACGAGTGACTAGTCGAAGTCCTCGGTTATGAGCGTGTAAATTTCTAAACGTATTGATTTTAATGTTCTTTTTGAAATAGGGATTGTTGATCGCCTTGGGTGTTTTGTCTGTTGGCGTGAGGACGGAAAGCTCAGAATCAAAGCTGGCCTCGTTCTGTTGTTTGCCGTCACGGTTAATCCCAAATGGGACGCCGCGCATGCAGACCACAGTGGATAGCTTTGGGTTGAGGCTTTCTTTGAGTTTGTTGATGTAGAGAACTCGGATGAGGTCAAACTCAGCGCGTGTGATCTTTCCTTTGACCGGCATCGATATCCCCCAAACCTGTAGCTTGGCAATTCCTCTCTGATCTGCGTAGAAGTTAGCCAAGGTTTTTGATTCTTCGTCATCAGCATTATACAGAACGATGATGTTATTCGAGGTGAGTGCGTCTTCTTTGGCCACTAATGAAGTGATTGCCAGAAGTAGGATAAGTAAAAGTTTCATGAAAAGCTGATAGATTGGGTGTCGTAGCAAAATTGAACATTAGCAGGGAGTCGTTCACTGACCAAGGAGCAATCCATTTCGTGGGAACAATGCGTGAGGTATACTTGCTTG
This sequence comes from Vicinamibacteria bacterium, assembly GCA_964194815.1. GTDB lineage: Bacteria > Verrucomicrobiota > Verrucomicrobiia > Verrucomicrobiales > Akkermansiaceae > Rubritalea. The sequence goes on along the minus strand of CAXMOB010000280.1, from coordinate 2,637 downwards.
GGTTGAATGCGTGCAATCGCAGCGAGGACTTCATCCACGCACATGTGGGCTTGGTGCATCTCTTCTCTGAGGCAATCGATGATAAGGACATCCGGATTTCCAATAATAGGGAACGAGGCCTCAGGGATGACTTTTACATCACAAATGTAGACCACTGAGAATCCATTGTTGGTGATGAGCTTGTAGCCGCTGGTTTCGACACCACCGTGATCAACTGGCACAGGAATGACAGTCAAGCCCTTGAGTTGCACCTTTTGTTCGATGATCTTCGCCACCGGTCGGATGTAGCCCTTATAGGTGTTTTCTTTAGTAAAAGCCCAAGAGAACATCCGTTGTATATCTTCCATGCAGCCTTTGTTTCCGTATAGCGGGAGTAGGTCGTCACGTCTCCAGCAGAAGGCGCGGAGTTCGTCGAAACCAGCCACATGGTCAAGGTGAGAATGGGTGTAGAAAACATAGTCCACATGTTTCAATCCATGTCTCAGTGCTTGCTGTCTGAGGTCTGGTCCAGCGTCGATCAGCAGTGTCTCTATTTCAGACTCTATAACGATGGAGGAACGCATTCTGTGCACCTTTGGGTTGTTTGAAAGGCAGCGTGCGCAGTCGCAGCCAATCACCGGAATGCCTATCGATGTGCTGGATCCTAAAAATGTCAGTGTGTATTCCATTAGAAAATTAGAAAATCTTGTCGTTGATTATCGTTGCGAGCTTTGCATAATCCCTCTATCTCACTTTCAAACGATGTTGACATTACTTAAAATCAGAAACCTAGCACTTGTCGATAGTTTATCGTGGAATATTGGCTCTGGGCTAGTTGGAGTCACCGGTGAAACAGGTGCTGGTAAATCTGTCATCGTTGGAGCACTGAAGTTAATTCTCGGGGAACGCGCTGTTAAAGACATGATTCGCACTGGTGAATCTACCTGCACTGTTGAGGCCGTCTTTGAGCTCCCTGGTGACTCGCCAATTCTCGCAGTCCTTGAGGATGCTGGAGTTGAACTCGATGAGGATGATATCTTGATCATTAAACGTGCGATCGGTGCTGGTTCTAATAAGCAATTCGTTAACAACTCGCCAGTGACGCTTTCTTTGCTCAAGTTAATTGGGCAGCACCTTGTGGATTTACATGGTCCGCACGACCACCAAAGCTTACTTTCTAATGAACGTCAACTTTCTATGCTAGACGCCTATGCGGGGTCGGTATCTGATTATGCTGGTTATCAGACGCTCTACCGTGAGTGGAAAGCGAAAGAACAATCGCTCAACGACTTAATAAGTGCCGAATTGGCATCAGACCAAGAATTGGACTTATTGCGATTTCAGGTAGAAGAAATTGATGCTGCCCAGCTAGTGCCAGCGGAGGAAGCCGATATCGAAGACCGTTACAAACGAGCTTCCAATAGTAGTCGCATCACGGAAAGTGCCGGTGGAGTCGTGGCATTACTGAGTGGAGGTATTAATGACCAGCTCTCAGAGGTGCAGCGACTCGCCCGTGAGCTTGAGCAACTTGATCCTGCCATTAGCGACACCTTCGCAGGCTTGGATAGTGCTGTGATGGAAATTCAGGAGTTGGAGCGGAGTATGGTCGACTACGTCGCTGAATCGGAGGTGGATCCTACGGAAGTGAATTCTTTAGAAAACCGCATCAACACATTTGAAACTTTAAAACGTAAATATGGGCCAAGTATAGAAGATGTTGTGGCGCATGGTAAAAGAGCACATGAGCGACTCACTGGACTAGATGATCGCGATGAGCAAATTGATGCCTTGAAGGCCGAGGTTACAGCCGCATTGGTATTGGTAGAGAAGGCTGGCCTAAAGTTGAGTAGTAAGCGTAAGAAGCTAGCTCCCAAACTGGGTAAGGTGGTCGCAGGTCACTTGAAGGACTTAGGATTTAAGCAAGCTGCCTTCGAATTAATGATTCAAAGCCATAGTCAGCCTGATTCCAATGGGTATGAGTCGGTTGATTTTCAGTTTGGTCCCAATCCAGGAGAGCCCCTCAAGTCACTTAAGAGTATTGCCTCGAGCGGAGAAATATCACGTGTCATGTTGGCGGTAAAGAGCGCACTCGCTCAACAAGACTTCACTCCATTAATGGTGTTCGATGAGATCGATGCCAATGTGGGTGGCGAGATTGCTCGATCAGTAGGGGAGAAAATGGCCGTTTTAGGTGAGCAACATCAGGTGATATCGATCACACACTTTCCTCAGGTGGCGGCAGTGGCGCGTCAGCACTTTGTCGTAGAGAAGAAAGTGCTTGAGGGACGTACTGTGTCTGGATTGGTTGAAGTAGAAGGCGATAAGCGTACTGAGGAGTTAGTGCGCATGCTTGGTGGTGGCGATGGCAAAGAAGCCAGAGAGATGGCTCTAAGTTTGTTGGCGAAAAGGTAATTTAAGATGGCATTTTCGATAAATGGACGACAATTTGCTATTTTCACTTCACCTCAATGCTCATTTTGTAAGATATGAAAAGAATTGGACTTATTGCAGGCTTGTTGGCATTTGTCATAGGCTCATTCTTCTGGCTAAGCAAGAATGATAGCGTGTCTATTGGGGCGGATAAACCACTGGTGGTGCACTGTGCCGCAGGGCTACGGCTCCCTCTGGAAGAAATAGTAGCTCAATATAAAAAAGAAT